>JBKHBM010000137.1:0-10649 GCA_046542385.1 Desulfatibacillaceae bacterium | reverse complement strand
GTTAAATGGGTCATTGCCCCCATATCCCGGCCCGATTTCCGGTAATGGCGACAACGAAAAGGACATGGACCTACCCCCCACGCGTACCGGCATCGAACCAGGGGTTCATTACACCCTGTGCCTGCCATGGATACAGTATTCCTTCTATTTTCATTTCCATACAAATCGGGACAATTGGGTAAACGTGCGCCGATTTCCCGGTCCGGTCCCGCATAGGGGCAAACACGAAACCCATTTTCCTGAATCCGGGGAGCAGAGGCTCCCACATATATGGAGAGGCCCGGCTAACGGATCGCTCACGGATTCAGGACTTCGCCAGGGGGGAACCATGATTTACAGAGACCGCTTTCATGCCGGAAGGGTACTGGCCGAAAAGATCGGTGAGTTGAACCTGGACTGGCATGATCCGATCGTGCTGGGAATTCCCAGAGGAGGGGTCCCGGTCGGATATCCCGTTGCCCGCACTCTCGATTGTCCGCTGGATGTGCTGGTACTCAGGAAACTTCCCATCCCCCAAAACGACCAGATGGGCTTCGGGGCCGTCACGCTGGACAAGAAGACCATGCTCAATGCGAGGCTGGTCCATGGAGGCTATGTGAGCCAGAAGGACATCCAGCCAATAGTCGATGAAGTCTATGAGGAGGTCCTGCGCAGAGACCGCGAGTACCGGGGGGACAGGCCGTTTCCGGAGCTTGCCGGACGCACCGTCATGGTGGTGGATGACGGACTGGCCACCGGGTACACGATGCTGGCCGGCCTGGAGTTTGTGAAGTCCAAAAGTCCCGACAGGATCGTGGCCGCGGTGCCCGTTGCGCATGCCAATTCCTACGAGTTGGTGAAAAAGAATTGCGATGACATCGTCTGCCCTCACGTGGACCATGGCTACTCATTTGCCGTGGCGTCGTTTTACGGAGAATTCGAGGATCTTACGGACCAGGAGGTCCTGGACGTGCTGGATACGGCCCGCAAGGCCCCGACCACCACGTGACTGGCCCGGCCCGTCGTCCATGGAATCGTCAACCTGAAACCGAAAAGGAGGAGAGCGTATGAAGATCGTCAGCCCGGCATTTCGTAACGGAGAAAGGATTCCGCAACAATACTCATGCCATGGAGCCAACATGAGTCCGCCCCTGAGCGTGAGCGACGTTCCCGAGGGAGCCAGGAGTCTGGTCCTCATCATGGAGGACCCGGACGTACCCAGGAATCTGCGCGAGGACGGCATGTGGGACCACTGGATCGTGTACAACATTCCGCCAGACTGGCAGGGAATCGAGGAAGGGGAGGAACCGCCCGGAGACCATGGAACTGGTACCGCGGGGAACACGAACTACTATGGCCCCTGCCCTCCTGACAGGGAGCACCGTTATTTCTTCAAGCTGTTTGCCCTGGACACCGCAATCGAGGCGGGAAACCAGCCTTCCAAGGACGAGGTGCTCAAGGCCATGGATGGCCACGTACTGGAATCGGCTGAACTGCTGGGCTTCTTCGCGCCTCCTGAATAGGCGCTTCCCGACCGCGCCAAACGGCCCGTCGGAATGCTCCGGCGGGCCTCTTTTCCGTCCGTTTCGCCGCCCTGCCCCAAAGGCGGGACGCACCAGCCCCTTCCTGAACGCAGGGAGCCATTCATCCTGCCGGGGAGGCACACCGGCACCGGGTTGCCCCGGCCACCGGCAGCCTTTCCCCGGATCCGGCCTTCCGGAGTCACTTCCGGAAGAACGAATCCTACTGCTCGTACTTGAACGACAGCTTGACCTTGGCGCGGTACATGGTGACCTTGCCTGCCTCCAACTTCATGTCAAGCTCGCTCACCTCGGCCACGCGAAGCTCCTTGAGGCTCTTGCCGGCCGTGTCCACCGCTGATTTTGCCGCGTCTTCCCAGGAAGTCTCCGAGGTTCCGACCAGTTCGATGATCTTGTAAACGCTGCCCATGATGATCTCCTTTGCATTTGCGTTGGCGTTTTGCCGACGGCATCCGGGCCGCCGGCGCGAGTGAAACCTGTATGAAAGCGCCGAATCCGTCAGGATTCGGTTGTCTGCCGTCAGCGCTCTGGCTGCCCGCGGCGCCCGGAAAGGAATACCGGACGGAACCGTCAAGGTCACCAACCGCGATCCTTTCGGACAGTTGCCGGAAATGCCTTGGCACGGCAGCCCATTGAAAAACCCGGACTTTACAGCCTGGGCATAAACAATGAGATGCAGGGCGCGCGAATTCCGAATGGCGACGGAAGGCCCGTCCGATCCATGAAATCATACTATGGCAATGCCGTTTTGCTTGAAATGGGGTGTTCACCCCAGTCAGAGGTAGGGATTCTTGTATTTGGCCCGGGGTCGGACGAACTCTGTCCGCGATGTGGGAAACAACCTGCTGCTCCTTTTTAATCACATTGTTCATGAAAAAGCAAACCTGAATCCGTGGGCGGTTTCAGGTGGCGCGAATGCGATGAAGAGACCTGCCGGCTGTACCAAAGTACGCCGGCCGGGCTTTGACGCCGCGGATTCAGGGCAAACTCAACCGCCGGAGGAATCGTCCTTTCGCAGGCGCTCCATCCGGGCGCGGGCGCGGCGCCCATACTCGCCGCTGTCCGCTTCCACGATGGACTCCAGTTCAAGGAGGCATTTTTCCCTGTGGCTCCGGCCGCGGGGCTTCCGGGCCAGGGCCAGTTCCCAGCCACGAACCATGGCTTCCAGTTGTCGCATGGCCCTGACGTAGACTTCACCTCCCCCGTGAGCGACCAGGCGTTCCAGTGCATCCAGACGCCTTTGCACGTCCTGGGCGGTTTTCGCGGCCACGTACTCTTCCCGCAATTCCTCCAGACGCCGGGATTCCGTGGGGTCTTCCACTACTCCGGGACGGCGGCCCGCCCTTTCCTCCCGGACCGCCCTGGCCCGTTGTACGGCGCTGACGGGCAGGCTGGCCTGTTCTCCCCGCTCCTCCATGCGTCCGACAAGGCGCAGGTCGATTCCGGCCCCTACGATCTCCACGGGTCTCACGACCACGTTCCTGTACAACAGACCGTCGTCGCCCAGGTAGTCCAGTTCGATCATCTTGCCTTCGTGCAGGGCGCGGTGAAATATCCGGGCCCATTTGCCGACTTTCCTGGCCAGTTCCCGACCGTCGGCAATCCTTTCGCCACTGTCCGTCCGGCCCGCTGACGGGGGCTTTGGCGTGGTCTTCGGCGACGGCGCAATCCCGGAGGCCACGTCATCGTCCCCCGGAGGTTTCGCCACGGAAGGCTTCCTGGAGGTCGCCGCCCGGGGGGCATGCGGTAGAGAATGGTCTTTCGGGGTCCCGCACGGTTTCCGGCCCGCGCTTGTTGCGGGCCTGTCCGGGGTCGCGGCTTTCCGGAGGCCCCCGCCGCGTACATAGGCCATGACCGCGGGATCCACGATGACGTCCCGCATTCTCAGCGGTCGGGCCAGCAGCAGGCCCTCGAGGCTGGTACACCTTGAAAGGGCCACGTACGTCTGTCCATGGGCGAATGCCCCTCCGGCCATGTCCACCACCACCCGTTCCAGGGTCTGCCCCTGGCTTTTGTGAATGGTGACGGCATAGGCGGGCTTGAGCGGCAATTGGGAATAGGAACCGGTTTTTTCCGCGGCAATCTCCCTGGCCCCCGGGTCGTATCGGTATTTGAGGTTCTCCCATTCCTCGGGAAACACCTCCACCTCGTACTCGGCCCCCTGGTGCCGCACCACTACCTCCACACCTTCCCTTCCCAGGGAGGACACCACTCCCAGGGTCCCGTTCACCCATCTGCCGTCCGGGTCGTTGCGCAAAAACATCACCCTCGCCGCCTCCTTGAGGGTCAGGGAACGGGGGGCCGGCGCCGCCTTCAGGTCGAAATCCCCCTTTGTCCGGCACTCGTAGGTCCTTTCCTCTCCCGCCAGGGCCGCCAGGCGGGCATTGTTCACCGCTTCCGCCCTCTTGTTGGTGGGGGTGACCAGCACCGCGTCATGGGCTTCGATCTCCGCCTCGCCGGACGCCACACGATCATTGAGCCGAGAGAGTTGCTCCTCCGTGATGCCGCCGTCCCGCACCGCGTTCAACAATTCGATGAACCCGGGGTCCGTCTGCCGGTAGATGTGGTTGAGTTCCACGAGTTCAAAGGGATGCCGCCTTGTGCAATCCGCGTTGAAGAAAAACGGACCGCCGAATCTCGCGTGAAGGTAATGCCGTTCCTCCCGGGTGGAAACCACCGGCGGAAGCTGGAACAGGTCGCCGAACACGATCACCTGCACGCCCCCAAAGGGCGCTCCAGGCTCGGGGCCGTACTTTTTCAGCACGTTGTCCACGGCCTGCATCATGTCGGCCCGCACCATGGATATCTCGTCCACCACCAGCGCGCCTATGTGGCCATACAGGGAAGGGTCGGCAACGAACGGGACCTCGTCCGCCGCCAGTGCGCGGGGCGGCAACCGGAAAAAGGAATGCAGCGTCTCTCCGCCCACGGCCAACGCGGCAATGCCGGTGGGAGCCACCACGGCGGCCGCCTTCCCGGTCTGGACCATGAACCTGGCCAGAAGCGTGGACTTGCCCGTTCCGGCCAGCCCGGTAACGAACATGCACCTGTCCGATTCCTCCAAAAGGCGCAGCGCGCCATCCTGGTCCGTTTCCGTCCGCCTCGCGTTTTCCGACTGCGTTCGTTCCTTCATCGTCCGACCCGTCGCGGTTCATGAGGCCACCCATAGGGACGAAGGGTCCCTTCGCCCAGGGGAGACAGGATTTTTGTGCGGACACGCGTCAACAACCCGTTCAATGGCTCTCCACAACATTTTCGCCACGGCCCCCGCCAGGGACCGGGGAGGCATTACAGGCGCTCGTCCGGCGCCTCCCCTGGCGAATGGGTTTCCATACAGCCTTATCAGCCTGTTGAAAAACGCGATCTGCGGTGTTGCGCTTCATTTCTCGTCGATGCAGCGTACCGTAAGTACGCCTTACTCCTCGAAATTCGCGCGCCTTGCATCTCATCGTTTTTTAACAGGCTGCAAATTCCGAGCTTTTCAACGGGCTGTTATAGCGCATGAAAGGGATTCCCGCCACCCCGGCGAGGACTGTAAGGCGAAGTCGATAATGGCGTCGATCATCCCATCGCGGTGTCCCCGGGCCGCTATTCGGAGACGGGCCTCGTGGTGTCCCCTCGGCCGGGAAACCGGCCGGAACGGAAACCGGTTCACAAGCCGCAATGCCCTGAGGTGCGGGCGGACAACGCGGGTTGAGGGGAGCGGATTCGGCCGTCCCGGACATCTCAATACAAAGGACGCATGGGCCACTCGCCGTCCTGGTCCTCGATATCCGGGAACTGTTCGTTGATTTGGAAAAAGGCGTCCAGATTTTCCAGGAAGACGTCGACCAGCGCGGGATCAAAATACTTTCCCCGCTGCTCCCGGATGAGTTCCGTTACCCGTTGCCCATCCCAGGCCGGCTTGTACACCCGCCGGTGCGTAAGCGCGTCGAAAACGTCGGTGATGCAGGTGATCCGGCCATAAATATGGATATCCTCGCCCGCGAGGCCCTTGGGATAACCCTGGCCGTCCCACCGTTCATGATGCTGCAGCGCAACGATGGCCGCGGCCCTGTTGAGGTCTCGCGTCGAGTTCCTGAGGATCTCCCACCCCGTTGTGGTGTGGGCCTTGATCATTTCAAATTCCTGGGCCGTGAGGCTGCCGGGCTTCAGCAGCACCGCGTCGGGTACGCCCACCTTGCCCAGGTCGTGCATGGGCGACGCCAGCTTGAGGATCTCCGCCTCCGGCTCTTCCATGCCGATGAGCCGCGCCAGGAGATAGGAAGCCTCGGCCACGCGGCGTGTGTGGTTCCGGATTTCAAAGGACCGGTTCTCCAGCACCTCGCCCAGGGTCATGATCATCTCCCGGTGTGTCTCCATGAGTTCCCGGTTGAGATAGATGTTCTCAAAGGCCACGGCCACGTTGGCGGAGAAAATGCGCACCAGGTCGCGATCGAGGTCCGTGAGGTGCTGGCATCCGGAGAGGTACAGAAGATTGGTGGCGCCCGAGGACGTGGGGAAATAGCCGACGTACGCACCGTTCACATACACGCACTCCTTCTTCTCCAGGGCCTCTTTCAGGTGCGCGAGGATGCCCTCATCCACCACGGTGGACAGGTCGTCGCCCACCGCGTTTTCAAACCGCCCCGTAGCCGCCACGATCCGGAACTCGCCCTCCCGGATTTCGCTTGCCGTGAACCCCGCGGCCTCTATGTACATGGAGCTTTCCCCGAGACGCAAAATCGAAATGAGCTGGGTCAGCACACCCTTGGCGAAACGGTTCAACGACTGCTGCTCGAAAAGGTGCGCGGAGGATTCGATGATGAGTTCCAGGCCCCGCCGGTTTTTCTCGATGATGCGAAGATCCCGGTAGGTGCGCAGGGAAGACGTGATGGTGGTGAACAGCTTTTGGGCGGTCAGTTCCGTCTTCTCCTTGTAATCGTTGATGTCGTATTGGCTGATGATCTGGCGCTCCGGCGCCTTGCCGGGCTGTCCGGTACGCAGGACGATGCGGACGAACTCGTTCTGGATGTCGTGGCGAATGTTTTTGGCCACTACGAGGCCCGCGTCGTCGGTCTCCATGACCACGTCCAGCAACACCACGGCGGTGTCCGGATTTTCGCGCAGGAGTTGTTCCGTCTCCTTGCCGGAATAGGCGCTCAAAAACACCAGTTGTCGGCCGTCGAACTCGAAGTCATCCAGGACCATCCGGGTAAGGTTGTGCACTTCCGGTTCATCATCGGCTATGATGATCTTCCAGGGTACGTTTTCTTCCATGATGGATTCTCCCGCTGGTTTGGGCCGTGCCAGTCCATTGAAAAATCCGGATCCACGGCCTGAGCAACACGATGAGATGCGCGGCGCCCACATCCCGGGAAGGATTGCGCACTTGTGGTACACCGCATCGACGGGATGCCGCGCTGCGCCGGGGACCGCGTTTTTCAACAGGCTGTCAATCCGCCCTGCCTTTACCTCCCCTGCGTTCCGGATCGACAGGGAGGGTGATGAGAAAATTCGTTCCGGCGCCGGGCTGGCTGGTGCATTCGATCTGTCCGCCCAGGGTGCTGGTTACGAGGTTGTAGACGATATGCATGCCCAGGCCGCTGCCACCGTGGGTCCTTCGGGTGCTGAAAAAGGGATCGTACATTTTCCTGAGGGTTTCAGGCTCCATTCCCGCGCCGTTGTCCCGGTATCTGAACAGGATGTCCCCATCCCTGGTATGCACGTCCATGTGGATTTCGCCGGATTCCATGCCTTCAAATCCATGAACCACGGAGTTCATCACCAGATTGGTGATAATCTGGGAGAAGGCCCCGGGATAGCTGTCGATCTCGATGTCCTGGGGGCAGTCCACGGTGATCCTGTGCGAGGTGCGCTTGAGGCTGGGATGCAGGGAGAGCAGGACCTCGTCGATGTACTCCTTGAGCTTGAACCTGCGGCGGTCCTCGCTGGACTGGTCCACGGCCACCTGCTTGAAGCTGGAGATGAGGTTGGCGGCGCGGCGCAGGTTGGTGAGAATGATGGAGGACGCCTCGTTGGCCGTCTTCATGTACTTTTCAAGGTCCCCGTCCCGGATTTCACCGGAATCCCTTTGCCTGCCGAGCGTGTCCGTCTTCTCCTCCAGGAACGACGAAGCCGTGAGCGCCACGCCGATGGGCGTATTGATCTCATGGGCGACTCCCGCCACCAGCCCGCCCAGCGCGGCCATTTTCTCGGACTGCACCAGTTGGTTCTGGGCCTCCTTCAGCTCGGCCAGCGACTCGTGCAGCGCCTTGTTCACCGACTCCAGCAATGCAGTGCGTTCAGCCACCCGCTGCTCAAGTTCCGCGTTCAGTCTTCGCACCTGCTCCTGCGCCTGTTTCATCTCCGTGATGTCCGTGACCATGGCGAACGAACCGGAGAACCTGCCGTTCTTGTCTCGCAGCGGCGTACTCTTGACAAGGCAGTCCACCTCCATGTCGTCCGGCGTGCGAAAGGCGATCTCGTAGGTGATGCGCTCGCCGCTCTTCCTGTTGGCCATGCGTCGTCGCAATTCGTCCAGGTGCCTGCGTTCCACGAAGGTGAAAAAACTCTTGCCGACAATGGTCTCGCGATTCCTGCCCAGTATGGCGCACATCTCGGGATTGGCGTCCACGATGGTGGCCGTACCGTCCAGTTCGATGAATCCCTCGTTGGCCGTCTCGATGAGCTTGGACAGCCTTCGCTCGCTGTCCGCGATGCGCTCCCGGGCCCTCTTGTGCTGTGCAATCTCCTCCTCCAGCACCCGGTTCATCTCGCCAAGGGACTCCTCGCGCTCGCGTACCTGCGCCGCCATGTGATCGAAGCGCTCGATGATGGCCGCCACCTCCTCGTGGCGGACATCCTTGAAACTGTAATCGTAGTCCCCCTGGGCAAGGCGGTCCATGCCCTGCATGAGGGCGTCCAGGGGCCGGCGCAGGTAGATGCGGACCAAAAGGCCGGTAAGGCCGCCGAGGGCGAGCATGAGCAGGAACATGGAGATGATGCTCGACCACATGAGCCGGCGGGTCGTGGCGCGATAGGGTTGGTCCGTGGCGCCGAGGGTCACCCGGCCGATGGACTGGCCGTCGTGGACTATGTCTCTTTCCCTGGTGAAGAAGACGTTTTCGCCCTTCTTCCTTTGCGAGAACATCACGTTGAGGTTCTTTTCGGTAATCCGGAGCAGGGCCACCATGTCGCTGTTGAAAAACGACCGGCTGACCTGGCTCACACTCTGGCTGTCCAGGTTCCAGACGGGATACTCCAGGCTGTTGGCGAGATACTCCACATACTCGTCGGCCTTGCGCTCCATCTGAACAAGGGACACGTGGCGCAGGTACACGTAGTTCACGGCCAGGGCGACCAGGGACACGATACCCACCACCGCCACCAGGCTCAGTGTCAGCTCGCCCGATATGGTGCACAGGGGCCGGCCGCGCCAGCGGCGGAAGCTGACGCCCAGACGCGTTTTGCGAATACCTGACATGAGGCTCCTGGATGGCGTGGACGAAAACGGACACCGGCGGGGAATGAAGGCGGCCGGCGTCCCCGCCCGTTCCTGAATCCACGACGAAAATATGGATTCATGTCGTTATATTGCCATTATAACCGGGGTTGACACAAGAAGTAAGTTCGGAAGGGGTTGAATGGCATGAGAAAAGAGCAGGATGAATGAGGGCCCGCCGACTGGCGCTTCAGAATGCCGGTGGCAAGCGTTGTTCCATCTCCGGGGTTTCGGAACCTTCTGTCCGACAGACTGGCCAGGGCCCCGGAAATGCCTGTCCGGGGCCACAAGCCGGACCGGGGCGCCCTGTTCCACCACGCCCGGCCCCAACCGGCATCGATTCCTACCCGAATCCGTGAGGGGTCATGCCAATTTCACATTTACTCCGTGAAATCTTTCATGGTATCCTTGGCGAAGAAAAGATATAAGGAATATGGTTGGGTGAAAACGATCGTCCGCCCGGACCATTTCCAAACCCTGGGGCACAAGGCCCGCATTCCGGTGGATTCTCCGTATTCCGCAACATCCCCGTCAGCGGGGCGATACATGGAGCCTCGATGCAATACCACAAGCGAAGATTCCTGAAGCGTCCGGGACAGCGGGGGTTCACCCTCGTGGAACTTCTGATCGTCATCGCCCTGTCCTTCACACTTGGCCTGGTCAGCCTGATGGGTGTGAACGAAACCCTGCCCCGCTGGCGGCTCAATGCCGCGGCGCGGAACATACGCGGCGACCTGGTACTCGTCCGCAGCCTGGCCATCAAGGAGATGCGGGAGTATCGCGTGGTGTTTTCCAGTGACGGCTACAGCGTCCAAAAGGGCGACGCCAGAGCGGGGTCCTCGACATGGACCCAGGAGCAGACCGGGAACCTGAGCGAATACTCCGGGGTCACGGTTGATACGGGCCAGAGCGGGATTCCGGTCTTCCGCCCCAACGGCAACACGCCCAATCCGGGCGTACAGGTAGTGATCACCAACTCGAACAGCGACTCGAAGACCCTCACGATTTCCCTTACGGGGAGGGTGGAAATACTTGGATGACCGCAGCCCACCGAAAATGGGAAAACAGCGAAGCAGGAGGCCATACTCCTATCCGGCGCCGTTCCGGCAACCATTACGTCGGGTAATGCGGAAGACAATCCGGGAAAGCCGTGGCAGGAAACAGACATGACAAAATTCAGACGCATCCCAAAAGAACAGGAATCCGGTTCGGCTCGAGAACATGGTTTCTCGATCATTGAAATCCTGATTGCCATGTCCATTCTCTCCATTGGCCTGTTGGCCCTTGCACAGATGCAGGTGCTGGCCCTTAACAAGAGCACCGAGGTCAATCGCCGGAACCGGGCCATCGTGGTCGCCCAGGACCGTATCGAGCAGGTGGTCTCCACCCCGTACGAGGACCTTGACGACCTCGCTGGAACGGATTCGGTCACGATTCAGGATTACGGGACCTTTTCCGTCCAGACGACGGTGGGCGCCGATACCGGAGTAAGCTACCGGGACATCGCCGTGGAGGTGAGTTGGACCGAAGGAGACCTCAACAAGTCGTTCCGTCTTACCATGATCAAATCGGACGCCGAGGACTGAATCCCTGTCTAACAGCCTGTTGAAAAACGCGATCTGCGGCGTTGCGCTTCATTTCTCGTC
>JBKHBM010000136.1:0-10888 GCA_046542385.1 Desulfatibacillaceae bacterium | reverse complement strand
CCGAACGGAATCTGTCTGCTTCGTCTCCTCCTCCTGACTCGGAAACGTCCAGTCCCACTGGTTGTAGACGTTACCCCCGCCGTACGGGCTGCCCATGGACTCCTCGTAGGCGGCCCGGACCGAGGGGGAGAACACGCCCACGGCGTGCGGACGGGTGGTGAGGGCGTCGGTCACAAGCCCGGCGAACGTGGAGACTCCCCAGCCCACGGGGTTGCTTCCCAAAAGGGTGGACACGGCGTAGGAGACCACGGGCGCGGCCCACGGCGCGCTGCTTTCGGGCTCGGGCGCGCCTCCCTTCCGATAGGCCAGCCCCTCCAGTTCGGAAAGCTGGCCCAGGCTCTCCATGTCCCGGGGATACCCGGGACGAACCTGCCACCCCGCGCCGTACAACTCGTCCTCGTCGTACGAGTAATCGTATTCTCCGGACAGGTACGAGCGGACGTTGTCCGTGAACCGGGACAGGGTTCGCGTGGAATGCTCGAATCCCCTGAGGATCCCGGAGCGAATCCGCTCCCTTTCACTCGCGCCCAACAGGGACGGCGCCGGAGACCGCCTTTCCGGCTGGTCCATGCCAGCCCGGGACAGGCCGCCGGAAAACGGATTCGACCCACCTGATCCCGCGTACGAACCCGGGCCGCCTCCGTCGCCCCCTCCGAAACCGAATCCACCGGAGAACGCGGACGACCCCGCGCCGTGTAGCCTGCCCTCCATTTCCGCCGCGCCGGAAAGGCGGGGACCGGAATCCCAGCCCATGCTTCGGGAAAACCCCCGGGACAGGTCGGGGCTGAAATCCCCTCCGCCGGAGTTGTCGCCCCCGCCTCCGAACAGGCCTCCCAGGCCTCCGAACACATCCCCCAGGCTTCCCAGAATGCCTCCCCCTCCACCAGTCAGGCCGCTGACGTCGGCGTCGCCGGTTCCCATGCGTTTCCTCCCTGTAGCTGGAATTCCCGTCCAACCGGGCGTAAACCCGGTCCCATGCCATGTCCGGCGCTCACACGCCGCCCACCGGGTCGTAATCCAGGCCCGCGTACCGCTGCCTGGGCCGGTCCCGGCGTTGCTTCAGTTCGGCCAGGCCCTCGCCCGCCCCCACCATGAGGTACTGGGCCGCCTCGCACGGGTGGCTGAACCGGTTCTTGTCCGGCTTGTCCCGGAACCGCTCCTCCCCGGCCACGGCCACCCGTTTGTACGAGTAGCCGCCTGCCATCCCCTTGCGCACGATCCGGCATTTGGGCGAAACCAGCAGGCCCGGCTTTCCGTCCACGATGCGGGAAAGCGGCCTGGCCACCGCCTCCCTGCGCACCACGAAGTCATTCGTCGGCGCGGGTTTCGCGGCGATGCCGTGGGCCGCCAGGATCTGGAAAGGGGTGCGCTCGTCCACCTGGGAACGCTGCTCGCCGGCCGGGTCGCCGAACACGGCGACGTCCATGCCCGCGAACTCGCCGCGCAGTTTCTCGCCCAGCAGTTCCGCGAAACGCACCGCGCCGATCTGCTCCGTGACCAGTTCGTCCAGCCAGACCCACCTGCCGATGGCCAGGCGCTGCCCGAACACCGCCGCCGGGGTCAGGCCGAAATCGATGCCCACATACAGCACGGCGCCCGGGTCGGGGGCGATGTCCTCGCTAACGCAGTGCACGGCGTCCGCGTACTCCGGGTACACGGGCCTGCCGTCCGCGACGAATCCATACTGGGCGCAGTAGTACACCCGCACGTGCTCGGGCGGCTTGCCCGCCATGCGGGTGAGGTAGTAGCCGGATTCCAGGTTGCCCAGGTTCTCGGCCGCCGGATTTTCCACGAACGTTCCCCCCTGTTCCAGCAGGCCGCCCGGCTGGCGGAAGAACTCCCAGCCGCGAGGGCGCTCCTCCTCGGCCAGGCGATACCACCAGTGATCGTCGTCCGGAGGGTTCGTGTCCATGATGACGCCGCGCCACGTGCATCCGCCCTCTCGCACCGGGGGATAGCGCCCCACCCTGTCGCCCAGTGCGTCCACGATGGATTTTGGCACCTCGCGCGCCTCGTTCACCCACCCGCCGGTAAGTTCGAGAGACAACAGCTTCTTCACGTCCGACGGCCGGTCCAGGGCCCGGAACAGCACCTCCAGTCCCACGTCGCCGGAACGGATCACGTGGCGCATCCGCGTTTTTTCAAACGGGCCGAACAGATCCTCCGGGAACCAGTCCAGCCACGTCTTCACCGTGGTGTCGGCCAACTCCCGGTACGTGTTTCGCACCACCACCCAGCGGGAGCGGCGCAACCCGTCCGCACCCGGTTCCTGGCGCAGGGCCCGCGCCATGATCTCGGCGCAGCAGGCCGTGGACTTGCCCGAACCCACCGGGCCGAGGACGCCGCGGTAGAACGCCGGGGAACGGTGAAACCGGGCCAGGGTGGGTTGCGCCGTGTATCGAATCGTAAGCTCGCGCATCACATCTCCAGTACGAAGCGCACCGGCGGGTGCGGGTCTTCCTTCCTGTCATCCAGGCCCAGCGCCTGGCGTTCCAGGGCCACCAGCCGGGACAGGCCCGAAACCAGGGCGCGAAACTGCCCGGCGTCCACCCTGCCGTGCACCCCCTGTTCCTCCAGGTGCTCCATGAGCCGGTCAGCGATGGCCAGGGCGCGGGAGATTCGCCCGGCCTGGCAAAGCGCCTCCGGCGGCAGGTCGCGGGCCTTTTCACCGGCGGGCTCCGCGTCCTCCACGGCCCGGGTGAACTCCTCGGCAAGAGCCGGCGACTCCGTTCCGCCGGGTTGTTCCGCGCCCTCCGGCTTAACCGCCTTTGGCCGCCCGCCACCGGCTTTGCCAGCGGCGGTTTTCGACGCCCCTTTCCTTTTGGCCCCGCCCTTCAGGCGCGATTTCGCCGGCTCTTCCCGTTTCCATTCCCCGGTCCGGACGCGGCCGTACACGGTCGAGGGAGAGACGCCGGCCATGCGGGCGATTTCCACCACCGGCAAGCCTGCCGCGTACCTCTCCCGCGCCAGCTCCCAGTCGATTTCCCTCTTTTGCGTCATCCCCACCTCCGCGAAATTCCCGTAGGTCCTTGTGCCACGGAAGGGATGATACACCCGGTTTTTCGACGAAACGCCGTATGGACAATGGTGGCGGCTCACTGGTGCCGTATGTGCGAAGTTTGCGTATTGACAGGGGTGGCGGGAAAGGAGGAGGGAGGAGGGATCCCGTCCCGGAACAACGGTTGAATTCAAACCGGAATTTTGAGGCGGGGGACTTGCCTTCGCCCTGGGCCGCCTCCTGGAGGGGACATTATCGCATGGCAATTAAAGAGGACGCTTTCGTCCCGCCAACACACGGAAGACACCGGGCATGGAAGACACCGGGCATTGCCAACCCAACCGTGATCGGGTATCGTGCCCGGGACCGCCAAACATTTTTCCCGTCACCACCCGGCTGCGCGGACGACATGCGGACTTCACGGAAACAGGACATCCTCACCGGATTTCTAAAGCGGTTCCTTCCGCTTCTGGGCGTGACCCTGCTTGCGGCCTGGCTGGTTTACTGGCACGAACACGACGACCATCCGGATCGGCTCAGGACGGCCCAGGAAGGCGTGGTGGCCGTCGCCGCCGACACCAGCCGGTCCAAACTGGCCTGGCACGTGGAGGACGCCCTGTACCTGGCCTCCGTGACATCCACCCTTCTTCAGAGCTCGACGCTGACTGTCGAAGACGCCATGGAGGAACTGGAAGCCATCTACCTCGACCTGGCACGGTATCGCCCCGAGTACTGCCAGGTGCGTTTTCTGGACAGGGCCGGTATCGAACGTATCCGCGCGGAACAGGACGACGGGCCGCCCTGGCTGGTGGGAGCCAATCAACTCCAGGACAAGAGCGGCCGGTACTACTTCACGAAGGGCATGAAAGCCGGTACGGGCGTGTATCTGTCGCGGTTCGACCTGAACGTGGAGCATGGAAAGGTTGAGCGGCCATTCGTGCCCATGCCGCGCCTTGCGGCCCGGGTGGTGGCGGGCTGATCGCCAACCTCGATCCTCCCTGGTTTCCTTGCAATGGCCGGAAAGCACGCCGGATCGTAATTGCCGGGAAACCCGGATGCGGCAAAACCGCTCGTCACCCCGGCGAAAGCCGGGGCCCAGGTGCACGGTACTCGTTGAAACCAGTGCATTTTCAATCCTGTCCTGCCTCGCGCCGCGTTACCCCGTGTTTGGTTGAGGTCGCCCTGTCGTTACTTGTTTACCGTCCGCGAACAGGCCTCCGGCTCCGGGCCGTGCCCCACCCTCCCTCACCCCTGTCAATACACAAACCTGACCCATCCAATGCCCTTTCCTGTCCACCACTGTTCATCCACGGTTTTGCCCAAAAACCGGGTGTATACTCCTCCTGAACCTGGCGGGAATCGCCCGTTTTGCGGGCATCTTGCGTGATTCGGTCGCCTGGTGGCGAAAGCGCCGGAAGCCTTTTCGGTCGGCGTTTTTCGCGACAGGCGACCATGCCGTCAGGAGTACACCGGGCAACCCTCCGGGTCCGGGAACAAAACAACTGGACCACCGGCGGGATCGGGGTCCGCGCCATGCGCGGGCAGCTCCGCCTCCGGCATGCGAAAGAACTTGCAATCGCGGCCCCGAACGGGCCGCCATGGAGGCAGACGACATGTCCACCCAGATCACCACCGGCTTTGTCAATCACTACCACAGCAACGTGGACGTCATGGCCCAGCAGAAGGGTTCCAGGCTGCGCCCCGCCGTCCGCGAGGAACGGGTCACGGGCAAGGAGGCCTTCTTCGACCAGATCCGCGCCACCGCGGCCCGGCGCCGCACCACCCGCCACGGCGACACCCCCCTCATCGACACGCCGCACGACCGGCGCAAGGTCACCCTGCTGGACTACGACTGGGCCGACCTGATCGACGACACGGACCGGGTGCGCCTGATCACGGACCCCACCAGCGCGTACGTGCGCAACGCCGCGTTCGCCATGGGCCGCGCCGTGGACGACGTAATCATCGCCGCCGCCACGGGCACCGCCTATTCCGGCGTTTCCGGCGGAACGGCCAACACCTTCGACACCACCAACAACCGTGTCGTGTCCTCGTCCACGGGCATGACCGTGGCCAAGATCCTGGACGCCAAGGAGATCCTGGACGGCTACGACATCGACCCGGACATCCCGCGCTACCTGGCGCTCACCAGCGCCCAGGTGTCCGACCTGTTGAACGCCACCGAGGTCAAGTCCATCGACTACAACACGGTACGCGCCCTGGCCGAGGGCAACCTCAACACGTTCTGCGGGTTCAACATCGTCCGCACCGAGCGACTGGGTCTTGTGGGCAGCGAACGTCGGTGCCTGGCCTGGGCCAGGGACGGCATCCTGCTGGCCGTGGGCAAGGAATCCTCGGCCAAGGTCACCGAGAGGCCGGACAAGAACTACGCGGTGCAGGTCTACTACAGCATGTCCGTGGGCGCGGTACGCATGAGCGAGGACTGGGTCGTGGACATCCTGTGCACGGAATCGTGATGGCCGCTGGCCGGCTGAATCAGTCCAGGAAACCGTAAAATCATAGAGGAGGAAAACCATGACCACCGTCCACACCGACGTTGCCACCATCGAAAACAGCCCCACCCCGGACACCTACATGGACGCGTCCCTGGTGCGGGGCAGTGTCCGCTGCATCCAGGCCGCCTATGAGACGGCGGCCGCGGGTGCGGGTACCGAAATCCGCGTGTGCCGCCTGTACAAGGGCGAGCGCGTGCTGCTGGGCCAGTCCCACGTGATGCACGACGCCCTGGGTGCCGGCGTTACCCTGGCCGTGGGCGACGATGACGACACCACGGCGGCGGACGCCGACCGGTACCTGGAAGCCGCCTCTGCCGCCGCGGCCGGCGTGTTGCAGTTCAATGACGACGCAGCCTGCATCGACAAGGTCCCCTACGAGGTCGGCAAGGAGTGCTGGCTTACCTGCACCACCGGCGGCGCGGCCGCCACCGGGACCATCCGGTTCGAGGTGTACGTCTGCGCCAACAACTAGCAGCCTTGCAGCCTGCCCCAAAACGCGATGTGCGCGGCTTGCAGCCCATCGTTCTGGAACCGGCTGCACCTCAAGCAATCGTCTGTCTGATACCGAGTTGAAATCGGACGGAGGACAAGGCGGCAAGGAAGAAGCGACCAAGGCGTACTCACGTACGTCGCGGGAGCTGATGACGCAGCCAACACAGTCAACCGTTCGATTGCAACTTGGTATGAAACCGGGGCGGCCCCTCGGGGCCGCTCCATCACAATCTGGAGGACTACAACCATGGCAAGCAAGGTCGCCATAGCGAACGCCGCCCTCATCAAGATCGGGGCGTCCACCATCACCTCGCTGGCCGAGGACTCCGAGGCGGCGCGGCTGGCCAATGCCCGTTTCGACGACGCGCTGGACGCCGTGCTCCGCGCCCATCCATGGAACTGCGCCACGGCCCGGGCCACCCTCACGGCCCTGGCCGGGGCCCCGAACTTCGGCTTCGCATACCAGCACGTGCTGCCCACCGACCCGTTCTGCCTGCGGGTGCTGGCGGAGAACAACGGCTATCCCTACCGGGTCGAGGGCCGCCGCATGCTGTGCGACTCGACGCCTGTCGAAATCACGTACGTGATGCGGGTTACGGACGTGAACCTGCTGGACGGGCTGTGCCGGGAGGCGCTGGCCGCGTACCTGGCCCGGGAGCTGGCCTATCCCCTGGCCGGTTCCGCCGCGCTGGCGGACAGGATGGCAGCGGAATTCGAGAACCGAATCCGCCAGGCCCAGCGCATCGACGCGGGCGAGGGGACCCCCGCGGCCCAGGCCGAAGGTTCCTGGGTGCTGAACCGCCATTAGAGGCATTTTCAAAGGCGGGAAGGCCCCTGGACCCCCCTTCCAAAAACGTTCGCAAGTTTCAACAGGTATCCCGGCAACGCCCTTTTCCGGGCGGCATGGAAACCGCGCGGCCAATGTACAACCCAAGGAGAGATGATATGCGGCACTACCTTTCCCACGGCGGCGGCCTGAACTCGTTCGCCGCCCACCTTGTCCTGCTGGACCGGGGTCTCGATTTCACCGCCGTATTCGTGGACCACGGCACGGACTGGCCCGAGACCTACCAGTATCTCGCCATGTTCCAGGAATGGCTCGCGCAAAAGGGCCACCCCAGGATCGACGTCATCAAGCCCTCCGTGGCCGGGCACGACAACCTCTACGAATACTGCCGGGAACGCCGCCTGGTTCCGGGATTCGCCCGGCGCTGGTGTACCGCCGGTTTCAAGATACGGCCCCTCATGCGCCACATGAAAACCCCGTGCGTCTGCCACATGGGCATCGACGCCGGCGAGACCCGCCGCGCCGCGCCTTCCCGCAAAAAGGGCATCGAAAACCGCTTTCCTCTCATCGAGGAAGGCATCGACCGCGAGGGGTGCGAACAGGTGATCCGGGACCATGGCCTGCCCGTGCCGGAGAAGAGCGGCTGCTTCATCTGCCCGTTCCAGAAGCGCGACCAGTGGCTGCTGCTGGAAGAGCGGCATCCCGAACTGTTCGAACGGGCCGTATTGCTGGAACAGGCGTGCGCAGAAGCCCGAATCGAACGGGGCAAACCGCCTATCTACATCGGCAGCCGCCCACTGCCCGAACGGGTCGCCAAGTGGCGCAGGGCGCATGAACGAAAGGCGCGGAAGAGCACTGCCCGGGCGCATGTGAAGGGCTCGAACGGAAGGGTAAAGGCAAAGGGATAGAGGCATTCCCGGAAGTTTATTCGCGCAAAGGCGAGAAAGGCCGCCGGGGGGAAAACTTTTTATAAGTTTCAGCGGGTTATGTTCATGGGGCTTGTTTCCGAACGCCCCTGAATATCCTTGAGGCCAAAGGAGATTTCGCTGCGGGAACCGGAAAAGACTTTCCAGATGCGCCATGGACGGCGCGGACAGGGGATCGCCCCGCAAACCTGAATCTGAAACAACGAGAGGATATCGACATGGGCCGGGTAAACCCCATATTCACCGCCTTCACCGCCGGAGAGTTGTCGCCCCGGCTGGACGGCCGCGTGGACCTCAAGACCTATCACCAGGGATGCCGTGTGCTGGAGAATCTGCTGGTCTGGCCCCACGGCGGCGCGGCCAAACGCCCGGGCACGTACTTCATCGCCGAGGCAAAGGACCCGACAAAGCCGGTGCGGCTCATTCCGTTCGAGTACTCCGCCACCCAGGCATACATCCTGGAGCTGGGCCACCAGACCATCCGCTTTTACATGAACGGGGGCCAGGTGCAAAGCGGAGGCGGAGCCTGCGAGATCGCGTCTCCCTGGTCGGGCGACGAGCTTTCCCGAATCAAGTTCGTGCAGAGCGCGGACACCATGTACCTGGTGCATCCGGACCACGCGCCCCGCAAGCTCACCCGTTCCGGACACGCGGACTGGACGCTGGAGCAGGTCGATTTCACCGGCGGCCCGTTCCTGGACGAGAACACCTCGGAGGTTGCTTTCGTGCCCGGCGCGGCCACGGGTACGGGCGTCGCGCTGTCCACGGCCGACCTTGTCGTGAACGGGGATTTCGCCTCGGACATTTCCGGCTGGGACGACGTGAGCGACGCGGGCGGCTCCGTGGCGCACGACGCGGGCACGGCCAGCATGGAGATCACCGGCGGCGGCGCGGCGGATTACGGGCATGCCGAGCAGGAGATCACCGTGGAGGCGGGTCGGGCGTACACCCTGGCGTTCACCGTGTCCGGCGCGGACGTGATCATGCGCCTGGGAACCACGTCCGGCGGCGAACAGGAAGCCGGGGACGCCTCATACGCGGCGGGCAGCCATACGGTCACGGTAACCCCCACCACGACTTCCCTCTTCGTGGGTTTTCGCAACCTCTCGGCCACGGCCACGAACATCGATGACGTAACGTTCAAGGCGCACGTGTTCGTCTCCGGCCACGTGGGCGCGCTGTTTTCCCTGGCCTGGGAAAACGTCGAGGAGCGCAAGGAGACGTCCGTGTCCTCCTCGACCGGCTCGGACCAGATGTCCGACGCCATCGAGGTGTCCCCGGGCGGCGTGCTGGTGGTGGCCACCGGAAGCTGGTCCGCCACGGTGACCTTGCAGCGCAGCCATGACGGCGGCGTGACCTGGTACGACCACGCGGCGTGGACGGCCAACACGAACACGGTGCTGACCGAGGCCCAAAGCGGCATCCGGTACCGGGTGGGCGTGAAAAACGGGGACTACACGTCGGGCACGGTGACCTGCTACGTGGCCCGGTCACGGACCCGGGCGTCGGGGATCGTCAAGATAACGGCGGTTACCGACGCCACGTCCGCCACGGTCGACGTGGTGGATGACCTGCCCCAGACCTCGGCGACGACGCTGTGGGCCGAAGGCGCGTGGAGCACGTACAGGGGCTTCCCGGTGGCCGTGGCGTTCTTCGAGCAGCGCCTCGTGTTCGCGGGTACCGCCCACCGTCCACAGACGGTCTGGGGTTCGGTGGTGGACGACTACGAGCACTTCGCCGCCGGCGCGTACGATTCGGACTCCTGGGGCTATACCCTGGCCGCCGAGAGGGTGAACGTGGTGCGGTGGCTGGCCTCGGGCAAGGTGCTGCACATAGGCACCGTGGGTGGTGAATGGCGGCTGGGCGCGGCCAGCGCGTCCGACCCGGTCACCCCCACCCGGGTCGAGGTCCGCCGGGAGACCGCGTTCGGTTCCGCCGACGTCCAGGCATTGTCCGTGGGCAATGCCGTGCTGTTCATCCAGCGTGGCGGCAGAAAGCTGCGCTCCGCCCTGTACGACTTCCGCAACGACGGATGGGTGGCGCCCGACCTGTCCATCCTGTCCGAGCACATCCTGTCCCCGGGCGTGTGCGCCATGGCGTGGTCCGGCGAGCCCGACCCGGTCCTGTGGCTGGTGCGCGAGGACGGCGTGCTGGTCACCGTCTGCTACGACCCGGTGAACGAGGTGACGGCCCATGCACGGCAGGTGACCGACGGGCACGTGGAGTCCGTGGCCGTGATCCCGGGTGACGACCGGGACGAGGTGTGGCTGGTGGTGCGGCGCGTGGTGAACGGCGCGGCCAAACGTTACGTCGAGCAGTTGCAGGCATCGGCCCCGGAGGACCAGGACGACTCCTTTTACGTGGACAGCGGCCTCACGTTCCACAACTCCGCGACGATAACGGGCGCCACCCGGACCGATCCCGTTATCGTCACCGCTGCGTCCCACGGGTTTTCCGACGGCGCGACCATTGAGATCACCGGCGTTGCCGGCATGGCGGAACTGAACGGCAACACCTACACGGTGGCCAGCGCCACGGCCGACACCTTCGAGCTGGCCGGCACCGACGGGACCGCTTTTGGCGCGTACGCCTCCGGCGGCACGGCCGAGGAAGTGCGCACCACCCTGTCCGGCCTGTCGCACCTCGAGGGCAAAACCCTGGCCGTGCTGGCCGACGGCGCGGTCCGGCCCCGGGTCACCGTGTCCGGCGGCTCGGTCACGCTGTCGTCCCCTGCCAAAAAGGTCCACGCCGGCCTGCCCTATTCCGCGCGGCTCAAGACAATGCGGATCGAAGCCGGGGCCCGCGCCGGCACGGCCCAGGGACGCCGCATACGCGCCTTTCGCTGCGTGGTCCGGCTGTATCGCACCCTGGGCGCCCTGGTGGGCCCGGACTTTTCCGCCATGGATTCCATCCCGTTCCGGTCCTCGGCCCATACCATGGACAGCCCGCCCTCGCTGTTCACCGGAGACAGGGAGATCGAGTTTCGAGGCGGATTTTCAGGGGAACTGTACGTGTGCCTGGCCCACGAGGATCCGCTCCCGTTCGCCGTGGTGGCGGTGATGCCGACTGTCTACACGTCCGACGCATAAGAGGAAAAGCAAAGGCGGAAATGTGCGCGCTCCGCGCCCGCATGAATGCGGGGAAAATTCCGCGCTCCGCGCCCGCATGA
>JBKHBM010000032.1:0-42052 GCA_046542385.1 Desulfatibacillaceae bacterium | reverse complement strand
AGCCGTCCGGCGCCGTTGCGTTGGTCACCTTCGGCGCTTCCAGGATGGTGACTGTCCCATTGTTCACCTGAGTGGACTGGGAACCGTTGTCATTCGCGCCGGGCGAATTGACATAAAGATTGATCGGCGTGTTGCCGGCCGTGGCGTCGTTCCTGGCATTAAAGTTCAGGATGACAAGATTCGAGGGGAAGGAACTCGGCCAACTGATGGTGCTGTCATTCCAGGCCATCGTTACCTTGCGATCAGTATTGGCGTTGCCGTCGTCGTCGTTCGTGTCGGCTCCCTCCGTCGGAGTGATCTGAATACCTCCTTCGTTCAGAAAATTCGAGTAGGAAGAGTACGTCAACTGGCTGGAGTCGTAGTACACGGCAAAACCGATGCCCGTGGTCGTGGCCGGATCGTCATGATCGTACACAATGGTCACGTCGAAGGATGCACCGGTCACTACGTTTTGAGTTGCGGGCGAGACGGACACTATCTGCGTGTTCGCGCCCCATGCCGTAGCCGCGAAGCAGCATAGAAAAAGCAGAGCCGCCATGGCCAGTCCCAGTTTTTTGTAGGAACTCTGGAAAAAAATAGACATAAGTTTGACTCCTGCGTATTTGGTTTCTGTCTGTGAAACTCTAACCTGGCTAAAAGTTTTAACGTTCCTGGGGTACTATGAATTCGGTCCTATTTCATGACCGGAATCGACAACTGGTTCACCCTCGCTTCGTAATTCGCCGCGCTTTCCACGATCACTGGCTTGAGGCTCACCGTTCCAGCAGCCCCTTCCTGAACGGTGAATTGCAAACCGGCCAGGGAAACGGGAAGAGCCGTGCCCGGCCAGCTTTTTGAGAAGCTCACCCAGGCAAGGCTGATAAACATGTCCGTCATGGGATCGCCATCCAAGTCCCTGGCGTCCACGGAGAGTTTGGGTTCAACCATCACGTCCCCAATGTCGAGAAAACCATCGGACCCGACATACTCGAGGTCTCCGGAGGAAAAGAACACGTTCATGGCAAGGCCGTTAAGACTGGTATTCGAGTCAGTAACGCCGTATTCCACCGTGACATTGAAGTTGTCGCCGGGTGCGACATTGCCGACCGAAGAGGAAAACGTCACCACCTGCTCCTTCGCCTGCGCGCTGGCGCAGAACGACAGGGCCATGGTGGCGAGCGCAACGATACTTGTTATTGTCCTCATTCCTGACGCTTTCATGGAATCTTCTCCTTGAAGCCTCCCGGCGCGGGGCCGGGAGGCTGTCACGTGCTGTTCAGTAGTCCTAGTTGGCCAGCATCAGCGTATCCAGGTACGTCTGAACCAGGGCTTCCGTGTTCCGGTCACCGGATGCGTTGAACAGGTTCGCGCTCCAGCCTGGACCCAGGATGCCAAGCTGTGTATACAGTTCATAGCGAACCACCATGACACCGTCCGTCATGGCGTCCTGGTCACCGTCACCGTCAACATCCAGCAGCGAGGACGCGTAGGCATCGTCCAGCCACGCCTCGACCAGGGCTTCCGTGTTCCGGTCACCGGATGCGTTGAACAGGTTGGCGCTCCAGCCCGGACCCAGAATGCCCAACTGGGTGTACAGCATGTAACGCACGGCCATGACGCCGTCAGTCATGGCGTCCACATCACCGTCGCCGTCCACGTCGAGGTGCCAGTCCTGTACATTGGCGGTTGCACCCTGTCCGACCACGTAGTCATAACCGGAGCCGGGAACGTCACTGGATACGTTCAATGCCGTGGTGCCGTTAAACGGCGCCTTAATCTGGAAGCCCAACTCCACCAGGGTCGTTGGCAGGTTTTCCCCGGGCCATTGCACGTTCGTGTCATTCCAGGCCATGGTCAGACGCTTGTCTGTATTGGGATCGCCGTCATCGCTCGTCTCATTTGAAGCAACGTCCGGTTTGACCTGGGTTCCGCCCTTGTCCAGGAAGTTGGCGTAGCCCATGTAATCCAGCTTTGAAGAATCGAAGTGTACATAGAAGCCAACGCCCGTGCTGGCATTGAGTCCGTCCGAGGTATTGTAGGCAACCGTCACGGTGAAAGTTGTGCCCACCGCCACGGCATTTGTTTCCGGACTCAGGCTGATGGTCTGGTACTCGCTTCCAACAAGGCGGCTGTCCGTGTTGGCGCTGTAGCCCGGCAGGCCCTGCGGGTCCAGATTGGTCGTGTCATAGGGATCGGTGCCGTTGTTGTACTCATCCAGGTCGCTGTAGCCGTCACCATCCGCGTCATTGCTGTCGCTGGTTCCGTCCAGCGTGGTGAGGTTTCCGGCCACCTGCATCTCGTACCAGTCAGGCAGGTTGTCGCTGTCGGAATCCTTGTCCTCGACGGTGAAGTTGATGTTCGTGGCGTCCGATGTGGTGGCGTCCACGGGGTTGGACCCGTACTCGCCAAAGGGCTCCACGCTCATGTCGAACTCGTCGTCACCATCCGTGTCGATGTACGAGGCCACGTAGTACGTGCCCATGGGCACGGTGAACTGATATGTGCTCGTAAGGGTTCCCCCGCCTCCATTCACCGTCGTGGAATACGCGCCAACCGGAGTGGCGTCGGGGTCGGTCCGGTAGGACGTGTCCGTGAATGCGGCCACGTACAGGGTTCCGGACGCCTTGCCCGTGTAGGAGACCACGCCGGAAATCTCGGGCACGATATAGACCTGGCCGGTATGCGTGACCTCGGGGTCGATGGTGGCCAGCAGGACCGGGAAGTCGTCGGAAAGGTCGCCGCCCCAGACGCCATTGGTCACGTTGCCCATGTCGCATGGGCTTCCGCTGGTGCAGTCGCTGGACAATGCGCCCACCAGGACGTCCACCGGATCCTTGCCGCCCGCGCCGTCGCCGTAACCGGCGGCCGGGTTGTCCAGCATGGTCGTCCTGAGCGCGAACCCGTAGTTGTCACCCACGGAGGCATTCTCCCTGACCTTGAATTGCACGGAAAACAGGGTCATGGTCGAGGTGGTGTCATAACGGGGACCGCCGTCCGTCGTGTCTATCGTGGCCCCGGAAAAGTAGATGCGCCCCGTTTCCGATGCGTTTTCCCTGTGGGTCTGGGTTGTCTCATAGGAAAAGGGGAAGGACGAGGTGATACCCGTGGTCAACGGCTCCCCCTCGGAATTCGTGGTGGGTCCCGCGAGAACGGTGCTGCTGTACTCGAGGGTGAACGCGCAACCGGCTATGTCCCTGGCGTCGTCCACGTTTATGTTGAGGGTGAAACTTTCACCCACATTGAAGTTGTCCTGAATCGTGTTGTTGGCGTCCTGGGCCTGGGTCTCAAGGGACAGGGTGTAGGACCATCCGGACCCGGCGAGGCCGAGGACCAACAGCACGGAGAAAAGACAGGTGATCGCGATGCGATGTTTTGACATGGGAGCCTCCCGAAATGTCTGGCCATATGTTCATGGAATCCGCCGCTGCCCGGCATGGGGAGTATGGCGGCGCGATTCGCGTGTCGATTTGCTTCATATGTGTTGGAGGACAGGTTCGGGCCGCGAGATCGCGGCAAGGGATTCAGGCGGATTCCGGAGGGGGACGGGGTGGTGTCAGGACCCGGTAGCCCCGGGTCTCCACGTACTCGGCGACCCGTTCGCCAAAATGCCCGGCGATGCCGCAAGCAGGGGCGTTTCTGGTGCAGGCGACCAGCAGGGCGTTTTGCGCCGGTGGCGCGCACTCCTTTCCGGTGACAGGTTGTAACGCGGTTTCCATTCCCGCGGCGGCGCGAAGCGAGGTGAGCAGCCTGCGGTAGTTGTCCGCGAACAGTTCCGTACGTTCCACGCTGCCGGAGAAGTCCCGGACCAGGAGGATGGCCTCGCGCAGATCGCCCTCGGCCGTGGGCGTATTGTCGGGCATGGGAAGCGTGAGGCTTCCCACAGCCAGAAGTGCGGCTATCGTAACAGCGACGACGCGCTTAACCATGTCGGTCCGTTTCCATCGGAGGGAGGCCGGATCGCGTCCGGCGGGGTCGATGCATCATGCGTTGGCTTGTGGGCGCATTCATGCACCATTATTATGGGTTGAGGATACCAGAAGTCCAGTCCGAATGTCAACGACATATAATAGGTAACTTCGAGGCGGATTCCGGATTCGGGCCGGATTCGAAACTTGTAAAACACCGCCGACGTGGTATGATTACACCGGTCGCGCCGGACTCCGCCGCGCCACT
The DNA here is from genome assembly GCA_046542385.1 of Desulfatibacillaceae bacterium. GTDB lineage: Bacteria > Desulfobacterota > Desulfobacteria > Desulfobacterales > Desulfatibacillaceae > JBKHBM01. Next base: position 37,900 of record JBKHBM010000032.1, on the reverse strand, counting down.
CCCTTGTCAGCCTGTTGAAAAACGCGATCTGCGGCGTTGCGCTTCATTTCTCGTCAACGCGACGTACCGTAAGTACGCCTTGTTCCTCGAAATTCGCGCGCCTTGCATCTCATCGTTTTTGAACAGGCTGCCAATTTCGAGTTTTTCAACGGGCTGTTGTGCCTGGAACTCCCCCGTCAAATCAAACGATTGCGCAACAGGGAATCCGTATGCACGGGTGGCGCGCAACACCCGCGGCGCCTGATAATTCCAGACCTGGAGGACCGACATGCTCGACAACAGGGATTTTGTACGCACCATCGAAGCCAACGGGACATCCCACGACATATACGACATCCGGAAGCTGGAAACGGACGGTCTCGCGGACGTGTCCCGGCTGCCCTATGCCATCCGCATCCTCGCGGAAAACCTGCTGCGCCGCATGGACGGCCGCGTGGTCACGGAAGAGGATCTGTTGAACGTGGCGAGATGGCGGAAGACCTACCAGACGCCGGTGGAGATTCCGTACCATCCGGCGCGGGTGTTCATGCAGGACTTCACGGGCGTGCCCGCGGTGGTGGACCTGGCGGCCATGCGGGACGCGGTGGAAAAGGCGGGGGGCGACCCGGCCATGGTGAACCCGCTGGTCCCCGTGGAACTGGTGGTGGACCATTCCGTGCAACTGGACTACTTCGGCACCTCCGGCTCCATCAGGGGCAACGTGGCCAGGGAGTACGAGCGAAACGGGGAGCGATACAAGCTGCTCAAGTGGGCGCAGAAGAGCTTTGACGGCTTCACCGTGTTTCCGCCCAACTCTGGCATCTGCCACCAGGTGAACCTGGAATACCTGGGACGGGTGGTCATGACCCGGGACATGGGCGGCAGGTCCGTGGCCTACCCGGACACCCTGGTGGGCACGGATTCCCACACCACCATGATCAACGGAGTGGGCGTAATGGGCTGGGGTGTCGGAGGCATCGAGGCCGAGGCCGTGATGCTGGACCAGCCCTACTACATGGTCATCCCCGAGGTGATCGGCTTTCGCATGACCGGAAGCCTGCGGGAGGGAGTCACCGCCACGGACCTGGTGCTGACGGTGACCCAGATTCTGCGCAAAAGGGGTGTCACGGAAAAGTTCGTGGAATTCTTCGGAGAGGGCATGTCCGCCCTGACAGTGGCGGAACGGGCCACCATCGCCAACATGAGCCCGGAGTACGGCGCCACCATGGGCTTTTTCCCGGTGGACGAGAAGACCCTGGAATACCTGCGCGCCACCAACCGGGGTCCGGCGGCGGAACTGGTCGAGCGATACACCAGGGAAACCGGGCTGTTCCATACCCCGGACGCGGAACCCGGGTACACGGACGTGGTGGAACTGGACCTCGCCACCGTGGAACCCTGCCTTGCCGGGCCCGCGCGTCCCCAGGACAGGATTCCCGTGGCGGATCTGGCCCACGCATTCAGGGAGTGCCTCAGCTGCGAGGCTCCGGCCGAGGTCGAAACGGAATCCGAGTCCCGGTTCGCGGAGGAGTCCGGCAAGCAGGTGGACTCGCCCGCCTGCGCGCCCAGACAGGCGAAACTGAAGCAGATCGAACTGGCGGGCAGGCCCGCCCTTGTGGGAGACGGAAGCGTGGTGATCGCGGCCATCACCTCCTGCACGAACACGTCCAACCCCGCGGTGCTCATCGGGGCGGGGCTCCTTGCGAAAAACGCGGTGGAACGGGGCCTCAAGGTGCCGGCACACGTGAAGACGTCCACGGCGCCTGGGTCCAAGACGGTGGAGAAGTACATGGAGAAGGCGGGACTCATGCCGTACCTGGAAGCACTGGGCTTCCACGTGGCGGCCCACGGCTGCACCACCTGCATCGGCAACAGCGGCCCGCTGCATCCCGCCATCGAAAAGGCCGTGGACGACAACGACCTCACCGTGGCCTCGGTGCTCTCGGGCAACCGGAACTTCGAGGCGCGCATCCACCAGAAGGTGCGGGCCAACTACCTCGCCTCTCCACTGCTGGTGGTGGCCTACGCCCTGGCCGGAAGAGTGGACCTGGACCTCACCCGCCACCCGGTGGGCCTGGATCCCAACGGCGAACCCGTGAATCTGAAAGACATCTGGCCCTCCGAGGAGCAAATCCGGGAACTGGTGGACCGGTTCGTGGTGCCGGAACTGTACGCGACCGAGTATGAAGGGGTGCTGGACGGCGACGAATTCTGGCGGGACCTTTCCGTGGCGGAAAGCACCACCTACCAGTGGGACGAACAATCCACGTACATCAAGCACCCGCCCTACTTCGAGGGGTTCTCCCCCGATCCGGAAAAACCCGGGGACATCGAGAACGCACGTTGCCTGGCCGTGCTGGGCGACAGCGTGACCACGGACCACATCTCGCCCGCGGGAGCCATTCCCGCGGAGTATCCCGCCGGCAGATACCTGCTGTCCCAGGGTGTGAAGGAGGAAGATTTCAACTCCTACGGTTCGCGGCGGGGCAACCACGAGGTGATGATGCGGGGCAGCTTCGCCAACATCCGCATAAAGAACCTCCTGGTGGACGGCAAGGAGGGAAGCCATACACTGAAGATGCCGGAGCGTGAGGAAAAGTATATCTACGATGCGGCCATGGAGTATCAGAAGGAGGGCACTCCGTTGATCGTCCTGGGAGGCAGGGAGTACGGCACCGGCTCCTCCCGCGACTGGGCGGCCAAGGGCACACTCCTTCTGGGCGTGCGCATCGTCATCGCCAATTCGTACGAACGCATCCACCGCAGCAATCTCGTGGGCATGGGCGTGCTGCCCGCCGTGTTCAAGGAGGGCGACAGCGTGCAGAGCCTGGGGCTCGACGGAACCGAGACCTTTCACGTGAGCGGGGTGGCGGACATGTCCCCAAGGAAGGAGCTTTCCGTCACCGCCGAAAAGGAGGACGGCGGCAAGGTGGAATTCTCCGTGATCGCCCGGCTGGACACGGAGGTGGACGTCGCCTACTTCGAGCACGGCGGCATCCTCCCCTACGTGCTGCGGCGCATGCTCGCCGGGGACTGATCCACGGCCGCGAACGGCGGCCTACACCGCGTAGGCCACGTCGTTGTACGCCATGAGCGCCAGGATGGTGGAGACCCTGACCCTGCGGGAAAACACGCGGGGCAGGATTTTCAGGATGAACCGGGACCGTTCCAGGTTGGTGGAAAACAGCAGGGAGGCGAGTCGTACCGCGAACAGCAGGCGGTACTTCAAGGGAACGGGGTCCACCCTGTTGGAATGCCTCCAGAAATCGGAATCCCAGTAATACTTCAGCTTCCGATGTATGGACCGGAATGAATAGATGCTCCGGAGCACCCTGCGGTACTCGTCGGCAAGGGCCTCCGGCTCCATGCCTTTCGGTTTGAACACCACGGTCTGGCTGTCGTACTCGTCCCACCGGTTGTGCAGTATCCGCCCCTCGCTTTCCAGGCGGTCGAACAGCCGGGTCCCGGGAAGGGGGGTGAGTACGTTGATGAGCGGCATGAGCAGGCGGGCTTCCTCGATGAACTCCAGAAGCTCGTCAAAGGCCTCCGGGGTATCGAAATCATACCCCATTATGAATGAACCCTGCACCAGGATGCCGTGGGAGTGTATCTTTTCCACGGCCCACTGGTAGTCGGCGGCCAGATTCACGTTCTTGCCCATGGCGGCGAGATTGGTCCTGGACACCGTCTCCAACCCCACGAGCACCGCGCCGCACCCGCTTTCCTTCATCATGGACAGCAGTTCGTCCTCTTTCGCCAGATCAATGGACGCCTGGCACGACCAGTTCAGGTTGTGGGGGGCAAGGGCGGCGAAAAGCTGCCGGGCATATTGCCGATCCCCTATTATGTTGTCGTCGGCAAAGAAAATGGCCTTTTTCTTGTACCCGTTGCTGGCTCCGGCAAGGTCCACGACCTCCCGCACCACCTGGTCCACGGTCTTGTGGCGCATCTTCCTGCCGTCGTACGCATGGACCGAGCAGAATTCGCAGGAAAACGGGCAGCCCTTGGTGGTCTGCACGATGTCCGAAAAATAGCGCTCCAGGCTCAGGCCCTTACGGACAGGGCCCGGACATGCCGATAGTTCGGTGGGCCTCTGCGACTTGTAAACCCGCTCGAGGCGGCCGTTTTCCACGTCCTTCAGAAGCCCGGGCCATACGTGCTCGGCCTCGCCCACGACTACGGCGTCACCGTGTTCAGCGGCCTCCTCCGGCCGCATGGACGGATGTATGCCGCCGAGGACCGTTTTCACGCCCCGCTTCCTGTAGGCCTCGGAAATCTCGTACGCCCGGGTGGCGAACATGGTTCTTACGGTAATGCCGACGACGTCGGCTGGCCAGTCGTAGTCAATGTCCTCGACGTTCTCGTCGAACACCCGGATTTCGTGTTGCGGCGGGGTCAGGGACATGAGTACGGGGACGGCCAGCAGGTAGGAGAAGTGTTTTTTCGAGAATGTGAAGTCGGAGATGAATTTGTAGTCATAGAAGCTTTTTTCCCGGTTCCGGCTGTTGCGGGGTATGATCAATGCTATTTTCATGAAAAACAATGCCTTTACAACGGTTTACAAGGTTTTGGTGAGGAGTTCCTCGTGAATCCCCGAATCCGCTCCGTAGTTTGTCTGGTCCGACGCCCCTTACTTCCGGCGACATCGTTTTGTGTGCCTGGAATGTCAAGCCGGGAGCGATCCCGTTGGCCGGTGTCCGGGCGCCGGGCCCCTGCCCGGGGCGTGAGAATTCCCCGATACGGGAGATTCCGCGAGAATGCGACAAGGGGAAACGGTATCGCAGGCCCGGACGTTTTACAAAGCCTATTTTCGACGTTACGAAACTATTACAATTCATGGCCCCGGGATGGTTCACGGAGCCAGGCGATTGTCAGGCGTTTTAGGACGGAGTGAGGCCTTTGAGCGCCTCGGCCACGGCATCGCGGCGCAGCCTGGAGCGCCTGACTGGTTAAACCGCGAAAAAACAGCTTGACTTCCTTCCAGGACCGCCTTATCGTTAGGGCATGGTTCATACCATGCACGCTTTGAGTACGCTTTGGCAGATCAGCCCGGGGCCATTCAAAGAATACCCCCGGGTTTTTTTGTGCAGGGGCATGTGTGTTCCGGTATCGGCCAGAACGAACAGCGCGGCTCGCGAGAAGGGTCTTGCGAACCGCAAGGCTTCCCGCAAGGGAAGCCGCACAAGAACATCTTTGTAAAGGAGTAGTACATTGGCAGAAGGAACAGTGAAGTGGTTTAATGATTCCAAGGGTTTCGGTTTCATCGAGCAGGACAATGGCCCGGACGTTTTCGTGCATCACACCGCCATCACCGGCAATGGCTTCAAAACCCTGGACGAGGGAGAACGGGTGACCTTCGAGGTCGTGGAAGGCAACAAAGGCCCCGCAGCGTCGAACGTCGAAAGGTCGCGCGGCTAACGCCGACCTGAAGCAATAGCATTATGGAGGCCGCGGTTCGCCGCGGCCTCTCCCCATTCCCCGTCAGGTCTGCGCACGCCTTCACGAATTACCCCACCTTTCGTTCCGGCCGTTTCACCCCACATGCCCCCTGTCACGGTTCCCCCATTGCCAGGAGGTCTTCGATGCCTGTTATTCCTCCACCACAAATCTATTGCCCTGACTGCAAGTACGAAGGCCAGGCGGATACCGGCAAGTTCGGTTGCGCCTTTATCGTTGCCATGGTCATTGCCATCGGCGCGGCCGCCGTGTTCTGGGTGGTCTTCCCGCCTGTGGGCCTCGTCCTGTTGGCCGTGGCCGCCGGGGTACTCCTGTTCATGATCGTTTCCCGAAAAAGGGGAACGGGCAGCAAATGCCCCAGTTGCGGCTATGAAAGCGTGGTTGGGGCGGACAAGAAGCCACCCGAGAAAACAGCGGACCAGTCGTCCCGCGAAACCGGGGGACCGGGCCGGTAATTCCGGCCGCTGAACCGGGAGCCGGTCGATCCGTCCCCTTCAGGGCTTCACAGGCGGATTAACAGCCTGTTGGTAAACGCGATCTGCGGCGTTGCGCTTCATTTCTCGTCAGTGCAGCGTACCATAAGTACGCCTTATTCCTCGAAATTCGCGCGCCTTGCATCTCATCGTTTTTGAACAGGCTGCCAATTTCGAGTTTTTCAACGGGCTGTTAAGGTCGGAAACGAGCCGAGCGAAGGAAGCCCGCTATTCCAGCGGGTTTCCGCTGTACGTCGCCAGTTGGCTTGACGTGGCTCGGAGATGGCGGGTGACAAGCTTGGCGATTCCGCGCAGAACCTTGACACCGGACCTTGGATGCGTGTCCACGAAGTTGTCGAAATCCTCCTTGGACAGCGTCAGCAGGGTGCATTTTTCATTGGCGACCACGCTGGCCGAACGCGGGGCCGGATCTATCAGACACATTTCCCCGATGGAGTCCCCGGTTTGCAGGGTGGCAATGCCCACCAGTTCGCCGCCCGAGGTCCTCTTCCGCACATCCAGGGAACCCTCGGCCACGAAGAGGACATAGTCGCCGGCCTCTTCCTCGAGGAACACCACGTCGCCCTCATACACATCCAGGACACTCATGTATCCGGCCAAAACCCGCAATCCCTCTTCAGACAGGGCCTCGAACAGGGGCAGCCTCTCCAAAAGACCGGCCACGTGCGCATCCTGGTCGTCCTGCATTTCGGGTCCTGGAGTCGTCATGGCAATTCCTCGCTGGGTGTTCCGGGGTGGCGTGGCCGCGTGAGCCCATCAGCCTGTTGAAAAACACGATTTGCGGTGTTGCGCTTCATTTCCCGTCGATGCAGTGTACCGTAAGTACGCCTTACTCCGCGAAATTCGCGCGCCTTGCATCTCATTGTTTTGAACAGGCTGCAAATTCCGAGTTTTTCAACGGGCTGCTATGCCGCGTTGGTCGAAGCCAGGGGGTCCCCGGCATGCAGCACCTTTAACAGGTTTATGGCAAGCTGGGGATGAAAGCGCGTCCCGGCCTGCTTTTTAATCAGCTCCATGGTGACCTCCATGGACTTTGCCTTCCTGTAGGGCTTGTCCGTGCGCAGTGCGTCGTAAAAGTCCGCAAGCCCCACCATCTGGCTGACGATGTGGGGGGCCTTGCATCGATGGGTCTGCGGATAGCCGCCCTTTCCATTGAAATGCATGTGATGCTCGTACGCCGCCACGGTGGCCAGGGGCGGCACGTGCTGCAGCCGGGACAGAAGCTGGGCGCCCCTGACCGCGTGGGTCACCAACAGCTGCTTTTCCGTCCTGTTCAACTCACCATTCTTGTTGAGGACGTCCGAAGGCACGGCCAGCTTGCCCACGTCGTGCAGCAGACCGGCGACGGTTATGTCGAACATGTACTTTTCGGGCACGCCCAGCATGTAGGCCTGGGCCGCGCACAAAAGCGCCACGTTGATGGAATGGCGGTAGGTCACCTCGTCATGCTGCCTCACCGGGGCGAGCGCCACGTAGAAATGAGACTGCTTCAAAAAGTAATAGACGAAGTTGACCAGGGTCTCCCGTGTGGAGGCCTGTTCGGCGATACTGGCCGAACTCATGTCCCCGACAACTTTCTGGGCCCTTGCCAGAAGGTTGGCGTCGACCCTGGTCAGCTTCTCCCCGCCAACCTCCCGGTTCGAGGACTTGACCTTGTCGATGTCGTCCCTGGACACGATGCCCGAGGCCAGAAGGTTGACCACTGCATGATGGGAGAGCCTGGGGGCCCTTTCCCGGCCAGCCCTCAGGTGTCCGAACCTGATATGTTCGGAGGCCTTGATCCTGCGTTTGCCGGGGGACCCGCCGTCCTCGGGAAGGCCCACCAGGTTGAGTACGAAATCCCGCAATTCCTGTTCGGTGATTCCGGGAAGCACCAACAGCTTTTGCAGACCCAGGGAGTGCATGAACTCGGCCAGTTTCTGGAAATGCACGCCCTGCCTGTTCATGGGTCGTTCCTGAATCAGGAGTTCACGCTCCATGCAGATGAAGACAAGCTCGTCCGTGTACTCGAAGGCATGGCCGAAACGGCGCACCGTGTTCCTCACAGCGGACACGAACTGGGTATGGGTCGGGCTGTAAATCAGTGCGTTCCGGAGGGCGGCCATGAGGTTTGCCGCGAGAAAGGATATCGCCTGTTCCAGGTTCTCGGGTCTGGTCCCGATTTCCTCCCCCGAAGACTCGGAAGACGTTTTGTCGTTCACACCCTTGTTCATCAGCCACCGGTCCTTTTGCGCTTCTTTTGTTTGAACTCCAGGGACTGCGTGATCTCCCGGATCCTGGAGTCCCTGCTTTTCTTTCCGTATTCGATGAACTGGTCCACGACGTCCGAATCGTACTGGTACAGGGACTTGAAGATGTCCTGCCGCAGCCGTTCGAACTCCCTCGCGTTCACCAGCCGCCTGGACGTGGCGATGTCGTACAGCTCCAGCAGGCCGTACTCGGAACCTATCCTGGCCAGCGATTCCACGGCCTTGCGTTGACGTTCCAGCTCCTTTTTGGGATTTTTCCATGCCTTGCCCTTGACCACCCGGACCAGGGCCTTGACGATGTCCGGATCGGGCATGTACCCGGCCAGGGCCAGGGCCTCCAGGGCCGCGTCTTCGTCCCGGTCCTCCATGGCTTCCAGCAGCAGGGTCTTGGAATCCTCGTGGCCGAATATCAAAAGCGTGCGGAGGGCTTCAACGCGGATGGCGCCCTCGGGATGCCTGAGCAGTTCTTCCACCCGCTCCGTTTCCGAGTCGTCCTCCGCGCGCTGTAGCACATGGAGCATGTTCCGCACCACCTCCCAATCCTCGTCGCCCAATTTCCTCAATACATGAGGCTTTGCCGCCTCGCCCAGTTCGCTCACCACGTCGGCAAGGACGGCCACCACCCGCGGCTCGGTTTCCTCGGCCAGGGCCTCGACCAGTTCCTCCGCGAACCTTGGCCCGGCATGGCGGAGGATATCCACCAGTGCTCCCACCTTGTCCACGCCATAGGCCAGGATGGCCTCGGAAATCAGGTTCACATTCTCGGGACGCCAGAACTGCAGCTTGATCTTGTCGCACATGCTGGCAACCATGGGCCTTTTGTCCACCACCCGATCGGCCACCACGTCCAGCTCCTTCCAAACGTCCAGGACCAGGCTCCAGGAACCATCCAGAGTGTGAACCGCGATGAAATCCGCCGCGGCCCTGGCGTAGATCTCGGCGGCCTTCTCGTCGGCGGCGCGCTCCAGAAGGTCTAGCAGAGCGCTTGCCTGGTGCCTGGCTATCACTTCGGAGGACACGGTGTCCACAAGGTCGGAGATGGATTCCGAAAGCATCTGCGGGCCCATGTCCGCTATGATGTCCGCGTGGGTGTACTGAGCCAGATTTTTACGCTCTGTGGCGTCGGACGCAGCCCTGAATCTGGTCGAGGCCAGAAACCCTTCCACGTGGGTAATGAAACGCGCCTCCTCTGCCGGCGTCATCTCCTCGTACATGCGGTCCGGAAGCACACCGCTGTTGTCGTAACGGGCCAGCTTGTCCACCAGTTCAAGTACCTGGGGGTCGATGTTACGACCGGCCCGGTTCATCTTCCCGAGTACCTTGACCACGGCCCGGCCGCGGGAGGTGTTCAACAGGTCCAGGGTGGCTTCGGGGGACCTTTTGGAGAAGTTGAACTCCTTGCTCAACAGATCGGCGCGCAATCCGGTGTGCAGGTCTTCGACAAGCCGGGCGAAATCCGCCCGGACCTCGGTGTCCCTGACCCTGGACATCCCAGCTTCCGCGCCGGACTGCTGGCTTACATACCGGGCCACCACCTTGTCGTAGGACAGGTCCATGTCCTTTTTCTGCTCCAGCTTTTTCACGAACTCCGCCAGGACCTCGGGGTCCACGTTGGCAAGTTCGATACCGTCGTCGGAATCCACGAACACCTCGTCCGCGTCCGACTCCCTTGAGAGCAGATGCCGGACAAAGCTTTCCCAGGAAGCCCCCACGGTGCCGGGCGCGGCGTCCTCGTCTCCCAGGTCCACCTCTTCCTCCATGGTGAAATCGCTTTCGCTCCACTCAAGGGTGCTCACGCGCACGTGTTGAACGCCGTGCCGGGCAAGCTGCTCGTTGAGAGGCCTTCCCGGAGTGGCCCAGCCTTCTTCTCCCATGAGGACCCGGTTGGTGGCCTGGAGTTCGTCCGCTGTAACCCCCTTTTCCATGACAAGGGAATAGACGGATTGCTCGTGCAGTCCCTGTGCGAGCTCGCGGAAGATGGGATTGTTCCTGGGAAGGGCGTATTCGCCGATCATGATGCTGTCCCCGGTTATGGCCAGGCCAAGGTCGTCGGCATGGACGAAGTGGCGTTCCAGCAGGCCGCATACCCGCTCAAAGGAGGCCTCCAGTTGAGGGTGGCCCTTGGGGTACATCCTGGTGTTCTTCCGGGTCACGTTGTACTGCATCAGTATGTCGGAGACGAGCCTGAAATCGAATGCAGGCTGGTCCCTGGTCCTGTTTGCGCCTTCGGAAGCCATGGGCAACGCCCTCTTGCGGGACTGCGCGTTGGTGGTTAAAGGGGCCCTTCGCGGTAAGGGCATATTATATGAACTGCAAGGGGCGTTGCAAGACACCTGTCTGAAAAGTGTGGATTTTTCCTTAAAAAGCGCCGTTTTCCGGAAACTTCCCTTACGGGGAAACGCCGGAATCCTGGCCGGCGCGGCTCTCCAGGCAGGCGCCGCAGGCCACGCAACCGTCGAAGCTGCAGGGCTGGGTGGTTTCGCCCCGCAACGCCCTTTCGTACTCGTTCCGCAGCCAGGATTTGTCCACACCGTGACGGATGAAGTCCCAGGGAAACAGTTCCGAGGCGTCCCGTTCCCGAAGGGTGAAGAAATCGGCGTTCACCGGGGTCTCCTTGAAAGTGCGCGGCCAGTTCCCCCGGTTGTCGTCGGCCAGGGCCAGCACGCCGGCCACCCTGCGGTCGCCCCGCGCCAAAAGTCCCTGGATGCGGGCCCAACGGGGCACGTCGGTCTGCACGTCAACGTTGGCCACCCGGGCCAGCCCTGACTTCACCCGCTTGAGTTTTTCCCCGAGGGTGCGGGTGTCGTCCATGGCGGCCCACTGAAACGGTGTCTGGGGCTTGGGCACGTGGGAGGCTACCGTGAGAGTGATTTTGCCTATCCTGCCCCGGGTCCGACTGGACGACAGGAAGCGGTGCCTGATCCGCTTGGCGAGATCCACGACGGCGTCCACGTCCTCGTCGGTTTCGGTGGGCAGCCCCACCATGAAATAGAGGCGCAGATTGGGGATGCCGGCGGCGACGAGGGTTTCGGCGGCACGCAGGACGTCGTCCTCGTCAACGCCCTTGTTGATCACCCGGCGCATGCGTTCGCTTCCGGCCTCCGGCGCCAGAGTGGCGGTTTTCGCGCCACCTTGCGCCACGGACCTCGCCAGGGACTCGTCCACGGCGTCGGCGCGGAAGGAGGACAGGGACACCCTCATTCCCGCCCGGGACGCGACGCCGCACACCCGGACCAGTTCGGGAAAATCGGACACCGCAGCCCCCACGAGACCGACCCGGTCCGTACGCGCGGCCGCGTCGGCCAGGCAGCTTTCCACCAATTCGGGGGCCCTGAACCTGGCCGGTCGATACACGTATCCGGCCGAACAGAATCTGCACCCATGGGGACACCCCCGGCTCACCTCCACCAAATAAGTATCCGCGAAGGTGGTGTCCGGCGTGAGCAGGGTGGAGCAGACAGGGGGCGCGGTGAAGTCGGTGGCCCGTACGCATCGCACCACCGACGGCACGTCTTCCACAGGCTCGTGGGCGGCCAGGGTGCCGTCGTCGTTGTACCGGGGCGAGTAGAAGGCGGGGACGTAGACACCGTGGAGGTTTCGGGCCAGGGAAAGGAGCATGTCCCGCCTGGGCGCGGCGGGGTCGTACATGGCGAGGAAATCGGCAAACAGGGCTTCCGCCTCGCCTACGAGAAAGCAGTCCATGAAGGGGGCCAGGGGTTCGGGATTTAGAAAGGTGGTGACTCCTCCGCAGAGCACCAGCGGAAACGAGGCGTCCCGCGCCTGGGAATACCGCGGGACGCCCCCACGCCGCAACTCCGTCAGGAGGTTGGGGTAGTCGTTTTCAAAACAAACGGAAAACGCCACAACGTCGAATTCGGACAGAGGCAGGCCGGATTCCACCGACCTGGGCACGTCGCCCCCTTCGTCCGTGAAAAATCGTTCGCACACCACGCCGGCCAACGAATTCGCCACCCGATAGGCTTCCTGGAATCCCAGGTTGGACATGCCCACGTGGTACGTGTTCGGATAGGCCAGGGCCACGCGGAGCCGCCCGCGGACGCTCTTGCGTATCGCTCCGGCCTCCCGTCTCTCCCTGCCGTCCCCTGCGCCTTTTCCGGCCACTGTGCGGCTCTCCCGTCCGGGACCGCGCTGCGCTGCGCGCCGGATCAGTCCGCCTTGCGGCGCATGAAAGTGGGCACGTCCAGGTCGTCGCCGTCCAGGATGAGACCACGGTACACGGCTCCGGTGCTGCCCTCGCCCACCGCCTTCTTCTTGCGGATGAAGGTCGGCTCGTCCAGGTTCACCGCACGCTGCATGTCCTCGGGCGTGAGATCGCGCACACGACCTCCAAAGCCCCGTCCGCCGCGCCCCTGCGGCTGTCCGGGGCCGTTGCCGATTCCGGTCGCGATGAGGGTCACGTGCAGTTCCTCGCCCAGATTCTCGTCGAGCGCCGTACCCCAGATGATCTCCGCGTCGTCGCCCGCTTCCTTGTGAATCAGGTCTGAAGCCTCGAGCACCTCCTCCAGGGTCAGATCCGGGCCCGCCGTGATGTTCATCAGCACGCCCCCGGCGCCCGAGATGGATATGTCCTCCAGGAGAGGGTGATTCAACGCCTTGGACGCCGCCTCCGCCGCGCGATTCTCGCCGGTGGCCCGGCCGATGCCCATCAGCGCCATGCCGGCCTTGGACATGGTGGTGCGCACGTCGGCGAAGTCCAGGTTGACGAGACCGGGCTTCATGATAAGGTCGGTCACACCCTGGACGGAATGGAGAAGGACCTCGTCCGCCCGCTTGAACATCTCGAGGATCGTGGCCTTCTTTGAATCCAGACCCCGCAGCCGGTCGTTGGGGATGGTGATGACGGTATCCGCCATTTCATTCAAACGCGCCAGGCCCTCCTCGGCCTGCTTGGACCGCTTCTTGGCCTCGAACACGAACGGCTTGGTCACCACGCCAACCGTGAGAGCCCCGATTTCCTTGCAGATTTCCGCGATTACCGGCGCGGCTCCCGTTCCGGTTCCACCGCCCAGGCCCGCAGTGATGAAAACCATGTGGCTTTCCGCCAGCGCGGCCTTGATCACGTCCTTGCTCTCCTCGGCCGCCTGCCTTCCCACCTCGGGGTTCGCTCCGGCGCCCAAGCCCTCGGTCAGCCTCTCTCCGAGCTGGATCTTCACCGAAGCCTTGTTCACGTCCAGCGCCTGCCTGTCCGTGTTGGCCGCGATGAAGCTCACTCCGGTGAGACCGGCTTCGATCATGTTGTTGATGGCATTGTTACCGGCGCCACCGACGCCCACCACCTTGATCCGGTGCAGTTGCGTCTTTTCCTCGTCCACCAGGTTGAAACTCATGTTTTCAGGCATTCCCAACCTCCTTGCCTATTCCCTGCGGGAGGGTTTACCCCGGTTTCCCAGGTCCCGGGCCTCCCTGGTTCATACCGTGTTCTCGCAACCCCCGGGCATTGGACCCGGCATGAGCCACAAGCTCCTTGCCTTTCCGTTCATCGAGTAGAAGCACCCGTTCGGGATGGCTCCCTGACCCGTGGAAATTTCCACCATGAATTCGCGATCGGGAAATACCGTGTACACGGCCCCTTTCGAAAAAATGCAGAACTGTTCGAATCCGCCCCCTTGCGCAAAACCTCCGAGACCTCCGATTTTTCTTCCCATGGCCTCCTCCTCTTTGCCCGGCAGCCCGCTGTGGTCATCCTGTCCGGCGCGTGTCCGCCGCGCCGCGTCCCGATACCGCGAAATGCAGCCTATATAATGTCCTTGAACCATTTTTTCATGCGGGTGAAGATCCGGTCGAACATGTTGGACTCCTGCCGGCCGAAAAGCGGCTTGGACTGTTTGCGCGCGCCATAGAGCACCAGGCCCACGCCGGTGGCGTACATGGGGTTGGAAACCACGTCCACCAGACCGCTGATTCCGGTGGGTTTCCCCACCGTGCAAGGTACGCCAAAGGCGGATTCGACGATGTCGCACATCCCGTCCATGAGCGCCGCGCCGCCGCACAGCACCACGCCCGAGCGGATGTAGGGCTCCATCTCCGCCGCCACCACTTCCTGGTGGATCAGGGAGAACATCTCCTCCACCCGGGGCTCCAGGATTTCGGCCAGCACCTGCCTGGGCAACTGGCGGGATTTTCTTCCCCCCACCCCCGGTATGTCGATGGCCTCGTCCTTGGACACCTTGCTCGAGGAACATGTGCCGTATTTTATCTTGATCCGCTCCGCCTCCTTCAGCGGGGTGCGGAGCCCCACCGAGATGTCGTTGGTCAGGTTGTTGCCCCCCAGGGCAAGCACGAAGGTGTGCTTGATGTTCTTGTGGCCGAAGACGGCAAGGTCGGTGGTGCCTCCTCCCACGTCGATGAGGGCGGTCCCCAGGTCCTTTTCCTCCGGGGACAGCACGGCCTCCGCCGAAGCCAGCGGCTCCAGCACGATGTCCGAAACGTCCAGCCCCGCCCTGTTGCAGCACTTGACGATGTTGTGGGCGCTGGTCACGGCGCCGGTCACTATGTGGATGCGGGCCTCCAGCCTGACCCCGGCCATGCTCACCGGGTTCTGGATTCCGCCCTGGCCGTCCACCACGTATTCCTGGGGCAGGACGTGAATGACCTCGCGATCCATGGGTATGGCCACGGCCCGCGCCGCCTCCACCACCCGGTCCACGTCCGTGGAGGTGATTTCCGGGCCCTTTATTGCGATGATCCCGTGGCTGTTGAATCCCTTGATGTGGCCGCCGGCGATGCCCACGAAAACGGTGGAGATCTCGCAACCGGCCATCAGCTCCGCCTCCTCCACCGCCTTCCTTATGCTGTCCACCGTGGACTCGATGTTCACCACCACGCCCTTGCGCAGGCCGACGGACTGGTGGGAACCGATGCCCACGATGTTCACGCCCTCCTTGGTAACCTCGCCGACGACCGCGCAGATTTTGGTTGTGCCGATGTCCAGGCCGACAACCAGTTCACCCTGATCACGCATTACTTCGTACCTCCTTGTGGGGTTGCAAAACGCCGGCGTCCGTCCTGCCGCCACAAGGCTGCACGACCACCCGGTCGACATCGCTGAGATCGATCGACGCAGCCTGTATTCCCTCCCTGCGGTTCAGGTTGTACAGGACGTAATGCAGCCTCTTGAGCTTTTCGTCGAAATTCCCGTAGCCCAGGCGCACCGCAACCCGCGCGTCCCCGGTCACCGCCGTGAGGCCCAGTTCCCGGTCCACGTGCACAAGCTGTATTCCAATGCCGGGAGCGGCATCCGCGTTCTTTTTCTGTATCCGCAAAAACTCCACCACCTTCTCGTACGGGCCGGTGGGGTGCTCGTCATCCGTGGAGACGTCCGTGATCCTGAGGCCCGTAACCACCGGGACCCTGACCGGATCGTCCGGAGAGTAGCGCTTGAACACCACTCCCATGTCGTCCATCAGAAACCGCTGTCCCATGTCCAGCACCGCCATGGGCACCCGTTCGGTCAGGTTGATCTCGAGCCTGTCGGGGAGGTCCCGGCGGACCTGGGCGGAGGTAATCCAGGGATGCGCTTCCAGTTGTTTCCGCACCTTGGTGAGGCTCACTCCCAGAATGTTCACACCCTGACGCACGCCGGCGGCCTCCATCACTTCCCATTCGCTCAACACGCCATTGCCCTTTACGCGGATGTCCCTGGCCGCGAAATAGGACGTCTGGGTGAACACGTCGTGCACCAGGATGGCGGTGCACAGAAACAGGGCCAGGACCATGAAAAAACCCCCGCCGACCAGTAACGCGAGCGTACGCCGGCGCCTTGCCTCCACTCGGGCGTCCCGGCTCTTCCTGTAACGGTTTCCATTTCTAGTTTTTCTCGCCAACGACCCTGACCTCCGGTTTGAGTTCGATACCGAACTTCCTCACCACGGTTTTCCGCACCTCGTCCGCCAGGCGCAGTATGTCGTCCGCTGTGGCGTTTCCCGTATTCACGATGAAATTCGCATGAACCTGGGATACCTGGGCGCCTCCCACGCTGGTGCCGGCCAGCCCGGCCTTGTCGATCAGGGCCCCGGCCGGGGCTCCGCCCGTCGGATTCTCGAAAAAGCAGCCGGCGCTTTTGACCCTCCACGGCTGTTTGCGTTTTCTGAGCTCCAGAAAGGCCCGTGCCTTGCGCTCCAGCCGCTCCGGTTCGGAGCGGCCCAGCTCCAGCTCGCAGGACGTGATCACGGCACCCGAATCCGGACCGCCGGCGAGGTCCGGGGGGAGGTCCATGTTCCGGTACACCCACCGGGCCGCGGTGGCCGCCACCCTTTTGATTTCGCCCCAGGGCGCCACCACGTCCATGGACCTGACCACGTCGGCCATGCTCCCCCCGTGCGCCCCGGCGTTCATGAACAGGGCGCCCCCCACGGAACCGGGGATACCGGTGGCAAAGGTGAGGCCGGAAAACCCCTTGCGGACGCAGTAGCGACAAAGCGCCGCCAAAGGGGTGCCCGCGCCCGTCCTCAGAAAAACCCTCTGCGCGGTTTCCGAGGCCACCTCGATCCTGGAGAATCCCCGTACCAGGGAGATGGCCAGTCCCCGCCATCCTCCGTCAAGGACCAGGAGGTTGCTGCCCTTGCCCACCACCAGCCAGGGCAGGTCCTGTCGGGTGGCCCATTTCAACAGTCCTGACACCGCCTCCGCGTCCCTGGGACTGACCAGCGCGTCCGCGGGCCCTCCCACGCCAAAGGTCGTATACCTTGAAAGGCGCGCGTCAAAACGCACGTCCCTGCCGAATGTTTCGGCAAGCCATTTCCTCTGGCTGTCGTCCAAACCCTCGTTCATGGCCCGCCTCCCGCGATTCTCGCCAGAAATCTCTCGCCCGCCCGGACCACGTCCCCGGCGCCCAGGGTGAGTACGATGTCGCCGGGCCCGGCCTCCTCCCGCAGGGCATCCACGGCCCTGTCCTGGGACTCCAGGTATGCGGCGGCCTTGTGGCCGTGGGCCCGGACGTCCGCGCACAACGCTTCGGAATCCACCCCGTCCACGGGCGGTTCGCTCGCCCCGTACACGGGCAGCATGTACAGGACGTCAGCATGGTAAAAGGCCCTGGCGAAGTCGTCCCACAGCGCACGGGTCCTGGAGTAACGGTGTGGCTGGAAGACCACCAGCAGCCGTCGCCTGGGCCACGCGGCGCGAATGGCTCCCAGGGTGGCCTTGATCTCCGTGGGATGGTGGCCGTAATCGTCCAGCACCAGGACGCCGCCGACTTCGCCCTTGGTCTCCATCCTGCGGTCCACTCCCTCCAGGCTCTCCAGGGCAGCCTTGATGTCGGTGAACGGGACGGACAATTCCAATGCCACGGCGATGCTTGCCAGGGCGTTGTACACGTTGTGGCCGCCGGGCAGAACCAGTTCCACCTCACCCAGGGGCGTCCCCTGATGGACGACGGTAAAACGGCTGGACATGCCCTCGTGCCGAACATCCGCCGCCTGCAGGTCCGCCTGAGTGGACATGCCATAGGTCACGTACCGCTTGTTCAACCTGGGCAGCAACTCCTGCACCGGCTCGGAATCCAGACACAGCACGGACAGGCCGTAAAAGGGGACCCTGTCCAGGAATTGGGCGAACGCGTCCAGGATCGCGTCCATGTCCTCGTAATAGTCAAGGTGCTCGCGGTCGATGTTGGTCACCACGGCGATACTGGGGCTCATGCGTAAAAACGAGCCGTCGGACTCATCGGCCTCTGCGACGATGAACTCTCCCTTGCCCAGGACCGCGTTGGTGCCGATTCCGCGCAACCTGCCACCGATGACCACGGTGGGATCCAGGCCGCCTCTTGCCAGCACCGCGGACACGATGGACGTGGTGGTTGTCTTCCCGTGTGCGCCGGCGATCGCCACGCTGTACTTGAGCCGCATGAGTTCGGCCAGCATCTCGGCCCGGGGTATCACGGGAACTCCGGCCTCCCGCGCCGCGCGGACTTCCGGGTTCTCGCCGCCCACGGCCGAGGAGACCACCACCACGTCGGCCCCGGCCACGTTGGCCGCGTCATGCCCGAGATGCACGGCGCCGCCCAGGGACACCAGCCTTTTCGTGATGCCGGATTCGCGGATGTCGGAGCCCGAAACCCGGTAGCCCAGGTTGAGCAACAGTTCGGCGATGCCGCTCATGCCGATGCCGCCGATTCCCACGAAATGTATGGAGTACTTCTTGGTATACATTCCGGCTCCTATCCCGTCTTCCGGACCAGGGCCAGCAGGTCCTCCGCGATGTCGTACGCCGCCCGCGGCCTGCCCAGCTTCCTGGCCCTCTGCCTCATGTCGTCCAGTATGCCCGGCCTGCCGGCGTAGTATTCGATGCGCCGCGCCAACACGTCCCCGCTGAGATCCCGCTCCAGGATCACCTCGGCCGCACCCTCGTCCTCCATGGCGCGCGCGTTCTTCTCCTGGTGATTGTCGGCGGCAAAGGGATACGGCACCAGCAGCGCGGCCTTGCCCAGGGCGCAGACTTCGGCCAGGGTGGTGGCGCCGGAGCGGCAGACAACGAAGTCCGCCTCCCGGTAGCGCCTGTCCATGTCGTCGAAAAAGGGCCTCACCACCGACCCGCCGCCCCAGTTCCGATGGGCCAGGTCCACGTCATCGTAATCCAGGTCCCCGGTTTGGTGGGTGAACATGAACCGCTCCGGAGGCAGGCGGTCAAGGGAGTCGCAGACGGCGCGGTTGATGCCCCGGGCCCCCTGGCTTCCGCCTATCACCAGTACATGGAAGCGCTCGTCCACGTCCTCGTTTCTGCCGTGCTTTTCGATCGCCTCCATCAGGGCCTTGCGCACCGGGTTTCCCGTGACCTCCACCTTGCCCGGTGGAAAGTACTCCCGGCTTTCCGGAAACGTTGCGTAGACCTTTTTGGCCATCTTCGCCATGAGCCGGTTGGCCCGGCCCGGCAGCGCGTTTTGTTCGGCCAGCGCCGCGGGTATGAACAGGCAGCGGGCCGCGGCCATGCACGGGACCGAGGCATAGCCGCCCACGCCCAGGACTACGTGGGGCCTGAACCCGACAAGGACCCCCAGCGAGCGTAAAAAGGCCCAGACAAGGCGAAAACCGGCCTTCAACTGATTTTTCAATCCCCTGCCGAGAAACCCCTGGGTGCCCAGGCCAAGGTGCTGGTAACCCGCCGCGTCCAGTGCCTTCTTCTCGAATTCCCGGCCAGTGTGCGCGAACAGGATTCCGGCGCCGGGGGACACGTCGGCAACCGCGTCGGCCACGGCGATTCCCGGGAACAGATGCCCTCCGGTGCCGCCTCCGGTGATCAATATTCTCACGCCGCGGTCGCGCATTCCTTCTTACCCCTTTTAGCCACCTTCACGTTCTTCTTCGGCCCCGCCAGAACCGGCGCATGGGCCGCGGCTATGCTGTTCAAAATACCCACGCACGCCAGACTTACAGCCAAAGACGTGCCGCCGTAGCTCAGAAACGGCAGGGTCAGCCCCTTGGTGGGCAGCAGCTTCATGGTCACGGCAATGTTGGTGGCCGCGGGCAGACCGATGCTCAACACCAGCCCGGCCGCCAGGTAGGTGGCGAACAGGTCCGGCACCCGCCTTGCCAGGGACAGCCCCCTCCAGATCACGATGCTGTACAGGGCCAGGACGAACAAAACGCCCCACAGGCCCAGTTCCTCGCCCAGGACCGCGAACACGAAGTCCGTGTGGGGTTCCGGCAGGTAGAACAGTTTCTGCAGGCCCGCGCCGATGCCCACTCCGGATATCCCCCCTGAACCGAAGGCCATGAGGGAATGCCACGCCTGGTAGGCCCCGGCGTACATGTGGCCGTCCGGCTCGAAAAAGCTCATGATCCGTTTCATCCGGTAGTCGGACACGAGCAGGAACACGATGAGAAACGGAGCCATGGCAAGCGCGGTGACACCCAGGTGCCGCAGCCTCGCCCCGCCCAAAAACAGCATGAACCCGGTGATCAGAGCCAGCAGCACCCCCGAGCCGAAATCCGGCTGCATGAGCATGAGTCCGGCCAGGATGCCCGTAAACAACAGGTGGGGCAGGACCCCCACGGCGAAGTCCGCCATGGCCTCTCCCTTTTTGGACATGCTGTAGGCCAGGTACACCACCACGGCAAAGCGGGCGAACTCCGCCGGCTGGAAGGACATGGGCCCCAGGCGAAACCATCGGGTGGCCCCTCCGACCCTGGTACCCAGGCCCGGTATCATCAGCGCCACCAGCATGGCGAAGGCAAGCACCAGCAGTGGATAGGCCAGGGTCCGGTACACGGTGTAAGGGACGTTCTTGAGGACGATGAGCAAAAAGCCCCCGAACAGGGCGAACATGATCTGGCGGCGCACGTAGAAGGCCTCCTCGCCAAACCGGCGCAGGGCGATGGCCGAGCTTGCGCTGTACACCATGACGAGGCCGCAGAACACCAGAAGCAGCACGGCGCACACCAGCGGCCAGTCGTAGCCGGCGACTTGCATTCTGCCCGGCCTGGTGTCCATCGGTCGTTCCTTTCGTTTCGCCGGTATCCAATGCTATGGCGAAGCTCCCTGTC
The DNA here is from genome assembly GCA_046542385.1 of Desulfatibacillaceae bacterium. Classification (GTDB taxonomy): domain Bacteria; phylum Desulfobacterota; class Desulfobacteria; order Desulfobacterales; family Desulfatibacillaceae; genus JBKHBM01. The sequence goes on along the minus strand of JBKHBM010000032.1, from coordinate 17,221 downwards.
GATGCTGCGTTCCGATTTCCATTTCGCGTCGCCGTCGGGAGGACCGCCTACAGGGCCTCCACCGCCCCGGCGAACACCCTTCCGCGATGCGCGTAATCCGTGAACCTGTCGAAGCTGGCGCAGGCCGGGGAAAACAACACGACCCAGCCCGGCTTCGCCACCTTCGCGGCGACCTCCACGGCTTCGTCCAGCTCCGGCGCGTCCCTGGTCTCCACGGTATGGCCCAGGGCCCGCCGTATCGTGTGGCGGGCCTCCCCGGTCACCACCAGGCAACGCACCTTTTCCTTCACGGGTCCGGCCAGTACGGAGAAGTCCGCGCCCTTGTCCCTGCCTCCCATGATCAGCACCAACGGATCGTTGAAATCCTCGAGCGCCCTCACCACCGCATCCACGTTGGTGGCCTTGGAATCGTTGTAATACCTGACCCCCTCCACCGTCCTGACGAGCTGGAGGCGATGATCCAGCCCTCCGAAGCTGTCCAGGCTCCGTTGCACCGCGTCCGTGCCCGCGCCCATGGCGACGGCGACGAGCGCCGCGGCCGAGGCGTTCTCCCGGTTGTGGGCCCCGGCCAGGCGGAACCTGGAAAGGTCCAGGACCTCTCCCTCGTGTCCCGGTACGTGGAGGACGATGCGGTCCGGTCCCACGTCCGCGCCCTGCTCACCGTCCCGACGACCGGCGAAAAACCACTTGCGGGAACGGATCGATGGGACCATGTCCCTGCACCACGCGTCCGCCCCGTTCAGTACGGCCACGTCGTCAGGCTCCTGGTTTTCGAAAAGCCGGGCCTTGCTAGCGGCATAGGCGGCCATGTCCGGGTAGCGATCCATGTGGTCCTCGGCCACGTTGAGCAAGGCGGCCACCTTGGGGGCAAAGGTCTCGGTGGTGTCCAGCTGGAAGCTGCTGATTTCAGCCACCACCGCGTCGTAATCCGCGTCGTCCCGGACGCAGTCGATGAGGGGTGTGCCGATGTTGCCCCCCACATAGGTATTCAATCCCGCGACCCTGAGCATTTCTCCCACCAGCGTGGTGGTGGTCGTCTTCCCGTTGGTTCCCGAAATCGCCGCCAGGGGCGCGGCCAGAAACCAGGAGGCCAGTTCGATCTCGCCGACCACCGGGACACCGGACAGCCGGGCCGCCGCCACCGCCGGAATCGTCTCGGGCACTCCCGGGCTCAGCACGATCATGTCCGCGGCGTCGAAGTCCCGTTCCCGGTGGGGGCCGGTGACAAGCCGCGCCCCGGCGCCCCGGACGGCGGCCGCCGCCTCGCCCAGTTCGGCCTCCTCCCTGCGGTCCGCGGCGATCACCTCCGCGCCCCGGCTGGAAAGAAACCTGACAAGGGCCATTCCCGTTCTGGCAAGCCCCACGACCACCATGGTTTTCCCCCTGACGTCCATGTCCGCCCTACCTCAGCTTCAACGTACTGGCGGACAACAGGGCCAGAATGATTGCGATTATCCAGAATCGCACTATGATCTTGGGCTCCGGCCACCGCTTCATCTCGAAGTGGTGATGCAACGGAGCCATCCGGAATATGCGCTTACCCCGGGTCATCTTGAAAAATCCCACCTGCAGGATCACGGACACGGCCTCCATCACGAACAAACCGCCCACGATCACCAGCACCAGTTCCTGCTTGGTGGCCACCGCCACCGTTCCCAAAACGGCGCCCAGCGGCAGGGAACCCGTGTCCCCCATGAAGACCTGGGCCGGGTACGTGTTGTACCAGAGGAACCCCAACCCCGCCCCGGCCACCGCGCCGCAGAACACGGCCAGTTCCCCGGCGCCCGCCACGTAGCTTACCTGCAGGTAGTTGGCTATCTTCACGTTGCCCGCGATGTACGCGAACACCATGTACGTGCCCGCGGCGATGGCCACCGGCCCTATGGCCAGACCGTCGAGGCCGTCGGTCAGGTTGACGGCATTGGACGTGCCCACGATCACCAGCACGCCGAACAGGATGTACCCCAACCCGAGATCCGGCGTGACCTTCTTGAAAAAAGGTATGGTGAGCGTGGTGTCGAACGAGGGATGCGCGTACAGAAGCAGGCACGCCACCAGCGCCACCAGTATCTGGAGCAGGAACTTGCCGCGCGCGGAAAGCCCCTTGCTGTGCTTCTTTATCTGCATCAGGTAGTCATCCACGAACCCGATGAGGCCGAAGCCGACGCATACCAGCACCACCACCCACACGTAGGAGTTGGTGAGGTCGGCCCAGAACAGGGTGCCGGCCAGAATGGAGAACAGGATGAACACCCCGCCCATGGTGGGGGTCCCGGCCTTGTCCAGGTGGGTCTGGGGCCCGTCCTCCCGGATGTACTGGCCTATCTGCTTTCTCCTGAGCCAGCGGATGACCATGGGTCCCAGGACGAACGACACGACAAGCGCCGTGAGCATGGCGTAGATGGTGCGAAACGTGATGTACCTGAACACGTTGAAACCGATGAAGTACGTGTGCAGGGGGTACAGCAGGTGATACAGCATTGTCGCACCTCGATTTGCGCCCTGGCGCCTTTCCGCTACGTGTTGGCCAGGCCCTGTTCCAGCCCGGCGGCCACCTCTTCCATTCCCATTCCCCTGGAACCCTTCACCAGAACCCAGTCTCCGGGTTCCAGGTGGGCCAGCAGCCCCTGTGTCAGCGTTTTCTTGTCCCCGGTCACCACCTGGTCCGGGGACATGCCCCCTTCAAGTGCCCCACGGGCCACGTCATTGGCGTGGGCGCCCGCGGCAAACACCCTGGATATTCCGGATATCGCGGCAAGGCTTCCCAGCTTCTCGTGCGCCTGCCTGGCGTAACGGCCAAGCTCCAGCATGTCGCCCACCACCAGAAACGCCCTGCCCTCTCCCTTCAGCGTGACCAGGGTATCGATGGCCGCGCTCATGGAAGCGGGGTTCGCGTTGTACGTGTCATCGACGAGGCCGATGCCCCTGCCCAGAATCCGGACGTTTTGCCTGCCCCGAATCCGAGCGGACCTTTCCAGGCCCCGCCTTATGTCATCCAGTCCCAGCCCGGCCGCGTACGCCCCGGCCGCCGCGGCCAGCGCATTTGACACCATGCACGCGCCATGCATGGCCAGCCTCACCTCGGCCGCGCCGTCCGGTATCTCCAGAACAAAACGCAGACCGTCCCGGTCCTGCACCAGGTCCCGCGCCCTCACGTCCGCGTCCGGACTCCATCCGAACAGAAGGACCCTGCCGGAAAAACCGTCAGCCAACCCGGCCACCGTCCTGTCGTCCGCGTTCAGTACCGCGACCTGGCCGGGCATGTGGTCCAGCAGTTCCTTCTTGGCGGACAGCACCCCGCCCAGTGAACCCACCCCTTCCAGATGACCGGGACCCACGTTGGTTATGATGCCGATGTCGGGCGCGGTGATTTCCGTCAACCTTGCGATTTCCCCGGCATGATTCATCCCCAGTTCCAGCACCGCCCACTCGTGTTGCTCGTCCAGACGAAACAAAGTGATGGGCACGCCTACCAGGTTGTTGAAATTGCCCACGGTGGCCAGGGTGCGATACCGTCCGGCCAACACCGATGCCAGAAACTCCTTGGCCGACGTTTTTCCATTCGTTCCCGTAATTCCGACAACCCGCACACCGAGACGCCGCCGATGCCAGGCGGCGAGGTCGCCGAAACCCCGCCCCGTGTCCGGCACCGCGATCAGGGTAGTACCTGTTTTCCCGATTTCCACGGTGTCCAGCTGGTCAAGGCGCGACTCCTCCACCAGGGCACCCCCTGCCCCGGCCTGGGCCACGTCCGCCACGAAACGATGGGCGTCATGCCGCTCACCGACCAGGGCCACGAAGAATTCGCCTCCCGCCACCTTGCGTGAATCGGTCAGCACACCCTTGAAAACGCCGTCGGACGGACCGGACACGTGCCGGCCCCCGGTGGCCGCGAGGACATCCGCCACCGTGAAATGCGCCTTGTTCTCGACCCCGTCATTCTGAACGGGCATGACAACCATGGGATTCTCCGTGTTCCGCACGCATCGCCCGGCGGCAGGGACCGCTCATCTCCCCGCCGACCCTTCTGAACCGGTTTCCGGTTCGTCCAGGGCCTTCGCCGCTTCGATGCGATCGTCGAAAAAATGTTTCTCCCTTCCCACGATCTGGTAGTCCTCATGGCCCTTTCCGGCTATCAGGACAACGTCGGTGGGACCGCAGTTTCGCACGGCCTCGACAATGGCCTTTTTGCGGTCCGGCTCCACCCTGAAATCCGTTCCGGCCATTCCTGGCAGAATATCCCGGATGATGGCATCGGGATCCTCGGTTCTGGGATTGTCCGAGGTCACGATGCACAGATCGGCGTATCTTGCGGCCACCTCGCCCATGAGGGGCCGCTTGGTCCTGTCCCTGTCACCGCCGCAGCCGAAAACACATACGATGCGGTGTTGAAACACCTCCCGCAGGGTGCGGAGCACCTGCTCCAGCGCGTCCGGAGTGTGGGCGTAATCCACGAAGACGCTTTTGCCGGCCCTGTTCCGCACCCGTTCCAGGCGACCCGGGATCTTTTCCACGCGGGACACCCCCGTGGAGATCAGGTGGGGCGCGACTCCCATGGCCACTCCCACGCCCACGGCGCACATGATGTTGTACAGGTTGTGCCTGCCCACGAGCCTGCTGGACACGGCCACGTCCCCCGCCGGGGTCTTGATTTCCGCCGCGATGCCGTCCGGCCCGAAGCTGGCCTCCCGCGCCCGTATGCCGGCCTTCTCGTCCAGGCCGGCGCACAGTACCGGGATACTCAACTCCCGGCACAGCGCCTCGCCCCGTTCGTCGTCCCTGTTGATGACGGCCGCCACGGCCCGCTTGCCGGCGCCGGCGCCCAGAAGCTCCGTGAACAGGCGGCGCTTGGACGCCCAGTAGGTGTCCATGTCGCCGTGGTAGTCCAGATGGTCCTGGGAGAAATTGGTCAGCACGGCAACGTCCAGGGCCACGTCCCGGACCCGGTGCTGGTCCACGCCATGGGACGACGCCTCCAGGATCACGTGGGTCACCCCGGCGTCGGCCATCTCCCGCAGTATGCGCTGCAAATCCACGGACTCGGGGGTGGTCGTCTGGTTTTCGTACTCCCTGCCCGCAAACCGGTAGTTCACCGTGCCGATGACACCGACCTCGTAACCCGCCGCCCGGAGGATTCCCTCCAGGATCCAGCTGACGGTCGTTTTCCCGTTCGTGCCCGTCACGGCGCACACCACGAGGTTCCGGGAGGGATTGCCGTAGTATTCCGCCGCTATGGAGGAAAGCGCGATGCGCCCGTTTTCCACCACCACCGCGGTCTTGCCGGGCGGAACCTCCCCCTCCCGCTCCACCACGGCGGCGAGCGCGCCCCGCGCAAAGGCGTCGGCCACATAATCGTGCCCGTCGGCCACGGCTCCCCGCACGGCTACGAACAGGGCTCCGGGAACCACCCGGCCGGTATGGCAAACCACGGCCCGCACGTCCTGATCGAGCGGGCCGATGACCTCGTGCACCGCGCCGGACATTGCAAGCGTCGCCGTGAGTTCACCCAGTTTCATGCGCTGTCCTCTACCTCCAGCCACGCGGTCCTCCGGGTTTCCCCGGCGTCCGGCGGCACGTTCAGGTACTGCAGCGTTTTTTCACATATCTTCTTGAAGGCGGGCGCCGCCACGACGCCGCCGTAAACGTTCTTTTCCGGTTCGTCCACCACGACCACCACGGTGATGCGGGGATCGTCGGCCGGGGCGAAACCGGCGAACGAGGCCACGTGCAGGTCGGACGAGTAGCCCCCGTTGACGGAAACCTTCTGGGCGGTTCCGGTTTTGCCGCAGACCGTGTACCCCTCCAGGCGGGCCAGTTCCCCGGTTCCGTCCGGATTGGTCACCGTGCGCATGATGCGGTTGACCATCATCGCCGTCCTGGCCGACACCGCCCTTCGCACGGTGGTGGGTCTGTAGGTACTGACCAGGCTTCCCGAATCGTCCAGTATCCCCTGCACCAACAGAGGCCGCATGAGCACCCCGCCATTGGCGATGGCTGACAGCGCCGTCGCCAGCTGCAGGCAGGACACGGAAATTCCCTGGCCAAAGGCGATGTTGCCGGCGTCCACCGTGGTCCACTGGGCCACATGCCTCAGGATGCCGGCGGTTTCCCCGGGACACTGCACCCCCGTTCGTTCACCGAATCCGAAATCGGTCAACGTCTTGTACAGCCGGTCCTGGCCAATCTTCTGTTCGATCTTGACCGCGCCGATGTTGCTGGAATACTTGACCACCTGGGCCAGGGACAGCCAGCCGTAGGCGTGGCTGTCATGGACCACCTTGCCGGACACGTCGTACATGCCGTTTTCACAAAAAAACGGGGTGTCCGCGGCCAGGCCGCCGGATTCCAGCGCGGAGGCCGCCAGGAACACCTTCATGGTGCTGCCCGGCTCGAACATGTCGGTAACCGTCCGGTTTCTCCACTGCTCGGCCGTGTAGTCCAGTATGGCGTTGGGATTGATCCCGGGCACGTTCACCATGGCCAGAACGGCTCCGGTGTCGGGCTCCATCACCACCGCCATCCCGGATTTGGCCCCGAACCTGTCCACCACCTCCCGGACCGCGTCCTCGGCCAGATACTGGATGGTGCGGTCGATGGTGAGCACGAGATTGGCCGCATTCTTGCCGCCCGACTGGGATATTCCTCGGCTGATGGTGCCGCCTCGGGCATCCCTTACCACCGGCATGGAGAACCCGTCCGCGGAGAGCACTTCGTCGAACTGGAACTCGAGGCCCTCCAGGCCCTGTCCGTCGACTCCGCAAAACCCCAACACCTGGGCGGCTACGCCGCGGTTCGGGTAGTACCTCCGCTTTTCCGGCACGAACTCGATTCCCTCGAGGGAAAGCTCCTGCACGGCGCGGACCTCCTGCGGGGTCGCGTGGCGCTTGAGCCAGACAAAGGAATGCCCGGACGCCAGCCTTCGGGCCACCCGCTCCCTGGACAGGTTCAGGCTCCCGGCCAGCAGGCCGGCCGCAGCTTCCGCATCCTCCATCATGAAGGGGCGCGCGGCAATGGACGACACGTCCAGGCTCACCGCCAGCTCCCGGTATTTGGCGTCGTAAATCACGCCCCGCGTGGGTATGGTGTCCCGCGAGGCCTGCCACTGCTTGCGCGCCTGCCTGTCCAGCATGGCGCCGTTGAGCACCTGCAGGTCCACCGCCCTGGCCGCGATCACCCCGAAGACAAGGACGAAGAACACGTGCAGGGCGACGATCCTTCGGGTCAGGCTTTTGCGGCTTGCCTCGCTCATTGCACGACCACCACCTGTTCCGAGTCCGGCATGACCAGGCCGAGCTCCTCGTTTCCGATACGGATTATCCGTTCCGGGGACTTCAGGTGCGCGAGTTCCACGCGAAGGCGCTCCCGAAGGCTTGTCAAAGCCGCGCGTTCGGCGGCCACCGTGGAAATCTCGTACCCCACCCGGGTGCACTGCGTGCTGCTCCAGGCGGCGATTCCCACCACGATGAACAAGACCGCCAACAGTATCCCGTATATCCATGGCTTCCGGCTTCGCTCTCTGAACAATGTCTCGCTCACACTGTCCGCGCCCATGGCGCACGGGGGGAAATCACAGTTTCTCGACGACCCGCAGCTTTGCGCTGCGCGCCTGGGGATTTTGCTCCACCTCACCGTCGGAAGGGACGACCGGCCTTTTCGTGATCACCCGAACCTCGGCCCTGGCGTCGCATCCGCATACCGGAAGTCCCGGAGGGCACGTGCAGTCGGTTTCGGCGTTTCGAAAAGCCTGTTTGACCATCCTGTCCTCCAGGGAGTGAAAGGAGATGATGCAAAGCCTGCCCCCCGTTGCGAGGCAGTCGGTGAAGGTTTCGAGAAAGCGCGAAAGGTGCTCCAGTTCGCTGTTGACGACGATACGCAACGCCTGGAACACCAGGGTCGCGGGATGGATCTTTTCCTTCCTGTTCCAGCCCTTTGCCGAAGCCACCAGTTCGGCCAGCCTGCCGCTGGTGGTTATCCTTTCAGTGCGCCGCGCCTCGGCAAGGCGCCGGGCGATGCGTTTGGCCTGCTTTTCCTCGCCGTATCGGGCAAAGGCCCGGGCCAGGTCCCTTTCGGACCATGTGTTGACGACCTCGGCTGCCGTGGGGCCGTCTCCGGGACCGCCCATGCGCATGTCCAGTTCCTCGTCGCGCATGAAGCTGAAGCCGCGGCCGCTTTGCTCGACGTGATACTGGGACATGCCAAGGTCCAGCACCATGCCGTCGGCAGCCGCAACGTCCAGGCTGTCCAGGATGTCCCGGGTGTCGGAGTAGTTCCCCGAAACCAAGCTCGCCGCGTCGCCGTACCCGGCGAATCGCCGCCGGGCCGCGTCCACGGCCGACGGGTCGCGGTCGATCCCCACCAGCATGCCGCCGGGCCGTATGTATTCGAACAATGCCTTCGCGTGGCCGCCGCCTCCAAGGGTGCCGTCCACCACCACATGGCCCGGTTTGGGGTCCATGTACCGGACAACTTCGTCCAGCAGCACCGTTGTATGGCGATATTCCACGAAATATGTTATGTTTTCCCCGGCCGTTCGCTACATGAGCGAGTTGACCAGTTCCCGGAATTCCGGGTCCTCCAGGTCCTTTTCCAGGCGCTCGTCCTCGAGGACGAGACGCTCCCTGGACCAGATTTCCAGGTGGTCCAGGGCGCCCACCAGGGAGACTTCTGTCCGGGGTTCGATCCCCGCGTACTCGCGGAGGTCTCCGGGCAAAAGAATGCGGCCCTGCTTGTCGAACTGGCACTCGTGGGCGCCGCCGATGAAGAACCGGATGAACCGTTGCATCTTGTCGGTTTTGGTCGCGTTTTCGACGATGTTCCTTTCGAGGTCGCTCCATCGGCCCATCGTGTACGCCACGAGGTGGTCGGCCCATTTGGAGACTACGACGCCGGAGTCGTCGCCTGATTTTTTGACGACGTCCCGGAATTTGGCTGGAATGGCCAGCCGCGCCTTTTCGTCGGCCGTGTGGTAGCACGTGCCTCGGAAGTAGTCGCTCAAGGACCCACACCTCCCCAGTTATCACCACGGTTCCCCTCCTATGTATCCCGGGGCCGGAACCTTGTCAAGGCAATTCCCGTTGCCAACGGGATTTTTTTACCCCTTGAAACGCATTTCCCACGCATCTTGTGAAGCAAAACACGTCCGATTGTCGCAATTCACCTCCAACGTCATGCATGTCCGTACTTCAACGTATGCAAATCCATTTCCCGCAACACGAAAATCCAGTAACTTCAGCCCTCGGCCTCCTGAAATCGGTTACATCCCACCCGCCGGCGAAGATTACCGGCCCTTTTCCTCCTCGTGGAATGGCGGCTCTCGCCCACACCGCGGCCCGGGGTGCCGCAACAACCGGCGGAAAACACGGAAGACCGGCATTCCAGAGCTTTCCCAAGCCCGGCATGGAAATATGCATCTTCCGAAACCACCCGATTTGCCAAAAGTCGTCGTCGCTGCTTTATTCCCACGTAAGGTAAAACAGGGAACCACAATACATATAAAGCAACATGTTGTGCTATTTTGCTCATACAGTACAACATATCGACAAGAGTGCCCCCGTGAGCTTCCTCCACCTCCTTCCCCCACCCGCCAACCCCCATGCCCGGATCCGACGCGGCGGAAAAGACACGCCTTCTGGGATCCAGGAGGGATATACAACAAAATCAATGGGATTGCGTAAAGGAGGGAACCGGGTGTATCGAAGTGGGGAACCGACAACCCCCGGCGCTGTGGAAGCGTGGCACGAGGCAAGGCAAGGCCGCGGGGGAACCTGCTCCTTGATTTATCTGAAAAAGGGTTTTAGGAAGTACGCGGATTTACCGCGTTGAAGGAGTGACCAACCCACCGCCGCCCGTGCGCCGGCCGCCGCCGCGCCGCTCGGAACGGCCAGGGAGATTCATATGGACTATTCAGGTTTGACGGCTTATTTCACCGATTATCCGGAGGTGGCATGGACCGCTCTGGTTCTCTTCGTGCTTGCCATGGCATGGCGCGTGTACGGCTGGTTTGCCCACGCGCTGAACCCGGCCGAGGCCGGCGCCGGCGTTGTGTCGAGGGTTTTCGCCGCCTTCCGGGGCATGGTCCTTGCCCTGTTCAGCAGCCGCATCCTGTCCGTGTTGCGGGCCCTTTTCCTGGACGTTCTGCTGCAGTTGCGGATATGGAGGCAGGGTTTCTGGCGCTGGCTCGCCCACCTCGCGCTGTTCTGGGGATTCGTGCTTCTGGTGGTGTTCCACGCATTGGGGCCGCATACTTCGGCCCAGTGGTTCAATCCGGACTACGCCCGGCAGGCGCCGTTCGTTTTCCTTCGGGACCTACTGGGCGCCCTGGCCCTTGCCGGGCTGATGATTTTCGCCCTGCGTCGGCTGTTTTCCAAAAGGCCCCGGTTTTCCAGTTCGGCCGGGGACTGGCTTGCCCTGGCCGTTGTGGCGTCGATCCTGGTTTCGGGCGTGCTGCTGGCCGGGGTCAAGATCACCTCGGAGACGGAGTTCGAATGGATGGCGGCGGACTATGCGGGCCTGTATCCGGAATACGAGGAGTACCAGGCGCTGCTGGCGTACTGGGTGGAGGAATACGGGGTAGTGTCGGAGCAGACCGTCCCTCCGTTTGACCCGGACGTGCTGGAATATGGCATGGACATGCACGCGGGATTTTGCGCGGAGTGCCATTCGGCGGCCCCCCGGAGCGGGGTGCTGAGCTGGCCCGCCTCCAGGGCCCTGGCTCCGGCCGCCGGCTGGCTGGAACGGAACAACGCGGGAAACGTGCTTTTCTGGGCCCACATCCTGCTGACCCTGGGCGGCCTGGTTTACGTGCCGTTCGGCAAGATGCTGCACGTCCTCACCACGCCGCTGTCCCTGCTGGTGCGCGCCGGCATGGACGTGACCCGTGCCGATCCCCGCAACCTGGCGACACGCCGGATGATGGAGCTGGACGCCTGCATGCACTGCGACACGTGCAGCATGGGATGCTCCGTGGGGGTGGTCAGCGGCTGGTTCGGCAACGAGAACATCCTGCCCTCCAAAAAGCTGCGGTCCCTGGGGCGGCTGGCTCGCGGCAAGGCCCTCGGAGAGCGGGACCTTCGCGCCATCGAGGAAGGCCTGTGCATCTGCACCAACTGCAACCGCTGCACCGTGGCCTGCCCGGCGGGCATCGGCCTGAAGCAGCAGTGGGCCACCGCGTTCGACCGGCTCATCGGCGGGCAACGCCCCCAGCATTCCCTTGCGGGCACGTTCTCCTTTTACCACGGGATCGAGCGCCCGAATGAAAAGGAAGCGGATTACGGATCCAACGTGGACAGGGCGCGCAGCGAACTGGCTCCTGGCGCAAAACCCGGCGGCGAACCCATTTCCATGGAGGCCGCGGACCGGAAATTCAGACAGCGCATGCTTGACTCCTATTTGGCCCGCACCTTTGCCGGATGCTACAACTGCGAGGTCTGCACCAACGCATGCCCGGTGGTGGGCGCGGCGGCCGATCCGGAAAGGGACGTCGGCATGACGCCGTCGCAGATCATCCGCGCCGTGGGCCTGGGCATGCCGGACCTCGCCATGGGAGCGCCCATGCTGTGGAACTGCCTGACATGTTACAAATGCCAGGAATTGTGCCCCACCGGGGTCAGGGTCACGGACGTCTTCTACGAACTCAAAAACCGGGCTTACAGGCAACAAAGGGAATCGGGCGGCCCAGACGGTAACGCTGCCTGAGTTCCGGAACGCCTCCATGATGCGGGTGAAAATGAAACTGGCGGCATATTACGGTTGCAACATTCCGGCGAGACTTCCATGGTACGCTCGTGCCGTGGAAGAGATATTCGCCTCGTTCGACGTCGGCGTCGAACAGGTCGAGGACTTCGCCTGCTGCGGATACCCCCTGCGAAACCTGGATTCGGGCGCGGCCGCCCTGGCGGCGGCCCGCAACCTCGCCCTGGCGGAAGCCCGGGAACTGGACATGGTGGTGTTCTGTGCGTGCTGCCACGGAAGCCTGCGCGCTGCCCAGCATCGGCTGAACCGGGACCGCGAGCTGTTCGACATGGTGAACCGGGAACTGCGCAAGGAGGGACTCGAATACACGGGCAAGGTCAGGATCAGGCATTACCTGGCCATCCTGTACCGGGAGATCGGCGTGGACCGGATACGCCAGGCCATAACCGAGCCGATGGACGGGATGGTGGTGGCCGCCCAGTACGGGTGCCGGCTACTGAGGCCAAGCAACGTGGTGCATTTCGATGATCCCGGAAAACCTCGAATCCTGGACGAACTCATCGAGGCCACCGGGGCCCGGACCGTGGAGTGGGAACTGAAGCTGGAATGCTGCGGTGCGCCTTTGGCGTACTCGTTCCGCGATTATACCGTGGACTGGGCGCACAGGAAGATGGAAAGCGCAAGGGAGTCAGGGGCCGAGGTCCTGTGTTCGGTCTGCCCCTATTGCTACCTGTACTTCAACAAGGTGCTTCAGGGCATGAAGGAGCGGGGCGAGCCCGTGGACGCGTTTCCGGAACTCACGGTCTACGCGGTGCTGCTGGCCCGGGCCATGGGCATCGGAGACCGGCTTGCCAAAGGCAGGCTTGGCCGATTCCCGGATCCGTGGTTCGAAGCGTCGCCGTAACCGGAGCCTGCTTCCCGAATGCTTCGGGGCGGGGGCGTAACGTTTCGCCCGACGCCTTCCCGGAGCCCTTCCGGCCGCGTTCCCCCTGAACCAGGGGAGCCTACCCCTGTCAATGCTTGTGCTCCAGGCGGGCGGCCACGTCGGCCGGAGGTTCCTCCATGCCCCCGTCCTCCAGCCACTCCCCGGTCGCCTGGCGAGCCCGCTCCACCAGGCTGTCCGTCTGGCTGAAGTCGAACGGCGACGCCGTAATGGGGCACAGCCTGGGAGGCACCCGGAAATCGACCTTGTCCCGCAGGAGACGGACGTCCATGGAAAGCCGCCGGCTGACCATCAGGTTCATCACGTGCATGCCCATGGCGATGACGCTTTTGGGGGCCTTTTCCGTGGCGCAGGTGAAACCGGTGTGCAGGATGACCACCCTGTGGGCCCCCTTTTCCACGGCGGTGGAGATCGGTGTCATGTTGGACACCCCTCCGTCGACCAGGATGGAGTCGCCCACGGTGACGGGAGGAAACACCGCGGGAATGGCGGCGCTGGCCATCAGGGCCCGCACGGCGTCCCCCTCGGAGATGCATACTTCCTGACCGGTGAGTATGTCGGTGGCCACCACGTGGGTGTCCACCTCGGCGTCCTCGAGGTTGGGATGGGAGAGGTTGTTCCGGACCAGCGACCTCAATGCCGTGGAATCCACGAAGCTGTTCCTGCGTGCGAAAAAGGCCAGCAGGCTGTTGATGGGGGATACCGGGAACACGTCCCGGCGGTTGATGGAGCTCCAGACGTCCCTCAATGCCCGCACTCCCCCCGCATTCGGCTCGCCGGCGTAGAACGCGCAGTTGATGGCGCCCACGGACGCCCCCACCACCATGTCCGCCACGTACCCGGCCTCGGTTAGCGCCTGCAGCATGCCCACCTGGATGGCGCCCAGGCTGCCTCCACCGGCAAAGACGAAGGCGGTCCTTTCCTTGTCAGCCATGGCGGGTACCTCCGCGAAAAAGTCCGCTTTCCGGTCCGTCCGTCAAATGGCCCGCACGGACAGGGGGTAGTCTCCCATCTGTTCGTTGGCGTGCCGCAGCAGGGTTTCGTTCGAAATCACCGCCACCGGGGACAAGGCCCCGCCGGGTTGAAAATACTTTTCGGCGACCTCGACCACCCGCGACCGGTCCGTGGCCAATACACCCTTCTTGAAATCGGTCCGCATGTCGTCACTCAGATTCAGCAGACGCCGGAAAAAGGCCTTGCGCGCGGCCTGGCCGGGCGGATCGGGTTTGTCGATGTCCGAGCAGGTCTGGAGGATGGATTCCTTCACGTCCTGTTCGGTGAACTTCCCTTCGCGCAGAAAGTCGTAGGCCCGGCGATAGACGTCCAGGGTGCGCGCGATGTGGGGGTCCCGGTAGGAGCCGAAATGGAAGACGCCGCTTTCCGTGTCGGACCGGGCGAACCCGCCGTAGGCCCCGCCCTTTTCCCGGATTTCCTTGTGCAGGAAAGCGGAGCGCAGCAGCTTGGCCAGCAGAGCGAAGACCGGGGCGTCCGGATGGCCGGTTCGCGGCGCGGAAACGGCGTGGGCCACGAAGGACACGGAGGTGGACGTGCTCCATCCCTCTCTTTCGATACCGGCCTCTTCCATGTTCCATATGTCGCCCGCGGAGGGAGGGGACGGCCGGAAACGGTCCCGGATTTCGCCGGCGGCCCGCGTCGCCGCATCCAGGTCCCCGGAGGAGCCGACCAGCCCGACCGTGGAGCTGCCCTGCGCGAACAGCATCCCGGAAAGCTCCGACAAACGGCCTGCCAGCTTGCGCAGGGCCTCGTCCGAGAGGTCGGCGGCGAGTTCCTTGACCGCCAGCAGCTGGTGCACACCCGACCATTGCTCCTGGAGCGCCAGCGCGGGGGACAGGCCCCGGGACGCCAGGCTCATGGCGAACATGTGGCCGCTGTTGACGATCCGGGATTCGTACGCGGCGCGGTATTCCAGCAGCAGTTCCCGAAGCCTTTTGAGGTCGTCGAAGACGTGCTCGAACAGGATCTCGCCGGCCAGGTCGAACATGGCGGACACGTTCCGGGACAGGCACCTGGCATCGAACGCGGCAAACGGCACCGGTGTACCGTCGGCGCCATACATGGTGCGGGCGGAGACGCCCATGCCCATGCCGCCCGTGGTGCGTGCGATTGTCCGGGACAGGTCCGCATAGTCCCGCCTCTTCGTGCCCATCTTGGTGTAGGCGTGGCAGAGAAAGGGTATCAACGCGGCGCTTTTTGCCGGCACGTGGTCGATCCGCGCCACGGACGTGTAGTAAAGGATGCCGTTGGTGGCCGCCTCGTAAGGCCAGAGGTAATCCGGCGCCGGTCTGTCCGAGGCCGGCACGGACTCCACCTCCGGCGGGATGTCCTCGACGCGGAGGGTGGGCAGGCAGGAAAGGTCCTCCTCCCGGTCCTGCAGTTCCTCGAGAGCCTTTGCGTCGCGCCGGATGTTCTCGATGTCCCGGGGAGCCAGCGACTTTTCGATCCTGTCCAGGGCGGACCGTTCCTGTTCGGCCTGACGGCGGGGCAGGTCCGGGTCCGGATAGAGATCCAGAAAGACCCGGTGCGGGTTCTCCAGAAAGTGGGCGCGGATCATACCCTCGAAGTAGGGTCCGGCGGCGGCCCTTTCGCGGATGGCGGCCAGGTCCTTTTCGAACCTCAGCACACGCAGGGGGTCACCGCCGTGGAACCAGGTTCCGCAAAAATGCAGGAACAGCTTGAGCCCATAGGGAAAGGGGGTACCGGACACCTCCCTGCGCTGGAACTCGTACTGGTGGATGGCGGTTTCCACCAGATCCGGATCAACCCCCTTTTCCACCAGGCCGGCCAGGGTGTCCAGGACGATTTGCCCCACCTCGTGGGTGTGGTTTTCGGACACGTCCTTCAACCCGGCGGAGAACATGGTGTCCCGGTTGTCCGAGTCGTAGCCGGTGCCGTCGGACACCGAAGAGCCCAGGCCCGAGTCTATCAGGGCCTTGCGCAACGGAGCCGAGGCGTTGCCCAGCAGGATCTTTTCCAGCAACTCCAGGGCCAGCACCTCCTCGGCCTCCTCGATCCCGCACAGCAACCAGGACTGGGCCGCCTCGTGCTTCTTCTCCTCTCCCGGTTCCACGGGATAGGGTACGCGAACCTGCCGGGGCTCGGTGAAACGGGGCTGGCTCCGGACGCCGGTTTTCGGGTCGATGGCAGAGAACCGGTTCAGCACCCGGCTTTCGATGACCCCGAGATGCTCTTCCAGGGGCATGTCCCCGTAGGTGTAGAACCATGCATTGCTGGGATGGTAGTGCCTGGCGTGAAAATCCAGAAGCTGTTGGTGGGTCAGTTCGATAATGTGGACCGGATCGCCTCCCGAATTGTTGCCGTAGGTGGTGTCCGGATACAGGCTTTCCATCAGCGAATGAACCATGACCTGGTCGCGGCTGGACATCGCGCCCTTCATCTCGTTGTACACCACGCCCTTGAACACCAGTTGCTCCCCGCCGTTCGCGGATTCGAATTCCAGGCGGTGACCTTCCTGCTTGAAGCTGAGGTCATCCAGCAGCGGGAAGAACGCGGCGTCCAGGTACACCTTCATCAGGTTGTAGTAATCGGCCCGGTTCTGCGTGGCATAGGGATACATGGTCCAGTCGGAGGCGGTGAACGCATTCATGAAGCTGTTCATGCTGCGCCGGATCATGGAGAAGAAGGGGTCGCGCACGGGATACTTTTCGGAGCCGCACAGAGCGGTATGCTCGAGGATGTGGGCAACGCCGGTGGAATCCCGGGGCACTGTCTTGAACGCCACGGAAAAGGCGTTGTCACGATCGTCCCTGGCAACGTGCGCGTGGCGGGCGCCGGTGGCATCGTGTTTCAATTCGTAGAAAACCGCGTCCTTTTCGGGCAGCGGTTCGACGCGTTTCACCACGTACCCGTGGATGCGCGCGCCTGCCTGGTACTCGGGAGCAGGTCTCTTGTGGTCCATGATTTGTCCGATGGTGATTCAGGGGAGTGGTAGGGAAAACGGAATGCTTCCTGCGGCAGGTCTCAGGGCACCCTGTAAACGCCGCGCGACTTGCGCTGGATCCGGCCCAGGCGGTTCAGGCGAAAGATGATGTTCCGGAGTTTCTTGTCCTCGAAGCCGGTCTTCTCCTTGATGAGGGCGAAACTGATGCCTTCGTCGCCTGCTTCGCTGATGACTTCGACCACCTGGTCGGAAGCCGTCATGTTCTCGCGGCCGCCCTCGACCTCGGCTTTCCTGCCGCGACCGCGCATCTTGCCGGTTTCCGCGATGCGGGTGCGCAGAAGCTTTTCCAGCCGGTCGATCCGGTCCATCAGCTTTTCGATGTCCTTGCGGGTGGGGATGCGGTAATACTGAAGGAAGAGCCGTACCATGGCGTCGAAGCTTGTGGGACGTTTCTTGCCCAGATCCTCGAACTTCTTGTCGTCTTTCGGCGTCATCATCTCCCCCCTGTGGCTTGGCGAAAGTGTTTTTCAAACCGGTTGTCAACCATACCTAGTCGAATAGGAAAAGTCAATCTCCCATCCGGAGATCATTGCCGGCATACGGACTGACGGAAACCTGAATCCGTGAGCGGTCTCAGGTGGTGCGGATGCAAGGAAGAGACCTGCCGG
>JBKHBM010000031.1:0-42260 GCA_046542385.1 Desulfatibacillaceae bacterium | reverse complement strand
ACCTGCACGGGCGCTTTGCGTGTGACCGGCCTTTGGCCGGCATCCCAAAAGTTTTTGCGGAGCTTTTTTCAAAAAGCGACTCGCGCGCAGCGCGAAACAAATCCCGCCTTTAAACGCCTTTGTCCTTTCGCCTTTGCCTTTCCCGACTTTACTTCTATGCTCACTTGAGAGTCAGGGGTGCATAGGAGCGCCACCACAGGTCCAGGTAGCGTTCCCGTTCCTCGCGCCAGCGGTTGTCGTCCCATCCCAGTCCCGGGCCGCAAAGTTCCTGGATGCGGTCCAGGTACTGGCTGCCTCCCTCGGGACACAGGATGCCCATGCGGACGCGGCGCAGCAAAAGGTCGTCCAGGTGTACCACCTGTTCGTTTCGGGCGGCGTGGGCCAGTTCCGCGAAGATGGTGTGCGTCCCGGGGATGGTTTCCAGGTCCTTTTCTTGTGCCCCCGCCACCATGTCAACGGCCCTGGCGCCGTACCTGCCAAGCAGTTTGCGCCACTGGACGGCATCAAGCCCCCGGGTGTCCCCGGGCACGGAAACCGGCGGCTCGAACACGGGGGCGTCCCTTGCGTCCCGGAGGTTCCGGGAAAAAAACGGTTTGGCGGCGCGCAGCGCGTCCCATGCCAGGCGGCGGAAGGTGGTGAGCTTGCCGCCTGTTATGGTGACAAGGCCCTTGTCCACCCAGACCACGTGCTCCCGGGATTCCTTCGAGGGGTCCTTTTTCCCGGCGGACAGGACGGGTCGCACACCGGCGAACGTGGCCACCACGTCGCTGGCCTTGAGGTTCCTTCCCGGGAAGATGTGCCGTACGCCGCGCATGAGCAGGGAGAACTCCGCTTCGGTTATGGCGGGGTCTGTGTTCAACCCGTTTTCGTGGTCCACGTCCGTGGTGCCCAGCAGGGTGGCCCCCTCCCAGGGGATGGCGAAGACGGGGCGCTTGTCCGCGGGATTCATGAAGCTCACGGCCTGGGTCACGGGCAGAACGCTTTGCGGAAACATGAGATGGCTGCCTCGCAACGGCCGGATGTGCAGCCCCGGATCGGGCGATTTGTGAAGGTTCTCGGCCCAGACGCCGGTGGCGTTGATGGCGACTCTGGTCGCCACTGTCTTTTTCCCGCCGGTTTCCACGTCCTTCAGCACCACGCCGGTAACACTTCCCTGCTCGTCCCGCGCGACGTCCACGGCGCGGGTGTAGTTGGCTGCCCTGCCGCCCGCCTTTTCCGCCTCGAAGATGAGTCGCAGCACAAGGCGTGCGTCGTCCACCTGCGCGTCATGGAACACGAAACCGCCCTTTAGCCCCTCCTGGTTAAGGCCGGGCATGAGAGCGTTGAAGTCCTGTTTTTTCATGTACTTGTGCTGGCGCACCCCGGCCATGAGGTCGTACAGCATGAGTCCCACGGCGAGTGACCACCTGCCCGGGCTCTGGCCCTGGTACACCGGCCACAGGAAACCCAGTTTCTCCACCAGTCCCGGCGCCTCCTCCATGAGGCGGCAGCGTTCCTCCACGCTGGCCTTGGTGAGCAGGAACCTGCCTTCCTTGAGATAGCGCAGGCCTCCGTGGACCAGCTTGGACGAGCGGCTGGACGTGCCCCAGGAAAAATCCCGCTGCTCCACCAGCAATACGTTCAGCCCGGCGCGCACGCCTTCCCTCAGGATTCCGGCGCCGGTGATGCCGCCGCCTATGACCACAAGGTCCACGCTGTCGGGCAGTTTGTCGATGCTCATGGTTTCCTCGATACGATCCGGCCCGATGCTCCGGGGTATAAGACTCCGGGAGCCCGGCGCCGGTTGATTGTCGTTCCCGCGGTGCGATTCGAGGCCAGAGGTCAAACCCTGGCCATGCGCCTGAAAAAGGCCGCGAAACCCCCTTGCAGGCCGCGGCCCTTTCAGTCCAGAATCAGCTTGCCCGGATTCATCCGCTTTTCCGGGTCCACCTTGTTGAACAGATCCTCCATGGCCGACATGGCCATGGGGCCCTTTTCCGCCTCCAGGTACGGCGCGTGGTCCCTGCCCACCCCGTGCTGGTGGCTGATGGTGCCCCCGCGCATGACAATGGTCTGGCTGGCGGCTTCCTTTAAAGCCCGCCATTTCTCGAGGGTCTCTTCGGGGGTCTTTCCCGGCAGGAACACGAAGGTGGTGTATATGGATGAGCCCACCTTGTACACGTGGGACAGGTGGGTGAACACGTGGATGCCCTCGCCTCGCTTTGCCATGGTCTCCCGGATCGTATTCTCCACGTCCTCCATGGTTGGCTTGACCCTGTCCCAGGTGACGCAGGTTTCCAGGGTGTCCACGCAGTAGCCGAGATCCCACAGTGTGTTGCGCAGGTAGGGCAGCAAAAAGCGTTTCTTCTTCCACGTCTCGCCCATGTTTTTGCCCACCACCACGCCGCCGTGCCTTTTCACGATGCGGTTCATCTCGCTCTTGCCCGCCCCGGCCACCTTCGGGTTGCCGATGAGGCCGACCAGGGCCATTGTCGCGCCGTCGATATCCACGCCCCGGACCTTGAGATACGTCTTGAGCATGGCCACCTGGGTGCTGTGGCCGGAAAGCGCCATGTTCGTGACGGTCTCGTTGGGGTTGGACAGCCGGATCATGGACAGGGGCAGGTCCGCGCCCACCAGTTCCCGCACGCCTTCCACACCCGCGTCCCAGGAAGGGAAGAATGCGCCGTACACGTCGTCCTTTTCCGGGACGGGCACCACCTTTACCGTGGCCCTGGTGAGGATGCCCATGCGGCCCTCGGAGCCCAACAGCACGTGGCGGAAGTCCGGGCCGGCGGAGGAAGCCGGAATGTTCGGGAAGTTCCAGGTCCCCGCCGGAGTCAGGAGTTCGCCACCCAGAAAGGACTGGTCGATTCGGCCGTAGTACAGGGACTGCTGGCCCGAGGAGCGGGTGACGACCCAGCCGCCCAGGGTGGACAGCTCGAAGGACTGCGGGTAATGCCCCAGCGTGTGGCCGCGCGCCTGCAGCTGGCTCTCGAGGTCCGGGCCGCGAACGCCGGCCTCGAAGGTCGCCATCCTGCTGTACGGGTCAAAGGAGACCAGCCGGTTCAGCCGCGCCATGGACACGCACAGCACCGGGCCCCTGTCCACGGGCGGATCCAGGTGGCCCACCACGCTGGTGCCGCCGCCATAGGGGATCACGATGGCCTTGTTATTGTCCGCGTATTCCAGCACGGCTTCCAGTTCACCCAGTGTCGCGGGAACGGCCACCGCGTCCGGGAACACGGACATGGCGCCCTCGCGCATGGCTACCCAGTCCGGCAGGCTCTGGCCGTGGGAATGGTCCACTCGCAGCTTTTCGTCCTTGCTCACCAGGCTGTGGTCGGGCAGGCGCGATTCAGGCACCGCCTCCAGGACCCTGTCCAGCGGCGCATCTTCCTTGACCCGGCCTTCGCCCACGATTTCCGCGATGAGCCGGCGCCCCGGTTCCGGGGCCTCCATGTGTGTGGTCTCGTCTCCCCAGCCGTTCCAGCGAATCATTCGGGTAACCTCCGCGTAATTGGATCGTCACGATTTGATGGTTTCCTCCCACAGCCGGGCGCTTTCCATCATGACGTCGCGCACCACGTTTTCCACCGCGAGAGGGTCCGGCAATGCCTGTGCGAAATTCCTGTAGTAACGGGCCGAGGATTCCCGGCCTTCCTTCATGCCGAAGTAGAGTTGGGCCATGCTTTTGAACAGGGTGGAGAAGTCGTTGAAGATCATGGGGTAGATGACGTTGTCCGCGAGTCCGGCCAGCATGGACTGGAGTTCCCAGTCGTATTCGGTGTAGGCCATGGTGTCGTCGGGCAGGTCCCCGGCCCTTGCCAGGTATCCGGCCAGGGTGTCGGCGTGGTGTCTGGCCGCCAGTCCGGCGATGGGCGGCATGATGACCACGCGGAACTCCAGCAGGTGGGTGATGAAGTCCGGGGGTAGATACTCGCCGTACTGGGCGAGGGTGCTCAAAAGGCCGAGGCCGCCCTGTTTCCAGTAGTCGTTGACCAATGTGGGCTTGCCGTGGTGTATGGTGATCCATCCCTCCCGGGCCAGCCTGTGCAGGGTTTCCCTGAGGGTGGGCCGTGTGACGCCGACCATGGTGGCCAGGGTGCGTTCGTTGGGCAGTGGTGTGCCGGGAGGGTATTCACCCTTGAGGATGGCCCTGAGGAGCTGGTCCTCGGCGTACTGAATGGGTTTGAGTGGTTTTGTGCCGTTGTGTTCCATGCCGCCTCCAGCTGGTAAGAGGTCATACCAGTATGCGCTCCCCCTTGTCAAGCCCCTTGGCCTCGCTTTTTTCACGCCCCCTGAAACAACACGCCAAAAACACCAAAAGACCTCCGTGCAAGAGAGTGCCCGCCCTGTCCATGGGGTTCACGGTCTCCGGTTCCGTGATGCCGTCGGCCGCCGCCTTCGAGGGTTTTCGCGAAGGTAGCCGTCGTCCGTACCACCGGCCGACAGCTGGTTCCATCTGTCTTTTTCCATGACTACATCCATACAGGCTAGCCAGTTGTTTGGCAACCGGTTTGATCATTTGCCGGTTTTTATTGTGCGGATTTTCGGGAAGGCGCCCGGCGTCATGCGCCACCCCGAGACAAGGACCCCTCCAAACCTGATTGCCCGTTTTGTCGACCAATGTTACAGTGCTTCCGTCGTTTTCGGCGCGCCGGCCCTGTCCTGGCAGGATGAAAACCCGACGAACGGCCGCGCGCCGCCAATCCGAAACCCCGGCACAAAGGAGACCATCATGAGAGAAGTGGCGATCATGGGAGTGGGCATGACGCGCTTCGGCATCTGGGACAAGACCAATCTAGAGCTGTTCGCCGAAGCCGCCACGGACGCCATTGCCGATTCCCGTCTGGAACCCGGAGACATGCAGGCCCTGTATTTCGGAAACTGCCTGGGCGATTTCGAGGAAGGCCAGATCCACATGGCCCCGTTCGCCCACGCCAACATCGGCATGCCCACAAGCGCGCCGGCGGTGCGCTTTGAAAGCGCGTGCGCCACCGCGACCGTGGCGATCCGTCACGCGGCCCTTCTGGTGGCGGCGGGCGAGTGCGACGTGGTGCTGGCCGGCGGCACGGAGCGGGCCAATGCCATGGGAACGCCCCTGGCCACCCGGACCTTTGCCATGGGCTGCCACGCGCAGTATGAAACACCCACGGGCATCACCTTCCCGGGGGTGTTCGCCATGGCCACCCACCTGTACGCGAAAAAGTACGGTGTCGACCTGGCGGAGCTGAAGCGTCACATGGCCGAGGTGGCGGTGAAAAACCACTTCCACGGGGCGAAGAATCCGAAGGCGCATTTCCCGAAGGAGATCACCGCGGAGAAGGTGCTCGGCGGCATGATGATCGCCGATCCCCTGCAACTGCTGGACTGCTGTCCGTTTTCCGACGGCGCGGCGGCGGTCGTGGTCGCCTCGGCGGACAAGGCCAGGGACCTGATGGACAAGCCTGTGTACGTGAAGGGCATGGGCCAGGCCTCGGCGGGCACGCTCATGTCCCAGAAGGACATCACCGTGGTGCGCTCCCGTGTCGAAGCGGCCAGGGCGGCGTTCGCCCAGGCGGGCATCAAACCCTCCGACGTGGACGTGGTGGAACTGCACGACTGTTTTACCATCGCGGAAATCCTGGCTCTGGAAGCCCTTGGCATGTACGGTTTCGGCGAGGCCTACGACGCGGCGAGCAAGGGCGACACCAGGCTGGGCGGCAAGGGGCCGGTGGTGAATCCCTCCGGCGGCCTGAAATCCAAGGGCCACCCGATCGGCGCCACTGGCGCGGCGCAGGTGGTGGAGATCTGCGAACAATTGCGCGAGGAGGCGGGCGACAGGCAGGTTCCCGGAGCGAAAATCGGCTACGTGGACACCCTGGGCGGCGACCTTGGAACCGTGTGCAACATCATCCTGGGGAGGTAACGATATGGAAGCGGCATTGTCATTTGCGGATTACCAGAAAGCCCTGGCTGACGGCAAGCTCCTGGGACTGCGCTGCAAGGGTTGCGGCGAGTGCATGGTGCCACCACAGGCGGCATGTTCCGAATGCGGCAGCCGGGATCTCACCGTCGAGGAAGTGGAAAAGTCCGGCACCGTGCAAACGTTCACGGTCATCCGGGTCGCGGCCGAGGGCATGGAAGCCCCCTTTGTCACGGCCATGGTGGAACTGGAGTGCGGCGCCTGGGCCATGGGCAACGTGGACATGGACCCCGACTCCGCCAACATGGACCTCATCGGCAAAAAGGTGGGCGTTTCCTCCAGGGAAGTACCCGGCGACAAGTACGCGCTGGGCGACATCCAGACCCTGGTGTTCAACCTGGCGTGACGGAATCGTGAACAAGGGCGAAAGGCGGTCGGGCCGGCGAAAACACGGGCCCCGCCACTTCCGCCCCTGTATACCCTTTCCGCCCTCCCGGCGAGATCCGCGGGGCGCACGTGCTCCCAAAAGTCTGGCATGCGAACGAAATTTGCATTATAAGGTTCGCACCGGCGGGGTAGGTTCCGTGCCGGCAGGGGGAGACTGTTGACCATCGGTCGCACACATATTCAGCAGGGAGGGTGAACACACATGTCACAGGCCGTGGACGGGAACAGGGAGGCGGTAACCGTGGAATGCAGGATCAAGGACATGGGGCTCGCCGATTTCGGTCGCAAGGAGATGGAAATCGCGGAAAAGGAAATGCCGGGGCTCATGGCCACCCGGGAAAAGTACGGGCCGCAAAAGCCGCTGGCCGGGGCCAGGATTTCAGGCAGCCTGCACATGACAATCCAGACGGCGGTGCTCATCGAGACGCTGGTGGAGCTGGGAGCTGACGTGCGCTGGGCGTCGTGCAACATTTTCTCCACCCAGGACCACGCCGCGGCGGCCGTGGCCCAGGCGTGCGTGCCCGTGTTCGCCTGGAAGGGCGAGACCCTGGAGGAGTACTGGTGGTGCACGAAAAAGGCGTTGACCTGGCCGGACGGCAGGGGGCCGAATCTGGTGGTGGACGACGGAGGCGACGCCACGCTGCTGATCCACCGGGGATACTTTGCCGAGGAGGATCCGGGCATCCTGGACGAGCCCACGGACAACAAGGAGTTGCAGATCGTGAACAAGGTTCTCCGGGAGACCCTGGCCGAGGACCCTCGATTCTGGCACCGGATGGTCAAGGACTGGAAGGGGGTTTCGGAGGAGACCACCACGGGTGTGAACCGGCTCTACCAGATGCAGAGGGAGGGCAGGCTCCTGGTTCGCGCCATAAACGTGAACGACAGCGTGACCAAGAGCAAGTTCGACAACATATACGGTTGCCGCGAGTCCCTGGTTGACGGCATCAAGCGCGCCACGGACGTGATGATCGCCGGCAAGACCGCGGTGGTTTGCGGGTTCGGCGACGTGGGCAAGGGTTCGGCAGAGGCCCTGGCCGCGCATCGGGCAAGGGTGATCGTCACGGAAATCGACCCCATCTGCGCGTTGCAGGCGTTGATGGCGGGGTTCACCGTGACCACGGTGGAGGACGCCCTGCCCCACGGCGACATCTACGTGACGGCCACCGGCAACAAGGACGTGATCACGGCCGAGCACATGTCGAGGATGAAGGACCAGGCCATTGTCTGCAACATCGGCCACTTCGACAACGAGATCCAGGTGGACGAACTGGACAACCGGCCCGGAGTGGTCAAGACCAACATCAAGCCCCAGCTGGACAAGTACACATTCCCGGACGGCCACAGCATTTATATGCTGGCCGAGGGACGGCTGGTGAACCTCGGCTGCGCCACGGGTCACCCCAGTTTCGTCATGTCCAATTCGTTCACCAACCAGACGCTGGCCCAGATCGACCTGTGGCGGAACCAGGGGCCTGTGGGCGTGTCCACCCTGTCCAAGGAACTGGACGAGGAAGTGGCCCGTCTGCATTTGGAAAAACTGGGGGCGAAGCTCACGAAGATGAGCCCGGAGCAGGCCGAATACATCGGCGTGCCGCAAAAGGGCCCCTACAAGCCGGATCATTACCGGTACTAGCAGCCAACCACCACGGGCGCACCAGGTGGTGCGTCCGTGTCGGAATTCCGTTATGCCGGTACCGGATCAGGTGCCGGTGACCTCCTTGTAGAAGGCGCATTTCGCGCGGCATGCCTCGATTTTTTCAAAGTAGTTGCCCTGCTTTTCATTGCGGCACAGGGTTCCCCTCACGTTGAAGCAGGCCCTGCCGCGATCAGGGTACGCCGGGCATTCCTTTTCCCTGCCGCATCTCAATGCTTCCCAACAATTTTGCGCCATTGGTCGATCTCCTTTGCTGTGATTCCCGAATACGGCGGCCGGTCGTGGCCGCTGTTTGCCGTTTCCGGCCAATGTAAGAGCAAGCGGTGTGCCATCCGGGACAGGTGTGGAAAAACGAAGGAAAGCGGGATCGCGCGGCCCGCCGACCGTGCCGGATTGGCCGGGCCGGGGGCGCGGACAGTGCCAGCGTGGCGCGATTGTATCATTATGACACCCCTGCCCGGCGCCGGAGGAACGCACCAGGGGGAGCGACGGGCGTCACGGGTTACGTCACGCACGTAAACACGGACAGTGGACAGCATGAACGGACTGGGGTCCAAAAGGCGGGGATCGTGTGGATGGCGGGTTCCCTGGCGGCGGGAAGAATCCCGATCGGGTCCCTGCCGCGGCCGTCCTGCTTACCAGCCTGTTGAAAAACGCGATCTGCGGCGTTGCGCCTCATTTCTCGTCGATGCGACGTACCGTAAGTACGCCTTACTCCTCGAAATTCGCGCGCCTTGCATCTCCTCGTTTTTGAACAGGCTGCCAATTCCGAGTTTTTCAACGGGCTGTTACAGCGGCCTGGCCTCGGGCCGGGGCAGGTCCGGGGACAGCTTTTCCAGGCAGGCCTCCAGGGCCCGGCTGATCCGGGTCTGGTTGTTGATCATGGCCACCTTGGGCCACACTTCCCTTTCCCCTTGCAGCACGAACCATCCCAGTTCCTTTTGCGTCGGGTTGGACATCACGCGCGCATACAGCATGGGGGAGAAGGAGGGATGCAGGTTGATGTCTCCGGCGTAGTGCTGGCCGACGATACCGGCCATCTGGTTGGCCAGGTGTTGCCACGTGCTCTTTCGGATCCGGCGCTGGGCTTCCCGCAGAATCTGCAGTATCTCCGTCTGCACCACGGCTCCCACGAATCCCACGGCAAAGGGCAGGGCCCCCTGGCTGCTGGTGAACCGGATGAATGGCAGGATGTGCGGGTTGGTCTGGCTCACCACAGTGTGGTTCACATTGTGGTGGCGGGCCATGCGCAGCCTGGGAATGTCGTCCCGGATGCTTCCGTCCACCCATCGTTCTCCCTGCATGTACGGATACTGGTTGCCGCCGCGGTCCTTGGCGAAGAGCACGGCGGGAGGGTACACGAAGGGGATGCAGGAGGAGGCCAGGGCCGCGTGGGTGACCAGGACGTTGGGCGCGGTGATGTAGTTCAGCACCCGCGGCTTCATGCCCACCCGGGTCGGCGACACCGAGATGTTGAGTATGCGACCCGAGCGTTCAAACGCCTCGGCAAAGGTGAGATCGGGAACGTTCCGCTGGATGTGGCGCAGAAGCCGGTGCTGGTCCAGAAGCGCCTTGTGGGAGCAAATCTCCCGCGGAGTCAGCACCTTCAGCGCATACCTGTCCAGGCTGCCCAGATCGCTCATGACCTCCCACAGCTCGTCCTCGGTGCGGCAGCAGGTTCCGGCCGCAATGATGGCGCCCATGCTGGACCCGGAGATCACCCTGGGCAGAAGGTCCCGCTTGAGCAGGCCCTTGACCACTCCAAGGTGGAACAGGCCGAAGGTCGCGCCGCCGCTGAGCATGAGGGCGGACCGGCCGAAGTTTTTGGCGGCCTGCTGGAACAGGCGAACCTTCTTGTCATGGGGGAGTAGGGCGAAATCGTTGTCGCAGAGAAAGTCGATGCTCGCCACCACCTGGTCGAGATAGTTCTCGACGACCTTCAGGGTGCCGCACATCGACCTGGTGTACAGGAGCGGATTGGCCACGTCCACCTGGTTGCGGCGGATGCTTTCGTGGAGCAGGTCCACCAGCCTGTACACGTTGGCCGCGTCCACGTACTCGCGCATCTGCTCGGTGTGCCGGCGCAACAGACTGGTGTTGATGAACGGCGAGTCCCCTTTTTCGCGCCATTGGTCGGCGCCCGTGAGGTGGTCCAGTTCGCCCGCCGTCTCGAGCCACTTCCTGTAGGTCCGGGCCTTCTCCAACTCCTCCATGCACCTTCGCACGCGAACCCACCGACCCAGGCCCCGGAACCTGGCGTCCGGTTTCCGAAACAGGGCCCGGTTGAGCAAACCGGCGGCGTCAGACAGGTTGTTTTCGGCAGAGGCGGCCAGCAGTGTCATGTGTACTCCTCCCTTGGTGCATTCAGTACGAGCTGGTCAGTCCTGATGACCTTTGGAAGATTACTCCAATTTCTACCTCCCGTACAAGTCATTTTTGCTTGTACGGGAGGGCGATAATCGAGTATCGGGCCCAAGCTGTTGATTTCAAAGCTGTTTGGCCAATTTTCCCAGGGAAGGGAAATATTCGGGATATCCGTGGGTTAGTAAAACTGTGAGACAACGCGGGCACTGGCGAGCACCGCCCCGCGCCCGGGCCATGCGGGCAACAAATCACACGGCGCCGCCCATTGGGTCTTGATCGGGATTCCGTGTCGGGCTATGGTGCGTGCGCGCCAGGTACCCGTGGCGTGAAATAATCACAGCGGAGGCAGTACGATGCAGAACATACCAAGGGGCCTGTTGCGTTGCCCGGTGTGCCGGGGGGCGGACGTTGCCGTTGACGACCACGGCGCCCTGTGCGCCGCGCACGGCAGGGGATATCCGGTCACGGAAGGGGTCCCGGACATGGCTCCCAGTCTTTCGGTGGAGCGCACCATCGCCCAACGGACCATGGAGACCCCGGCCGTGGTTCGTGTTTACGAAAGCCGGCTCTGGCGGCGGCATCCGCTGCTGGGCCTGGCGCTGGGAGTGCGGTTCGACAAGGAGATACGGATCATCCTGGACGCGGCGCGGCTTCCCGAAGGCGGTACCATGCTGGACGTCGCCTGCGGTTCGGGCATCTACACCCGTCCCTTTGCCCGTCGCCTTCGGGAGGGACTGGTCGTGGGCCTGGATCTTTCCGAACCCATGCTCACCCGCGCGGTGCGGCTCGCGAGGAGGGATGGCCTGGACAACGCGGTGTTCATTCGCGGCAACGCCATGGAGCTGCCGTTTTTCGACGAGTCCTTTTCCGCGGTGAACTGCTGCGGGGCGCTGCACCTGTTCCCGGATCCCGGGGCGGCGGTGCGTGAGGCGGCCCGTGTGTTGCGGCCGGGAGGCAAATACACGGTCGCCATGGCGCGAACCCCGGACACGGCGTTGGCCGCCCCGGTACAATGGTTCATGGACAGGGGCGTGGGAGTACACCCCCTGTCCAGGCGGGAGCTTTCCGTCCTGTTCGGGGAGGCGGGCCTGGTCGACGTGCGTTGCCACCATGAAAAGGCCTTCTGGATGATTCTGTCCGCCACGAAGCCGGATTCAGGGGAAGGGTTTTCATGCGGATCCTGAACAGGGAAATAGAGGCATTACGGACGGACCCCCGGCGAATCATGGCCTTTGCCTGGGCCTGGATCCTCGCGTGGGCGGTAATCCGGATATTCTTCGCCGGCGCCTTTCCCCTGTCCCCGGATGAAACCAACTACTGGCAGTGGGGCAGGCACCTGGACTGGAGCTACCACGACCAGGCCCCCATGATCGGCTGGGCCATCGGCTTTTTCACCTGGCTGTTCGGGAACAACGAAGTCGCGGTGCGCCTGCCTTCCATCCTGTCGCTCACCCTGGCCAGCGGTTACATGGTGTTTTTCGCCCGCCGGTTTTTCGGGGTGCGGACGGCGCTGGCCGTGGCCCTGCTTTCCCAGGGCGTGCTGGAGTTCAACGCGGGGGGGCTCCTGGCCACTGCGGACGGCGTCCAGGCGCTGGGGTGGTCGGCCGCCGCCTACCACACGGCGCGGGCGTACGAGGAGGACACCTGGTGCCAGTGGCTTGCGGCCGGGTTCTGGCTGGGTTTCGGGCTTTTGTCCAAGTACACCATGGTCATCTTCGCGGTGTCCGCGCTGGGATACGGCCTGGCCACTGCGCGGCACCGGTGGCGGCTGGCGGGTTTGAAGCCCTGGGTGGCGGTGGTTCTGGGCCTTGCCATGTTCTCTCCGGTGATTGTGTGGAACGTGGCGCATGACTGGAATTCGTTGCGCCACGTGGCCCATATCGGGGGAGCCAACCAGGGGTTCTCCCTGCACGTCAAGTACCTGGGAGAGTTTCTGGGGTCCCAGCTGGCCCTGCTCACTCCCCTGGTTTTCGTCCTCATTCTGTGGGCGTGGTGGCGGGCCCTGCGCGGAGGCGAGGCCCGGCGTAACTGGGTGGTCTCCTACTGCGTGTGGACGTCGCTTCCCATGTTCGGCCTGTTTTTGGTGATGTCCCTGCAGAACCGGGTGTACGGCAACTGGCCGGGGGCGGGTTTTCTGACGGCAACGGTTCTTGCCGCCGCCTTTTTTGCTCCCGGGGCCCGGGGGGTGGAGGAGCGGCCAAGGCCGCGATGGTGGCGCGCGACGGTGGTCACCGCTTATGCCCTCACCCTGATCGCGCTGATCCAGGTCGCCACCGCGGTTTTCCCGCTTCCCGTGAGCATCGACCGCACAGCCAGCGAACTGGCGGGCTGGCGGAGACTGGGCGCCCGGGTGCATGAAATCCGGGGGCGGATGCCCGACCCCGACGACACGTTTTTGTTCGGCATGCGCTACCAGGTGGCCAGCGAACTGGCCTTCTACGTGCCGGGACAGCCCGAAACCGTGTCCATCAACAAGTGGGCCCGGCCCAACGTGTACGACTACTGGGTGGAGGACGGGGGCATGGTCGGCATGGACGCGGTGGGCGCCACCCGGAGGGTGGAGTACTGGCCCAGGCTTCTGCCCAGGATTTTCGAGCGGGTCGAGGGTCCGGAGGAGCTTCGCATCTACCGGACCCTGCCGCTCACCGGAACGAAGCAGTACGTGCGCAGCTTCTACATCTGGCGCTGCTTCGGATTCAAGGGGGGACTTCGCTGGGTGCCGCCCGAAGGCGACGTGCGTTCGAGCGGGGCATTTTGACCGACGGACCCGGGAGTTAACGGTTGCGTTTTCTTTTGCTGGAACCGTTTTACGGAGGTTCGCACAAGGCCGTGGCCGACGGGATTGTCGGGCGTACGTCCCACGACATGGACCTGTACGCCCTGGCGGCGCGTTTCTGGAAATGGCGCATGCGCGGCGCCGGCCTGGAACTTGCCCGGCGGGTGAAATCATTCGAGGGCTGCGACGGCATCGTCTGCACCAGCATGTTGAGCCTGCCCGACCTGCTGGCCCTCGTGCCCGGCCCGCGTCCCCCGGTGGCCGTGTACTTTCATGAAAACCAGCTGACCTATCCCCTGTCTCCGGGCGAGGTGCTGGATTACCAGTATCCACTCATCAATCTGGCTACCGGCCTCGCCGCGGACAAGGTCCTTTTCAACTCCCGCACCCACATGGAGGGCTTTCTGGAAAGCCTGCCCGAATTCATCCGCGTGATGCCCGACTATCGTCCCAGGTGGGCCATACGGAACATCGCCGCGAAATCCTCGGTCCTGTATCCGGGTTGCGACTTTCCCGCCGGCGACCCGCGGCTGGCCGCGTGGCCTGACGGTCCGCCCCTGGTGGTGTGGAATCACCGGTGGGAGCACGACAAGAATCCGCAAGCCTTTTTCGACGCCCTGTTCGAACTGGCGGACCGGGGCGTGGATTTCGAGGTTGCGCTGCTGGGCGAGAGGTTCCCGAAGGCGCCCCCGGTGTTCGACGTCGCGAAGGAACGCCTGGGCGGACGAATCGTGTGCCCCGGCTACGTGGAGGACAGAAGCGGGTATGAAGGATGGCTGGCCAGGGGTGCGGTGGCGGTGAGTACGTCCAACCAGGAGAACTTCGGCATATCGGCGGTGGAAGCGGTGCGCCGGGGCTGCCTCCCACTGTTCCCGAACCGTCTCTCTTATCCGGAAATCCTTCCGCACCGGTTCCACAAGGAGCACCTTTACGACGGCCAAAAGGATCTCGTGGACAAGCTGGCCGGACTGCTGGCCGGTTATCGGGACATGACCAAACGCCGTCTCGACCTGTCCAGGGCCATGGGCCGTTTTTCCTGGGACGTCATGGCCCCGGAGTGGGACGCGGTGCTGGAGGGACTTGCGGGTCGCCGGAAGGCCCCATCTTCTGTTCCAGGGGACGCCGCAACGTCAGGGCCAGGTTCTCGATCTCCGAAGGAAGCATGAGACGCCACCCGGCGCCCTCCCTGCTCGCGGACATGATCACCAGCCGGTCTATCCGCGCCCTTGGCGTGTCCGCGTACAAGCGGTAGACCACGTGGGCCATGTCGCCCTCGAGAACGTGCCCCAGCGGCGTGACAGTGGCTTCCCTAAGGGCGTCCACGGCCTCGGGCTGCACCGCCATGAAGAACTCCATGACCCGGGCGAAAAACCGTTCCGGGCTGTCCTTCCTGATGGTCTCCACGTCGTCGCCCTGGTAGAAATGGTCGAAAATCGGAGGCGGTTCCGAGTCGGCGGCCGACACGGCGGTGAAAAGGGGAAGGAGGCTGTCCCTCAATGAAGCCAGTTCCTCTTCGTGCATGAGCTCGGCAACGGCCCGGGAGTCCCCGGCGCGGACCCTGTCAAAGTATCGGGTGACCAGTTCCTCGGGGCTCATGGCCAGTTCTTCCGGGGCCCCGGATTTGCCCGGCTGACCGGCCGGTTTCTCCGCGGCCGGCGAGGAAAGCGTGCAGGCCAGCACGACCAGAAGGACGAAAAAGCCGCGGAGCGGGATGCTCGGGGGCTTTGGGGTCCGGCGGCGCCTCGGGGTTATGGTGGCGGCAGGTATCACGAACCGCGGAGCGCCTCCACGAGACGGTCCAGGTCGTCGTCGGCGTAGAACTCGATGGTCAGCTTGCCCCGTTTTCCCGTTTTCGAAATGTGGACCTTGGTACCCAGTTTTTTGGACAGGTCCTCGCAAAGATGATCGAGGTGGATCTCCTCCGGCGTCCTGGGCCGGGGAGGTTCGGGCTCCAGGCTCTGCTCCTTGAGCCGCTTCACCAGGGCCTCGGTTTCACGCACGGACAGGTTCCTGGTCAGCACCGCCCTGGCGGCCATGAGTTGCTTGCGCTCATCCTCCAGGCCCAGGATGGCACGCGCGTGCCCCATTGACAGATCGCCGTCCAGGATTCGCTCCCGAATGTCCTCGGGCAGCGCCCGCAGCCGGAGGAAGTTGGCCACGGTGGAGCGCTTCTTTCCCACCCTTTCCGCCACCTGCTCCTGGGTGAGGCCGAATTCGGAGAGCAGAAGGTGGTACCCCTCGGCCTCCTCCACCGGGTTCAGGTTCTCCCGCTGGATGTTCTCCACGATGGTCATGAGCAGCATCCGGTCGTCATCCACGTCCTTGACGACAACGGGCACCGCCCGCATCCCGGCGATCTTCGCGGCCCTCAGTCTGCGCTCTCCGGCGATCAACTCGTAGGTCCCGCCGTTCTGGCGCACTACCAGGGGCTCGATGACGCCGTGCTCGGCGATGCTCAGGGAAAGCTCCTCCAGCTCCTGCTCGGAGAATTTCACCCTGGGTTGCCAACGATTGGCATGGATGTCGTCGACGTCGCACATGAAGTAGTCATGATGCTGTTCCGCGCCCTCCTCCACATCGGGAAGCAACGCTCCCAGCCCCATGCCCAGAGCCTTGCGCCGGGGTGCCTTGGCCTTGTCTTTTTTCGTACTCATTGTTTTACCTCGGGCACGGTTGTCAAGCCGCGCCTGTCACTGCCCCATCCTCTTGACCAGTTCCCTGCCCAGGGCGATATAGGCCTGGGCGCCCGGGGAGGTGGCGGCGTAAAGGATGATGGGCTTGCCATAGCTGGGCGCCTCGCCCAGGCGGACGTTCCGGGGGATTCTCGTCTTGAAGACCAGGTCCTTGAAATGCTTTTCGGCATCCGCCGCGACCTGATGGGACAGGCTGGTACGCCTGTCGAACATGGTGAGCAGGATTCCGGCTATCTGCAACCGCGGATTGAGCGCCTTCCTGACCCTTTTGGTCGTCTTCCACAACTGCCCGATGCCCTCCAGGGCGTAGAATTCGCACTGCAGGGGAATGAGCAGCGAGGTCGCGGCAGCCATGGCGTTGATGGTCAAAAGACTCAACGACGGCGGGCAGTCGATCAGCACGTAGTCATAATCGTCCGCCACCTCGGCCAGTACCGACTTGAGCACCTTCTCACGGCCCTCCTTGTGCATGAACTCCACCTCGAAGCCGATGAGATCCGTGCTGGAAGGCAGGACATGCAGGTTCTTGTGGCCGCCGTTTGCAAGGATGTCCCGCGCCTGTACCTGGCCGATCATGGCCTGGTACAGGCTGCCGTCCATGGAAGCCTTCTCGATTCCCACGCCCGTGGTGGCGTTTCCCTGGGCGTCGCAATCCACCAAAAGCGTGCGCTTGCGCAACGCGGCAAGCGCGGCCGCCAGGTTCACCGCGGTCGTCGTCTTGCCGACGCCGCCCTTCTGGTTCGCTATGCAGATCGTGTGGGCCATGCGCTGAATCCTAACTTGACTGACTGGCGAGATGGTTTACCAGAGTATGCGAACGCCCCTGATGGCGTGTATCAAAAGGCTTCACGCCCGCAGTGCGGGGTCCTGGCCCGGGAAAGGGGACAATGTCGAAATCCGTGGCTGGTCCGGACCTGTCGCAAGCCCCATTCCTAACACATTCCCGGCTTCGTGTGAAGGCTCCACCCGAGGGTTCAGGCACGGGTCGCGGCCGCGTTGTCCAGCAGTTCCCTGGCATGCCGGCGGGACGTGTCGGAAACGTTGCCGCCCGCCAGCATCCTGGCCAGTTCCTCCACCCGGGGACCGTCAGCGAGGAGTTCCATTTCGGACCGCGTCCTGCCTTCCCGGACCGATTTGGTGATTCGGTAATGATGATGGCCGAAACGGGCGATCTGGGGCAGGTGGGTTATGCAAAGCACCTGGTGGGTCTTGGCCAGAACGGCCAGCTTCTCACCCACCACGTCCGCGGTGGAGCCTCCTATTCCGGCGTCCACCTCGTCGAATACAAAGGTGCCCACCGAGTCCGTCTCCGCCAGAATGGTCCGCAGGCAAAGCACCACGCGGGACAACTCCCCGCCCGACGCTATGTCCTTTAGCGGGCGCAGGTCCTCGCCCACGTTGGGCGAAATCAGAAAGGAGGCCCGTTCCATGCCGGAGGCGTCGATTCCGGCGCCGTCCGCGCAGAGCGGGGAGTCGGCGCCGTCCCTGCACGGCAGGGGGGTGAGACGCACCTCGAACCGGGCCCCGCGCATGTTCAGATCCGCCAGTTCGGCCTGGACCTTGTCCCCCAGTCTTTTCGCGGCGCCGGCACGTTTTTCCGAAAGTTCCCCGGCCTTGTCAGCCAGGGCCCCGGCGCTTTCCTCGAGGCGTTTTTTTGCCTCGTCCCGCGCCACGTCCCGGTTTTCCCCGGCCTCGAGCCTTTTGGACACGGTGTCCAGATGCGCCAGGATGGAGTCGATGCCGCCCCCGTATTTGCGCTTCAACCGTGACAACTCATAGAGCCGTTCCTCGACCCGGTCCAGCCTGCCCTCTTCGAAATCCGCGCTGTTCAGGTAATCCCGCAGCCGTTCCACCGCGTCCTCCACACCGTAAAACGCGTTGGCCGCGGCTTCGGCCGCGGGAGCAAGCTCCCCATCCAGGGCGGCCGCCCCTTCCAGCCTCTTTTGCGCCTCGCCCAGTCTTTCCACCGCCGAGCCGTTCGCCTCGTGGAGCTGCTCCAGGGCGAAATGGGCCGCCTCGAACAGGGCCGTGGCGTTTTTGAGCCTGCGTTTTTCCGCTTCCAGTTCCTGGTCTTCCCCGGGCCGCACCTCGGCTGATTCGATCTCGTTTTTCTGAAACTCCAGAAGATCGCGCTCCTCTTCGAGCCGTTTCTGCTCGGCCGCCAGGCCATCCAGCCCGGCCCGGGCCTCCAGCACCTTCCCATACAGACGGGCCACCTCCCTCCGCAGGGGCCAAAGCCCGGCGTATCCGTCCAGGATGTCCAGGTGGCGGTCCTCGCGCAACAGGTCCTGGTGGGCGTGCTGTCCGCAGATGCTGGCAAGGCTGCGGGTGATCCCGGAAAGCATCTGCATGTTGGCCAGCCTGCCGTTCACGAATGTACGGTGGCGGTTGTTGATGGCCACGATGCGCTGTACCAGCAGACCCTCGTCAAGGTCGTACCCTTCCTCCAGGAGGCGGGCGCCGACCGGCGAATCCGGCGGGATGTCGAACAAGGCCTCCAGCTCGGCCGTGTCCGCGCCGGTGCGGACCATGTTAGCCGTGGCCTTGGCGCCGAGCAGGAGATTGACCGCGTTCACCAGGATGGACTTGCCCGCGCCGGTTTCTCCCGTGATGGTGGTGAGGCCGTCGGAGAAACTCACCCGGAGGTCGTCGATAATGGCGAAGTTACGAATGGAGAGTTCCGCAAGCATCTATTATGGTTGCTTTTTCTCGGAAATTTAAAAAGTTGCGTATTCCGGGTTTCGGCCAAAATGTATAGGTTATGCCACGGCGCATGTCAATTGAAAAGGCCACAACCCGCTGGTTGCCCCCCCAGCCGGGTTTTTCAAATTGACAAGGACCTTGGCCTGAAATAACCAGTAGGTGTCGTGAAACTTCGCGGGTCGCAAGGGTGCCGGGGTCATCGCCTTCCCTGGCTGACACGGTTTTCTTCCGACCACGGTAAACCCGACCAACCCAACCAAGGAGCCCCCTTATGATCGTGACCAATGTACAGACGGTACCCGGCAGGGAAATCGTGGAACACTATGGACTGGTTTCCGGCAGCACTGTGCGGGCGAAGCATTTGGGCCGGGACATCGCCGCGTCCTTCAAGAACCTGGTGGGCGGTGAGCTGAAAGGATACAGCCAGCTTTTGACCGAGGCCCGGGACGAGGCCACCAACCGCATGATCGAACAGGCCGGGAAGCTGGGCGCCAATGCCGTGGTCAACGTGCGCTTTTCCACCTCCTCGGTCACCCAGGGGGCCTCGGAGATCTACGTCTACGGCACGGCGGTGCGCGTGGAATAGGAGGCAGCCATGTACGACACATGGGACATCGTCCTGACGCTTTGGCCGTACATCGCGTTCGTGGCCACCCTTCTTCTGGGATACGCGGTGGGAAAGCTGCTGGAAAAACGCCACTACCGCCTCATCAACGAACGTGAGGCAAAGGTCCGCTCCCTGCCTGTTTCCGGCCTGGAGGAGGGCCCGGAGCAGGACACGGAAATCCGCAAGGCGGAACTCGTCATGGGCAGCGCCGTGATTTCCGTGGACTACTTCAAGCGCATACTGTCCGGCCTGCAGAACATCGTCGGCGGCAGGGTC
Organism: Desulfatibacillaceae bacterium; assembly: GCA_046542385.1. GTDB lineage: Bacteria > Desulfobacterota > Desulfobacteria > Desulfobacterales > Desulfatibacillaceae > JBKHBM01. The sequence continues at coordinate 22,850 of JBKHBM010000031.1, read as the reverse complement.
ACCGCCTACGAGACCCTGGTGGACAGAGCGCGCCGGGAGGCCGTGCTCCGGATGATCGAAAGCGCGGTCAACGCCGACGGGATACAGAATGTGCGGATCGAGACCTCGCCCATCGGGCAGGCGGACCGCAGGCGGAAGAAGGCGGTGGCGTGCCTGGAGGCTCTGGCCTACGGCACCGCCGTCTGGTACGTGAAATGACACGGTATGTGCCGCGCGAGATCGACCCGGAGGACAACGTAAACGTCACCAGGGGCAACCCTCTTGGGCGATTCGCGATCCTGGCCGCGGAGATCGCCTTCGCGGTGATGGTTCTCTACATCCTGCTGGGCCTGGCCGTGGGGGTGCTTGCCCCGCATGTGCCCGCCTCCGTGGAAAAGAGGATGGGCGCCCTGTTCACTTCCGACTGGGAAAGCCAGGCCCTGCCCGAAGAGACGGAAAAGGCCCAGGGCCTGATGGACCGCCTGGTGGTCGGCCTGGAGGAGGACGACCGCCACCTGGATTACAGGGTCTTTGTCGTGCCCGGGGACCAGGTGAACGCCGTGGCACTGCCGGGCGGTCTGGTCCTGGTGTTCTCGGGCCTGGTGGACAAGGTGGACGACGACTCGCAACTGGCCTTCGTGCTGGGGCACGAGTTGGGCCACTTCCACAATCGGGACCACCTGCGCGCCCTGGGACGGGGCCTTGTCTCCCTGGTCTTCGCCCTGGCCGTCTCCGGCGGGGACAGTGCCGCCACCGGGTTCGTCCATGACCGCGTCGGCGACGTGGAACGCAGGTTCTCCCATGCCCGGGAAAAGGCCGCCGACCGATTCGGCCTTCATCTGCTGCACGACAGTTTCGGCGAGGTCCAGGGCGCCCTGGACTTCATGGAGACGATCGCCGCGGACGAAAAACGCGGCAAGCTGGCCTACTACTTCTCCACGCATCCCCATCCCGACGCACGCCTCGAGTACCTCAGGGAAGAGATCGCCGGGTTGGAATGAATCCCCGGCAGGGTGTCTTGCCCGCGGGGTCTCCCAGTGGCCTTTGCCATGGGCATCCGCCTGTATTATGTTTCCACAGGGTCCGCCGTCCGCACGTGCTTGTGCCCCTGCCCGAACCGGTGGTACAATCGACCATCGCACGGGCAATGCATGTACCGCGAGGTAAACGCGATGACCGGGGTCATTCAAAAAATCTGTCTGGCGTGTCTTGTGCTGGCAATGCTCGCCTCCTGCGCTGCGCCCGGGCCCGCCCCGGCGCCGTCGGGACGGGAGCGGGAAAGCGCCGTCCTGGCCAGGACAGCCGACTACATGCTGGTGCGCGTGAACCAGGGCGACACCCTGGAAAGCCTGGCCCAATGGTATCTCGGGGACGTGTCCCACGCCTGGATCCTTGCCAGGGTGAACCGCACCGACCGTGTCGCGGAGGGAGACGAGATCCTGGTGCCCACAAAGCCGGTATTTTTGGGCGGCCTGGACAAGGGCGGATACCAGCGGGTTCCCGTACTGCTCTATCACAACTTCTCGGAGAAAACCGCCACGAGGATGACCATGCCGCGCGCCACTTTTGACGCGCAGATGCGTTACCTCGCGGAAAACGGGTACACCACCATCACCCTGGACCGGCTGCTGGATTTCATCCGGTATGAAAAGCCGCTCCCGCCAAAATCCGTGGCCATAACCATCGATGACGGGTGGCGCAGCACGTACACCATTGCCTGGCCCGTCCTGAAAAAGTACGGGCATGTGGCCACCCTGTTTTTGTACACGGATTTCGTGGGCGGCGACCGGGCCATGACCTGGGCGCAGCTTCGAGAAATCGACAAAAACGGGATCGACGTGCAAAACCACAGCAAGACGCACAGAAAGGTCACGTTGCGCAAGGCCGGCGAGAGCATGAGGGGTTACGTGGACGCACTGGTGGAGGAGATCGCGGAACCGCACAGGGAAATTATGCGAAACCTGGGCAAGGAACCCCGCCATCTGGCGTATCCCTATGGCGACACCAACCCGCTGTTTTCCACCATGGTGGAGGGCATGGGGTACCGCTCCGCGTTCACCGCCACCAGGGGCGCCAACGCCTTTTACACGGACCGGTACCATCTGGGCAGGTCCGTGGTGTACGGCGACTGGGGAATGGAGCGTTTCAAAAAGACGCTGGATGTTTACAGGGAGGCGGCGCCCTGATGACGGCTACACCGTGGGTTCGCGTCTGTGCGCTATTGCTCTGTCTTGCCGTGGCCGGCTGCCAGGGAAACGGAACCGCGAGACCCGGGGGGGCGGCAGGCTCAGTGCGGTCCTGGGTTGAAACCCGGCGCGCGGACGCGCCTGGGGTGCGACAGCGTGCCGCGGCGATGGAACAGACCGGCGATCTCCGCCTGGCCCTTGCCTGGTGGGAGATGGCTGGCGCCGTGGACCCCGCCGACCCGGAAGCGGCGGCCCGGGCCGCCGCGGTCCGCGCCCGCCTGGACGCCGAGGCGCAAAGGCGTTTCGAGGAGGGCAGACGGCTTTTCGCCAGGGGAGCCCGTCGGGCGGCCCGGAAGGAATTCGTCATGGCCCTGTACAACCGGCCCGACCATGCCGGCGCACTGGAATATCTGTATGACCGCATGGCGGTGCGGGACTGGGACCGGGTGGTGGTGGGCCAGGGAGAGACCCTGGACCGGGTGGCCAAAAGGCATTACGGCGACAATGGCAAGGCCTACATCCTGTCCGCGGCCAATAACCTGCCGCCCGGGGCTGCCGTGCCCCCCGGCACGGTGTTGCGGGCGCCGAAACTCACCGGAATAGCCACGGCGAAACCGCCCCCTGAAAAAGATTACAGCTCCGAGGCGGCCCAGGCCCATCTGGAAAAGGGGCAGTACGACAAGGCCCTGGCCGAAGCGCAACGCGTGCTGGACCACGATCCCACGAATGCCGAGGCCGGCCGGATCAAAAACATCGCCCTGTACCAGAAAAGCGCCAGGTTGAAGGCCGAGGGCAAATACGACGAAGCCCTGGAGGCGCTGCGCGGCATCGACAGCGGCTATGGGGTCGTGGAGCGGGCCGTGGAGGAAATCCGCGCCCTGATGCGCGCCATGGGCGAGTGAGCATACCGGCGGCTTGTCCCTTCCCCAACGGAGGTTTATGCAAGAGGCTCGCATCCCGATACTGTCCAGATGGCTTTCCGGTTTCCTGGACCACGCACCGCCGGTCTACCTCGTGGGCGGAACGGTTCGGGACCTGTTGCTGGGACGCCGGCCCGCGGACGTGGACCTTGCGTGCAAAAACGCGCGGGAACTGGCCACCTCCCTGGCCCGGGAACGAAAAGCGGCTTTCGTGCCCATGGAGAAGGACCCCTCCGCGCCCAGTTTCCGCCTCGTGAACCGGGACGATCCGGACGATTTTTTGGACGTCACGGAACTTCGCGCCGGCGACATCCAGGCCGACCTTGCCGAACGCGATTTCACCATCAACGCGATGGCCATCCGGTTGCGGCCCGAGGACCCCGGCCTGTGCGGGGATCTGGTGGACCCCCTTGGCGGACGCGACGACCTTGCAAGGCGCCTCGTGCGTCCGGTCGGGGAAAACAACCTCCGGGACGATCCGCTTCGCATCCTCCGGGGCTTCCGGTTTGCCGCCCAACTGGATTTTTCCCTTGCGGAAGGTTCCCTCGACATTTTCGCACGGTACAGGGATCTTCTGCGCGGGATTTCCGGTGAACGGGTGCAAAAGGAGTTGCTCGACCTGCTGGAAACCGACCTTGCCGGGGAGCAGGTCCGGGGCATGGAGCAGTGCGGCGTGCTGGACGTCGTATTCCCCGAGGTGTCGTCAATGCGCGGCTGCGCCCAGGACGGATTCCATCACCTGGACGTCTGGGAACACAGCCTGGTCGTCTTCGGCGCCTGCGAGAAGATCGCGGCGCGGCCGGAAACCGAGTTCCCTTCCCACGGCGGACAGGTCCGGGGCTACCTTTCCCGGGGGCGAAACAAGGCCGTGCTCAAGATGGCTGCCCTTCTGCATGACGCGGGCAAACCCGATACCCGGCGTTTCCGTGAGGAGAAGAATCGCTACACCTTTTACGGCCACGCCAGGGCCGGAGCCAGGAAGGCGGACGAAACGGGCAGGAGGCTGCGCATGTCCAACCGGGACAGGGGGCTGTTGACCCTCCTGGTGGCGGAACACGTCCACGTGATGGATCTTGCCGCGCCAAAGGTCAAGGACTCCACCCGCATGTCCTGGTTTCGCAAGATGGGCGAACACGCCGTTGCCGGGCTCATCCTGGGCCTTGCCGACACCCGTGGCAAGAAGGGCCCCGCCGTGACCGGCCAGGACCGGGAATGCAGGGAGTCGTTTTGCAAAAAAATGGTGGCCGAATATTACGACCGGATCAGGGATACCCTCGCGGAAAAGCCCCTGGTCACGGGAAGCGACCTCCTGGACATGGGCCTTGACCCCGGCCCCGAGGTGGGCCGCATCCTGGACGAGTTGCGAAAAGCCCGCGACGACGGCACGGTCTCCACCCGCGAGGAGGCCATGGACATGGCCCGGAGGATGATGGAGGGAGAAGGGAGCTGATGCCTGGATGAAATCCGGTGCGGAGAAAGGCGTACCCCGGGTACGTCGCGGAAGCGGATTTCGGCATGGCTCCCCGTCATTATTGCCGCGCGCCGTGCCCCCTCCGCCCCGACGAGCGGCTATGCGCAACGCCGTGGATCGCGTTCTTGAACAGGCTGGTATCACGCGCTTTGCCGCGCGTCCCTCTCCAGATCCTCCACCACGGATCGCACCATGTTTCTGGCGCTCACGTTGCCCAGGGTGAGAGACAGGACGAAGCGGTCCTCCCGCAGTTGGAGCCTGCGCATGATGTCCGCCACGCCATGGCCCTTCTCCCATTGCTCCGTTACCGAACCGTACAGGTCCTCGAGGTATTGCAGCTTTTCCACCAGCCGGTCGCGTCCTTTTTCCGGCTTTGGATGGTGCGCGCAGAAAAGGGAATCGAAATCCAGTTCCAGGGCCCGTTTCAGGGAATCGATCTGCGTACCCAGGTGTTCGTCCCGGCGAAAGTATTTGATCCTGTCGCCAAGGTACAGGTCGCCGGAGAACAGCCAGCCCCGGTTTCTTTCATACAGCGCGACGTGGTCACTGCTGTGCCCGGGAGTGTGTATGGGTTCGAAACACATCCGCTCCGTGCGGATCCTTTCCGGCATGGGCGCGAGCTCGACGGGGCTTGATCTGCCCCAGATCAGGTGCTGGTAGGGCCGTATGGAAAAGGGGCTCGCCATTTTCTCGACGCACAGAGGGTGCGCGTACATGGGGATTTCGGGAAGAAGGTCCCGAATCGCGCCGGCGTTGCCTCCGTGGTCCTCGTGGTAGTGCGTGACAAACACCTGATGCACGGGCCACTCCGTGACGATGCGCCGCACCGTGTTGCGCATGTGGGCAAGGCCCGTGTCGATCATCAGGCCGTCCACGATGTACATGTACACGGTCATGATGGGCCGGCCCGTGAAACCGCGGCCCAGCTCGAACCCGTTGACCTTTCCGAAACCGGCTTCCCGGAATACGCGCATGGTTAAAACTCGATGCCCCCGGGTGTGCGTGGGTACGGAATCACGTCGCGGATGTTGGATACGCCGGTAAGCAGCATGAGGACCCGCTCGAAGCCCATGCCGAACCCGCTGTGAGGCGCGCTGCCGTAGCGCCTGGAATCCAGGTACCACCAGTATGCCTCCTCCTCCAGACCGGATTCCACCAGGCGCCGGCGCAAGACGTCGTACCGTTCCTCCCGCTGGCTCCCGCCGATGATCTCGCCCACCCGGGGCACCAGCACGTCCATGGCGCCCACGGTCTTCTCGTCGTCGTTGAGCCGCATGTAGAACGGCTTGATGGCCGCGGGGTAGTCGTACACGATCACGGGTCGCTCGAGGTATTCCTCGGCAAGGTAGCGCTCGTGCTCGGTCTGCAGGTCCTTGCCCCACGCCGGCTGGTACTCGAATTTCTTCCCTGCCTTTTGCAGCGCCTCGACGGCTTCGGTATAGGACAGGCGGGCGAATTCCTGGTTGGCGATGCTTTCCAGGCGGGCCATGAGTTCCTTGTCCACGAACCGGGCGAACAGGTTGATGTCCTCGGCGCAGTTTTCCATGGCGTGGCGCACCAGAAAGCGCACCAGGTCCTCGCCCAGGCGCATGTTGCATTCAAGGTCGCAGAAGGCCATTTCCGGCTCTATCATCCAGAATTCCGCGGCGTGCCGGCTGGTGTGGGAATTCTCCGCCCGGAAGGTGGGGCCGAAGGTGTAGACGTCCCCAAGGGACAGGGCGAACATTTCCGCGGCCAACTGCCCGCTTACCGTGAGAAAGGCCTTTTTTCCGAAGAACTCGCCTTCCTCGTTTTCCACCTCCGCCGGGGAACCCGCCGCGGGGACCACCCGGAACAGTTCGCCCGCGCCCTCGCAGTCGGAAGGCGTGAGGATGGGAGTGTGCACGTGGTGGAATCCGCGCTCGCGGAAGAACAGGTGCACGGCCTGGGCCATTTCCGAGCGTATGCGGAAAATGGCGCCGTACTTGTTGGTGCGGGGCCGCAGGTGGGCAATGGTGCGCAAAAACTCGTCGGAGTGTCGCTTTTTCTGCAGGGGATACTCCTCCGGGCTGGAACCGATTTCGCGTACGGCGGAGGCCCGCAATTCCCATTTCTGCCCCTTGCCCGGAGATTCCACCAGTTCGCCGGCCACCTCCACGGCCGCGCCCGTGCCGATTCCGACCACCTCCGAAAATTCCGGCAGTTCGCCCGGCGCCACCACCTGGAGGTTGGCCAGGCACGAGCCGTCGTTGACCTCCATGAAGGCGAAGTCCTTGTGGTCCCGCAGCGTGCGGACCCAGCCCCGGACCAGGACGTCGGAAACCGGTTGCTCCGAGGCCAGCAGGGCGGCCACCCTGCTGCGCGCCCGTGCGCCATTGTGCTGTTTCGTCGCCATGGGAGGCTCCTTTCACCCATCGGGTGAAACGAAGATTTGTTCAAGAACACGCAAAAAAGCCCGGTTTATGGGGTTCTTGAAAGTTGTTTCAATATTTTCGTCATGGATTCAGGATGAAATGAATTCAGAAGATCAATAACCAAATCCCCCGAACAAGGGGCACCGGAGGAGGCAGGGTAAACCCTTTTACCCGCCTCGTCAACATACACCGCGCGGGTCCGGACACCGGCCGCGGTTTCGAAGTCTAAAAAGGGCTGTCATCGGTGTCAAGCTCATGTTACCCATGGTTTCATGAATCTGTTCCCGGAAACGAGGATCGTGATCTCCGCCAGCAGGCGCACGGACGTGCCCGCATTCTACATGGACTGGTTCATGTCCGGGCTGGACGCCGGCCGTTTCCATGTGGAAAACCCGTTTTCCGGCAAGTTGTACATGGTGCCCGCCGATCCGGGAAGCGTGCATGGCATCGTGTTCTGGTCCAAGGACTACGGCCCGTTTCTGGCCGGAGGATATGCCCGGGAGCTTCAAAGGCGGGGTTACGGGCTCGGGTTCCAGTTCACCGTGAACCCGGAGGACCGGCTACTGGAGCCCAGGGTGCCGCCACTGGCCGGGCGTCTTTCCCAGATGGCGGAGTTGTGCCGGGTGGTCCCGCCCGGGGCCGTGACCTGGCGTTTCGACCCGGTGTGCCATTTCGTGCGTGACGGAACGGTCGGAACCAACCTGGACGGCCTGGCCCGGATCGCGGACGCGGCCGCCGAGGCCGGGATCACCCGATGCACGACGAGTTTTTTGGATCTTTACAAGAAGGTCCTGCGCCGCGCGGCCCGGGTACCCGGGTTTTCCTTCACGGATCCGTCCACGGAGCAGAAGGCGGAAATCCTGCGCCGCATGGCCGCCTCGCTGGCAAAGCGCGGCATCGCGTTGGCCGCCTGTTGCGAGAGGGAGGTGGTGGAGCTTTTGCCGGACGACGCAGGCGTTGAGCAGGGCGCCTGCGTGTTCCATCCGCTATTGGAAAAGCTGTACGGCCCGGGCCTGTCCCATCGCAGGGACAAGGGGCAGCGGGTGGCCGCCGGGTGCGGCTGCCACGAATCCAGGGACGTGGGCTCCTACCGGCATCAGCCCTGCCTTCACGACTGCCTCTTCTGCTACGCCAACCCCGGACGGTAAAGCGGCGAACCGCCTCGTTTTTCCGCGCGTTCCAGGCAACGGACGTGTCCCCGTTTGCCCTTGACACCCCGCCCCACAAATGTTTTAGCTCTAACCGCCGACAACGACCGGGCCCTTGAGGCCCGGAACCGAATATCAAGGGGTGAGCATCGTGAAAAAGACGGAAACCGAGGTCCGCAGGGAAAAGCAACGGGCCATGAAGGAAATGGGCCACCACCTGTACCCGAATGATTTCCGGGTGGAGCATACCGTGGCCGACATACGGAGGGTGGTGGAGACGGCACCCGACACCCTGGGCGAGGATGGCGCGAAATTCAAAGCCGCGGGCCGCGTCATATCCGTGAATCGCTTCGGCAAGGCCGCGTTCATCCGGTTTCGCGACCGCACGGGCCAGCTGCAGGCCTACGTCAGAAAGGACATGGTGGGGGAGGAAACCTACACCCTGTTCAAGCTGCTGGACGTGGGCGATTACGTGGGGCTTTCAGGACCCGTGTTCACCACGAAAACGGGGGAGTGGACCCTTCAGGCCCACGAGTTGCGCGTGCTGGTCAAGGCCCTGCGCCCCCTGCCTGAAAAGTGGCATGGCTTAAAGGACCCGGAAAAGCGCTATCGCCAACGGTACCTCGACCTCATCACCAGTTCCGACGTACGCGAAATGTTCGTGCGCAGAAGCAAAATCGTGCGCGCCATTCGAGGTTTTCTGGAGGACCGCGACTACCTGGAGGTGGAAACTCCCATGATGCAGCCCATTGCCGGTGGTGCGGAGGCCACGCCGTTCGTGACCCACCACAATGCCCTGGGCATGGACCTGTATCTGCGCATCGCGCCGGAGCTGTACCTCAAACGGCTGGTGGTTGGCGGTTTTGAACGGGTTTTCGAGATCAACCGGAATTTCCGCAACGAAGGAGTGTCCACCCAGCACAACCCGGAATTCACCATGCTGGAGTTCTACCAGGCCTACGCCACCTACGAGGACCTCATGGACCTCACCGAGCGGATGTTCAGGTACATCTCCGAACAGGTCACGGGCTCGGCGGTGATCGAATACCAGGGCGACACCATCGACTTTGGCAAGCCCTGGCGACGTTTGACCATGGAGCAGGCCATGTCCGAGCTGGGAGGCATGGACCCGGCCATCATGTACGATCGGGAAAAGCTGCTCGAGTTTGCCGCGGAGAAGAACGTGCCCGTCAACAAGGACGCCAGGGCCGGCAAGGTGCTGACCAAGCTGTTCGACGCGCTGGTGGAGCCGCAGCTTATACAGCCGACCTTCATCGTGGGCTATCCCGTGGAGGTGTCGCCCCTGTCCCGGAAGAACGACGCGGACCCGCGCTTTACCGACCGGTTCGAGCTGTTCATCGCCGGCAGGGAGATCGCCAACGGATTCTCCGAGTTGAACGACCCGGACGACCAGCGGGGACGTTTCATGCAGCAGGTGGAGGATCGCGCGGCGGGGGACGACGAAGCGCACATGATGGACGAGGATTACGTGGAGGCCCTGGAGCACGGCATGCCGCCCACGGCAGGAGAGGGTATCGGCATCGACCGTGTCGCCATGCTGTTCACGGACTCGGCCTCCATCCGCGAGGTCATCCTGTTCCCGCACATGCGGCATGCGGACGTGGCCGCGGGAAAGAAGGAGGAGTAGGGCCGGGACTGGCTGCAATGGCCGACTCCGCCCGGCGGACCGGGCCGACCAACGATACCGGGGCGCGAAACCGCAGCTGTTTCGAGCCGATTCCCGGGAATGCACCTTTTTGAATCGGGGAGACATGTCCTACGAATGGTTCATGGGAAGACGGTACCTGCGTTCCAAGGGGCGCGAGGCCTTTGTCTCCCTGATCACGTGGCTTTCCATGGGCGGCGTGGCCGTGGGCGCCATGGCCCTCATCGTGGTGATTTCCGTAATGGCCGGTTTCGAGGCCGACCTCAAGCAGAGCATCCTGGGGATCACCTCCCACATACGGGTGTTCAAACCCGCGGATGAATTCAGCGAATACGCCGGGGTGACCGAAAGGCTGGCCGCGATGGATGGGGTGAGCGCGGCGGCGCCGTTCGCCAAGGGGCAGGTCATGATTCGTTCGGACCGGCAGACCATGGGGGTGGTGCTCATGGGCATCCAGCCGGAGCGCATGGAGCGCGGGTTCTCCCTGGGTGAATACGCAAGTCCCGGTGCGTTGGCGGCCCTGGTGCCGGAAAATCGTCCGGAAACCGCGTTTCCGGGTGTCGTCCTGGGCTCCGAGCTTGCGTTGCATCTGGGCGTGGGCGTGGGGGACTCCGTGTATGCCGTTTCACCCGAGGGGACCCTCACGCCGGTGGGCATGATGCCCACCATGCGGCGACTGGAGGTCACGGGAACCGTGACCAGCGGCATGTACGAGTACGACACCACCATGGCCTGGGTTGACCTTTCCACCGCGCGGCGGGTGTTGCGCCTGGGACGTGGGGCCACCGGAGTGGAGCTGCGCCTGGGCGACCTGTACACCGCGCCGAAAATGGCGGCCCGGATTTCGGAAAACCTGGGGGAGGCCTACGAGGTGCGCGACTGGGCGGAGATGAACAGCAACCTGTTCGCGGCCCTCAAGCTGGAAAAGGTCGCCATGTTCGTGGTCCTGTGCCTCATCGTCACGGTGGCCGCCTTCAACATCGCTTCCACGCTGATCATGACGGTGATGGAGAAGCGCAAGGACATCGCCATACTGAAGACCATGGGCGCCACCGGGCCGGGAGTGAGGAAGATATTCATGTACAACGGCATGATCATCGGCGCCGTGGGGACCCTTGTAGGGGTCGGCCTGGGGGTGGCCGCCTGCGTACTGCTGGACCGATACCAGTTCATACAGCTTGACACGGACGTCTTCTACATCCCCACACTACCGGTCCGCATGCGGCTTTTCGACGTGCTGGCCGTGTCCTGCGCGGCGCTGGCCATAAGCCTCGCGGCCACCATTTACCCGGCGTGGCGCGCGGCAAGGACGGACCCGGTGGAGATCATTCGCTATGGGTGAGGCAGTTACCCGATGGGTTACGAGTTCCATATAAGCTGGCGGCAACTGAGGGCGAAAAGCGGAGAGGCGTTCATCTCCCTGATTTCCCTCATGTCCGCGGGCGGGGTCACCCTGGGTGTCACCGCCCTCATCGTGGTGATGGCCGTGATGACGGGTTTCGAGTCGGACCTGAAATCCCGCATCCTGGCGGTGTCGCCCCACGCCTGGGTCCTGCGCCATGGCGGCCCCATGGAGGAGTATGAGCAGCTGGCCGGCCGGCTGCGCGACATGGAGGACGTGCGCGCCGCCGCGCCGTTCGTACATGGCCAGGTAATGGCGAGGTCCGCGGCCTCGGTGTCCGGGGTGGTGCTTAAAGGGCTGGACCCGGACCGGGTGGGCAGGCGCTCGGGTTTCCAGTACGCCCGCCTGGTCAGTGAGGGAAGCCTGGAAGCCCTGGGGGCTGGAGAGGATCCCGACAACGTGCCCGGCATCATTCTGGGCAGGGAGTTGGCGAAGACGCTGAAGGTGGGCGCCGGCGACCTTCTGCACCTGACCTCCCCGGAGTCGGGAGGCGGGGGGCGGGGGTTGGCCAGCCTGCCGCGGATGATGCGATACCGGGTTCTGGGCATACTGGAGACCGGGATGTACGAGTACGACAACGTGCTTGCCTGGATGCACATTTCCGAGGCCAGAAAGCTGTTCGGCATGGGAAGCGCGGTGACGGGGGTGGAGCTGGCCCTGGACGATCCCCTGGCCGCGAGGGAGGCGGCGCGGGAGATATCCTCGCGCCTTGGCTTCCCCTACTGGGCCAGGGACTGGTCCCGGACCAACGAAAACCTGTTTGCGGCCCTCAAGATGCAAAAGACGGTCATCTCCATCATCCTGTCGCTGATCGTACTGGTGGCGGCGTTCAACATCGCCTCCACACTCGTCATGTCCGTGATCGACAGGAAAAAGGAAATCGCCATCCTGCGCGCCATGGGCGCCACGAGACGAGGCATCCTCAGGATATTCGTGTACAACGGATTGCTCATCGGAGCCACCGGGGCGTTTCTGGGTCTGGCATTGAGCGGCGCACTCTGCTATTTGTTGTCCCGGTACCAGTTCATTCAGTTGGACCCCGAAATATATCCGCTGGCCACCATGCCCGTGGACATGCGCGTCTCCGACGTGCTGCTGGTCACCGGAGGCGCGCTTCTGGTGAGTTTTCTGGCCACCCTGTATCCGGCATGGCGGGCTTCCCGGCTTGATCCGGTGGAGATCATCCGATATGGCTGACAGGAACGCCGGCGGCTCCGGCAGACAGACTCCATGCATCCGGGCGCAGGGCCTTGTGAAGAGCTTTGCGGCAAAGGGCAGGAACGGCAGCATCGACGTGCTCGCGGGTTTGAGTCTGGACGTGGCTCACGGCGAGACCGTGGCGGTGGTCGGGGCCTCCGGGATCGGCAAGTCCACCCTGCTGCACGTGCTGGGCACCCTGGAAAGGCCGGACCGGGGTTCCGTGCACCTGGACGGGCAGGACGTGTTCGCCATGGGCGACGTGGCCCTGGCCCGTTTCCGGAACCGCTACATGGGGTTCGTCTTCCAGTTCCACCACCTTCTGCCCGAATTCACGGCGGTCGAAAACACGGCCATGCCAGGGTTGATAGGGGGCATGCCGCGCAGGGAGGCACGGGAAAGGGCCGAAGCCATCCTGGAACGCGTGGGACTTTCCGACAGACTGGAGCACCGGGTCGGCGAGTTATCCGGCGGCGAGCAGCAGCGCGTGGCCGTGGCCCGGGCCCTGGTCCTGGAACCCAGGGTGCTGCTGGCCGACGAGCCCACGGGTAACCTGGACGTGCGCACCGGCGAAAGAATTCACTCCCTGTTGCGGGAACTCAACGAGGAACGCGGAACGTCCATGGTGGTGGTTACGCACAACCCGGACCTGGCCCGGCAGATGAGCCGGCAGGTCACCCTGGCCGATGGCAGGATCGTGTCGGCCTCCACAACATGAATACAAGGCATCCCGGAATCGGCTGCGCGTCCTCCGGGGGCCTTCGAACTGGCATGTCTGGCCGGGCCAGGGACGAAACGCGCCCGGCCCATACCCCACGGCACGGATTGAGGTGAACATGGCAAAAAGGGTTTGGTTTATCGTCCTGGTGGCAACTTTGGCCGTCCTCACGGCGTCCCCGGCTTTTTGCGAAAACGGGGTTCGGGTCAGGATCCTGCCGTTTTCCGTCAACGCCATGGAGGACCTTGGCTATCTCCGGCTGGAAATTCCCGACCAGATCTCCAAACGGCTGGCCAGGGAGGGAGTGCGCGCCGACATCGCCGGACAGCAGTTCATGGACGGGCGCGACCCGGGCGCCATGTCCAACGAGGAGCTGCGGCGGCTGGGCATGGCCGAGGGCCTGGACTACCTGGTCTGGGGCAGCTTTTCCAAGATCGGCGGCCACTTCAGCCTGGACGCCCGGGTCCTTCCCGTTTCCGTGTCCGCGCCGCCGGAATCCTACTACCGGGAAGGCGCGGGCATGAAGTCCCTGACCACCGAGGTCGCGAGCCTGTCCGAGGACATCCTGGCCAGGATCCTGGGCAAGAAGCGGGTCGCCGAAATCGTGATCGAGGGCAATCGCCGCATCGAGAAGGACGCCATACTCAACCGGATTTCCATCACGGAAGGAGACCTGTTCTCTCCATCGGCGGTGTCCGAGGACATCCGCGGCGTTTTCGCCATGGGCTACTTCGACGACGTCCGGGTAGAGAGCGAGGAGGCGCCCGAGGGAAGGCGCCTTGTCTTCCACGTCGTGGAAAAGCCCACCGTGGCCTCGGTGAACATCAAGGGCAACGAGGAAGTGGACGACGATGAAATACTGGAGGTCGTGGACATAACCCGCGGGTCCATCCTGAACCAGCTGCGCATCGAGGAGAACGTGCAACGAATCCAGGGTCTGTACAAGGATGAGAACTACTACAACGTGAGCGTGGGCTACGAGGTTTCCGCAAGGGAGGACGAGAGCCTCGCGGACCTGGATTTCGTGATCGAGGAGGGTCAGAAGGTCCAGATCAAGGAGATAGCCTTCAAGGGCAACGAGGCTTTCGAGGACAAGAAGTTGCGCAAGATCATGAAAACCTCGGAAAAAGGGCTCTTCTCCTGGTTCACGGAATCGGGCAGCCTGAACCGCGAGGACCTGGATCAGGACGTCAACCGCATCTCCGCGTTCTACCACAACCATGGTTACATCGACGTGACGGTTGGCGAGCCCGCGATCGACATCAGGGACGAGTGGATCTACATCACCATCAGGGTGCAGGAAGGTCCCCAGTACAAAGTGGGCAAGGTGGACGTGGCCGGCGACCTGATCCGGCCCAGGGACCAGCTGCTGGAAAAGCTCAAGATCTCCGGGGAGGAAACCTTCAATCGCGAGGTGGTCCGCTCCGACGTCCTGTACCTGACCGACCTGTATTCGGACCTGGGTTATGCCTACGCGGAAGTCCGGCCAGAGGTCACCAAGGACCAGGGCAATCTCGTGGTCAACCCCACATACACCATAAAGAAGGGCCCGCTGGTGTACTTCGAGCGGATCATCATCACGGGCAACACCAAGACCAGGGACAAGGTCATCCGCCGCCAGCTTCACACCTTCGAGCAGGGCCTGTACAGCGGCTCGGGCCTGAAGCGGGGTGTCCGCAACCTGCACAGGCTGGACTACTTCGAGGACATCCAGGTGGACACGGTGGAGGGCAGCGCCAGGGACAAGATGGTACTCAAGCTCCACGTGACGGAAAAGCCCACCGGCGCATTCACCTTCGGCGGCGGCTATTCCAGCGTGGACAATGCCTTTGCCGTGGCCTCCGTCTCCCAGCGGAACCTGTTTGGAAGGGGCCAGTCCCTGAGCCTCAAGGCCCAGGTGGGAAGCAGCACCTCGCGCTTCAGCCTGAGCTTCACCGAGCCCTACCTGTTCGACACCAACCTCTCCTTCGGCGTGGACGCCTACAACTGGGCCCGGGACTACGATTCCTACGAGAAGAACAGTACCGGCGGCCGGATACGCTTCGGCTACCCCCTGACGGCGATCATGGACTACACCCGTCTGCAGGTCAGCTACCTTTACGAGATCGCGGACATCCGCAACGTGAAGTACTATGCCGCGGACGCCATCAGGGTGCTCGAGGGCGACAACACGACCAGCAAGGCCTCCGTCTCCGTGGTGTACGATTCGCGCAACAGGCAGTTCAATCCCTCCAAAGGGTCCCTGTACCGGTATACCACCGAATACGCGGGCAAGCCCCTTGGCGGAGACGTGGCCTTCACCAAGGTCACGGGCGAGGCAGGGAGGTACTTCCCGCTGTTCTGGAACACCGTGTTCCATCTCCGCGCCGAAGGCGGATACGTCACCGAGAACGAAGGCGGCACCCTTCCCATTTACGAACGTTTCTACCTCGGCGGCATCGGTTCGCTGCGGGGGTTCGACTGGCACGACCTCTCCCCCAAGGATGAAGACGGGGCGGAAATCGGTGGCGACAAGTTTTTGCTCGCCAACCTGGAGTTCATTTTCCCCATTGTGGAGCAGGCTGGCCTGGTGGGCGTCGTCTTTTTCGATACCGGAGCGTCCTACGACGACGACGACGCCGTGGATATCGGAGAATTCCGGGAAAGCGCGGGATGCGGATTCCGCTGGTTCTCGCCCGTGGGCCCCATCCGGGTGGAATACGGCTGGGTCCTGGACAAGAAGGACCACGAGCGGAACGACGGCAAATGGGAATTCACCATGGGCCAGTCCTTCTAAACGGAGGGAAAGAACCCGGCTTTCGCAATCGCGACCCGGAGGTCGGACGGCGCCTCCGGGTCGCGATTTCTTTTTGCACACGACACACTTATTGTGTATGGTAGTACACTTGACACACGGAAGGTCCGGTAGCAGTGTACCGGGGGCGGTGAGGGCTCCCCGATCCGTGAGTGGCAGGGGTGCCGCGTCCCGCCGTTTCCGTCGTAATCAGACACAAGGGGGTTTTTGAATGTACAACAGGATTGTTGCGGTATCGGTGTTCATCGCGATGGCGCTGATTTGCGGTTCGTCCATGGCCGCTGATATCGGCAAGATCGGGGTCGTTGACATGCAGCGGGTTCTCGACACTTCGGCAGCGGGGAAGGCCGCCTCCGCCGAACTGAAGACGCGCGGAGAGACCATGGAGGCCGAAATGCAGAAAAAGGGCGCCGAGATCGAGGAACTCCGGGCCAACCTGGAACGCAAGGCCATGGTCATGAACCGGGAAAAACGCGAGGAGGCCGAGCGCCAGCTGCGGATCGAGGTCAATGACATGAAGTCCATGCAAAAGCGGTATCTAGACGAGTTCCGGGAGCTGGAGACCCGACTGGCCAGCAGGATCCGGGACGAGGCTTTCGCCATCGTCGACGAGATGGGCCGCAAGCAGGGTTTTTCCATGATCCTCGAAAAACGCGAGGCCGGCATCATATACTACCCCAGTCAATACGACCTTACGGACGAGTTGATCAAGGAGTACAACGAAAGGTACTCCGGGGGCCGGTAAGCCGGACCGCTCACGTTCCGGAGCGGGGGCCAACATGATCACGGGCTGTTGAAATCGCGATCACCGGCGTTGTGTCCGCAACTGCACGGGAGAAGGATTCGCGCTTCGCGGGGTATATTTCGTAATTGCGGCGTACCGGCTGTACGCCGACCCTTTCGGGGGCTGCGCGTCTATCATCCCGGCGTTTTTGAACCAGCTGTTGATTCCGGGTTTTATAACGGACTGATCAGGGGAGGAAACATGCAAAAGGCTGTTTTTGCCGCTCTAATAGTCGCCGTGCTGGCTTTCGGGCTGGCTCCGGGGGTAGCCGCCCAGGCCTCCAGGGTCGGCGTCGTGGACATGCAAAAGGTGCTGGACAACTCCGTGGCGGGCAAGGAAGCCACTGCCAGGCTCAAGGCCAGGGGCGAGGAGATGGAGTCCAGGTTGACCACGCAGGAGCAGGAAATCCGGGAAATGCGCAACAACCTGGAGCAGGGTCTCGCGGTTATGAACCGGGATACCCGCGAGCAGAGGGAGCGCGAACTGAGGATCGCAATCAACGACATCAAGCTCGCCCAGAAGAGGTACCTGGAGGAATTCCGGGAAATGGAAGCCCGGCTGACCAACCGGATTCGCGACGAATCCTTTGCCATACTGGAGGAAATGGGCCGGGAGGGCGATTACGACCTCATCATGGAAAAGCGCGAGGGGGGCATCCTCTTTTTTCAGAACGCCTTTGACCTGACCGACGCTCTCATAAACGAGTACAACGAGAGGTACTCCAAACAGAAGAACTAGCATGCCCACGGATTTGTCCAGTGAAAACAAGCGGCCCGCCCCCATGACCCTGGAACGGATCGCGGGGCTCGTGGGAGGCAAGGCCGAAATCCGGCCCGACATGCGGATAACCGGGGTTCGGCCGTTCGACGAAGCCGGTCCCGGCGAGTTGACCTGTGCCATGAACGCGTCCTATCTGACGCGGCTGGACGAAACCTCGGCCGGCGCCGTGATCGTGCCCCCCGGCGCGGACGCCGGGGACAAACCCGTAATCCGGTCCGACAATCCCTACCTCGCCTTCTCCAGGGCCATCGCCTGTTTCCACCCCCTGCCAAGGCCATGGTCGGGCATCAGCCCGAAGGCCCACGTGGAAGAGGACCTGGTCTGCGGTGACGACCCGGGAATCGCCCCCGGCGTAGTCGTGGGTCGCGATGTCCGCATCGGCCACAGGGCGCAGTTGCATCCCGGCGTCGTGCTGGGCCACGGGGTGGTTTTGGGCGACGACGTCACCCTGCACCCCAACGTCACCGTGGCGGAACGCTGCACCATTGGCAATCGTGTCACAGTGCACGCCGGCACCGTCATCGGCTCCGACGGGTTCGGCTGGGCGCCGGACGGCATGCGGTACAACAAGATACATCACGTGGGGATCGTGCAGGTGGACGACGACGTGGAGATAGGGGCCAATTGCGCCCTGGATCGCGGTACGTTCGGAAGGACCTGGCTGCAGCGGGGAGTGAAGACGGACAACCTGGTGCACGTGGCCCACAACGTGACCGTGGGGGAGGACACCCTGCTCGTGGCCCAGGCGGGAGTTTCGGGCAGCGTGACCATAGGCCGGCACGTGATACTGGCCGGGCAGGTCGGGGTGGCGAACAACGTGGAAATCGGCGACAACACGGTGGTGGTCGCCCAGTCCGGCGTGAGCCGCTCCATTCCGGGCGGCGAAGTGGTCACCGGGACCCCGGCCATGCCGCACAGGCAGTGGCTCAGGGTGCAGTCCGTGCTGGGCAGGCTCCCCGAACTGCGGCGCACGCTGCTGGCACTGGAAAAACGGGTCAAACGACTGGAACACAAGGATGGGGGCTGATCGCGGCACGATTCTGTGCCATCGCTCCCGGCACACGGAGGCGTCCACCTCCCGAGCCTTCAAGCGGCAAACGCGCTGTCGGCGCGTGACGATATTCGGGCGCTTCTCCGGTGACACGCCGGCTCTGGGCCCTCGGAGAGAAACCATGATTCACCCGACGACCATAATCCATCCGGAAGCGAAAATCGGCCGGGACGTCTTCATCGGCCCGTACTGCGTCATCGACCAGGAGGTGGAAATCGGCGACGGATGCAGGCTGGGCTCCCACGTCACCGTGGACCGGTACACCACCATAGGCGAGGGTTGCGAGATCCATCACCACGCCGCCCTGGGCGGTCCTCCCCAGGCTCTTCGTTTCGGTGGTGAAAAAAGCTGGTGCCGCATCGGTCCCCGGTGCCTCATTCGCGAGTTCGTAACGGTCAACCGTGGCACGGATTTCGGGGGCGGAGTGACGGAAATCGGCGAGGGCAACATGCTCATGGCTTACGTGCACGTGGCCCACGACTGCCGCCTGGGCAATGGCAACGTCCTGGCCAACGCGGCCACCCTGGCCGGCCACATCACCGTGGGCGACCACGCCACCATCGGCGGCCTCGTGGCCATCCACCAGTTCGTCAGGGTGGGCAACTACGCTTTCATAGGCGGCAAGTCCGGCATCACCAAGGACGTCCCTCCCTATGTCATCGCCGAAGGACACCGGGCCAGACTCCATGGTCTCAACAAGGTGGGGCTTAAGCGTCAGGGGTTTTCAGAGGATGCCCTGACCCGTCTGAAGCGCGCGTACCGTATCATCTTTCGAATAGGGATCACCTTCAACGAGGCCATCGCGCGGGTTCAGGCCGAAGTGGAACCCGGCGAAGAGGTCCGATACTTTCTGGAGTTTCTGACCTCGTCGGAACGCGGTTTCCTGAGAGGTTGACACCCCGGGCGGACGGAACCTGGCGGCGCGCGCACCCTGACCCGTTCGCGGGCCTACCTCCCCCGTTTGATGGAAGAGATATTCTTGGATACGAGCAATGCGAAAGCGGATAATGTCCGCAAGGTGGGTATCGTGGCCGGATACGGCCAGTTTCCCGTGCTCTTTGCCACCGCCGCCAAAAAGCGGGGATTCTCGGTATACGCGGCGGCGCATGTGAACGAAACAGAGCCTGTACTGGAGGAGTGCCTGGACGGCGTCGTCTGGGTGCATCTGGGCGAGCTGGGCAGGATATTCGATTTTTTCGCCGGGCACGGCGTACGGGACGCGGTGATGGCCGGCGGAATCCACAAGGTGCGCGCTTTCGGGGATCTGCGCCTTGACGAGCATGCACTGAGGGTCCTGGCGACGCTGGACCACACCCAGGACGACAGCGTGCTGCGGGCCTTTGCGACCGCCCTTGAGGAACAGGGGATCGCCATCCGCCCGTCAACGTGGCTTTTGCCCGAGATACTGGCTCCCCCGGGGTTATGGACCGGCACGCCGTTGTCGGACGAGCAGGCCGCCGACGTGGCCCACGGCTTCAACGTGGCCAGGAAGATCGGCGAGATGGACGTTGGCCAGTGCGTGGTGGTCAAAAAGGGTTCGGTGGTGGCCGTGGAGGCCATCGAGGGCACCGACGCCACCATCCGCCGCGGAGGGGAACTGGCCGGAGACGGCTGCGTCGTGGTGAAGGTCTGCAAACCCAACCAGGACCCCAGGTTCGACCTCCCGGCCTGTGGCCTGGACACCGTCCGGACCCTTGCCGCCGCGGGAGCCTCGGTCCTGGCGGTGGAGGCGGGCAGGTCCATCGTCTTCGACAAGGACAGCGCGGTGTCGCTTGCCGACGAACTGGGCATCGCCCTCATGGGAGTGGGGGAATAATGACAAAATCACCGCAAGTCCTGCGGGCCGCCGTCATAGGCACCGGATACCTCGGGAGGTTCCATGCCCAGAAGTACGCGGCCATGGATGACGTCGAACTGGTGGGCGTGGTGGACGTCGACACCGAACGGGCCGGGGAGTCAGCCCTGGAGTGCGGGACCACGGCCTATGCCGATTACAGGGACCTGCTGGGCAGGGTGGACGCGGTGAGCATCGCCGTGCCCACACCGCTGCATTACCAGGTCGCCAGGGACTTCCTGGAACACGACGTGGACGTGCTCATAGAAAAGCCCATGACGACGTCCCTCGCCGAGGCCGACGCACTCATCGGCGTGGCCGGGGAACGGGGCAGGATCATCCAGGTGGGCCATTTGGAGCGCTTCAACCCCGCCGTGGTGTCCCTGGACGAAGTCATCAGCCAGCCCCTGTTCATCGAGGCGCACAGGCTGGCCATCTACAAGCCCCGCTGCACCGACGTATCGGTGGTGCTCGATCTCATGATCCATGACCTGGATCTCATCCTGGGCTTCGCCAGCTCCGACATCAGGCATATCCACGCCGCCGGAGCGGCCGTCGCCTCGGATCACGTGGATATTGCCAATGCACGGGTGGAATTTGAAAGCGGGTGCGTGGCCAACATCACCTCCAGCCGCATATCCTTGAAGAACGAGCGCAAGATCCGGTTATTCCAGAAGGACGCCTACATCTCCGTGGACTTTTCATCCAGGGAGATCACCATCGTCAGGCTGGCCGACGGTCCGTCCGACAGCCTGATTCCGGGCACGGACATTCGTCATTTGACCTTTGATCAGGGAGACGCCCTGGACGCCGAGATCCGCTCCTTTGTCCATTGCGTGAGGGTGCGTGAACAACCCGCCGTTTCCGGGCAGGTTGGAAGAGACGCCCTTGCCGCGGCGATTACCGTGATGGATCAGATACAAAAGACGGCCAGCAGGATTTCCTCCAGGTAACCGGTTGCCGGAGGCGGCTTCGCGTCACACCTGTTCCCGGGGTCCGCCTGATGCCCGAGGCATTCGGCGGGTCGCCCCGGCCCGAGTACCCGCGCACTCCATTTACAACAAGGCCCCCATGGAAACACCGGACAGGCAAAAGTGCGTCATGATCATCGCCGGAGAGGCCTCTGGGGACCATCACGGCGCCCGGCTCATCGAAAAGCTCAAGGAAATCTCGCCGGGCCATTATTACTGCGGCATCGGGGGGCAGGGCCTCAAGGCGGCCGGGGTCCGCATACTGGTGGACGCACGGGATCTGTGCGTGGTGGGGCTGACGGAAATCGCGGCCCGATTCGGCACCATTTACAGGGGGCTTTTGCTTGCCAGGGAGGTCCTTCACCAGGTACGGCCGGACCTGCTGATCCTGGTGGACTTTCCGGAGTTCAACCTCATGGTGGCCAGGGAGGCCGGTAAGCTGGGCATACCGGTGCTGTACTACATCAGCCCGCAGATATGGGCGTGGCGTGGGGGCCGTGTGCGCAAGATTCGCAAGCGGGTCGACCACATGGCCGTGATTCTTCCCTTTGAAAAGGATTTCTACGGTGATCACGGCGTCCCGGTAACCTTCGTGGGGCACCCCCTGCTGGACAGCGACGGAGCCGAGCAGTCCGGCATCTGGCGCAATACCCCTAGCGAGGTATCGGGCGAGCTGGTCGGCCTGTTGCCCGGAAGCCGGCATGGAGAGGTGTCAAGGCATCTGCCGGTGCTGCTGGACGCCGCGGCGCGGATATCGGAGAGGGTGGCCATGGCCCGTTTCGCCATTCCCGTCCCCTACACCGTGGACCGGTCTCTGGTGGAAGGCATGGTGGCGAAGGCCAGGGAACGCAATCCCGGGATGGGGGGCGTGGAGGTCTGGCCGGAAGGCATCGACCGGGTTCTGGGACAGAGCACCCTGGTGGTGACCGCGTCCGGGACGGTGACCCTGGAGGCGGCCCTGGCCGGCACGCCCATGGTCATCATGTACCGGATGTCCGGTATCAGCTACTGGGTGGCCAGGGCCCTGATCCGTGTGGAACACGTGGGGCTGGTCAACCTGATCGCCGGCGAAGGCCTGGTACCGGAGTTTCTGCAGTATGACGCCACGCCGGAAAACATTTCGGACAAGGTGGTGGAGTTGTTGGAAAACCCCGGGGAACTGGACCGCATCCGGGAAGGTCTGGCCCGGGTCCGGCAGAGGCTTGGCGGTCCCGGCGCCTCCACGCAGTGCGCGAGGATAGCGGCGGATCTGCTGGAAAAGGGCGGTCGGAAACCCGGGGCGAGCCGAATCTCCTGACCTGCCCCCTGAATTCGGGGACAGGTCTCGTGCGGAGTGGTTGCGGGGTCAAAGCAGGCCCGTGGGGCGGGAATCGGAAGGCCGGGCCAGACCCCGGCCGGGATGGTGGGAAAACTCCCACGCAAAGCGGGCGCCCGAAGGCGCCCGCGAATGGTCCTGGCCCTTCCCGCCCCCAGCCGGGGGCGGGCTCTAAACGTTACTGGTACCTGAATCCGTGACGAAAATATTGAAGCAACTTTCAAGAACCCCATAAATCGGG
>JBKHBM010000030.1:0-42538 GCA_046542385.1 Desulfatibacillaceae bacterium | reverse complement strand
ATCTCATCGTTTTTGAACAGGCTGCAAATTCCGAGTTTTTCAACGGGCTGCTAAACCTCCGGGCTGAACCTGTACGGCCCCTCCAGGGCCGCGCCTTCACCTGATCCGATGAACACCGGCACGAACCCGTCCCGGTGGGACGGAAGCAATCAGGCCGGGGTTTCAACCCCGGCACAAAAAGGCGCTCCCGGGCTTCGACTTCCCCCCTGCAAGCCGGAAAACCATAAAGTTCAAACTATTCCGCACATCTGGGTCCCCGCTTTCGCGGGGATGACGAATGATTTTGCCACATCCTTGTTCGGCGGCATCGGACACCGTTCCGGGCACATGGAAAAAGGCCGGCCTCCGCGCCCTGGAAGGTGGCCGCGAACGGGGAATCCAGTAGCGGTTCCGGGCACATGGAAAAAGGCCGGCCTCCGCGCCCCGGAGGGGCGCTACAGGTTCAGCCCGGCGGTTCAGCGCCGGGGCTCATGATGTTCGCTCATCGACGCCTACAACCTCCATGTCGGGTCCGGCCGCGCGGGCGCGGCCTGGGCCCAACCTGCCGCAAAGCTCGACATGCCCCTGCCGCCCCGGGTCATCAATTCCGCATCTCGCGCAAACGCCTGCGCAATCGCTCGTTCTCGCCGTACGCGGAAAAATGATCGTCCGGCCGCGACACGTCCTCCTGACGAAAACGCATTTCCAGCCACGCCAGGAACTTTCTCTTGAACTCGTCGAACGAACGCACCTGGAGCGCGTGCCTCAACAAAAATAACGGCCTGCTGTGGAACCTTTTGTATGCCCGGTTGGTCAACTCGTCGATCTCGTCGTTGGTCAATTCCGTCCACGGCCGGGGAAGCGGGGCCTCCTCCGCATTGCCCAGGATGTACTCCCGCCAGTAGTCATGCCCCGTGTCCCGCACCAGGTCCGCCCACATGGTGGTAAGGGGCTTGGCCGTGGTCTTGGAAAACTGCACGTAATCGAGCCCCAGGCTGGTGGCGAATTTGACGGTCTGCTCCGTGGTTTCCCGGGTGTCGCCGGGCAGGCCGGTCATGAAAAACCCCAGCGTCTTGATCCCGGCCTTCCGGGTCATGCTGACGGACTCGCGGATCCTTTCCAGCGTGATGCCCTTGTTCACCCGGTCAAGCTCCGCCTGCACGCCGGATTCCAGACCGAAGTAGATGCGGCCGCACCCGGCTTCCTTCATCTTCTTGAGCAGTTCCTCGTCCACGGAGTCCACCCGCGCCCGGCACGCCCACAGAACGTCCAGCCCGCGGTTTATGATCTCGTCGCAGATGCCCATGACCCGCTTTCGCTGCACCAGAAACTCGTAGTCGAAGATGTCGATCTCCCGAATGCCGTACTCGCGGTAACACTCCTCGATCTCGTCCGCCACGGTCTGTATGCTCCGCGGGTTGTAGGGCGTTGCGCGCGCCTCGCAGAATTTGCACTGCATGGGGCAACCCTTGCTGGTGACCATTACCGTGAAGTTCTTGCGCTCCGTGGGAAACTCGGCATACAGCTCGTTGGGCAACAGGTGGCGGGCCGGGTTGGGATAATCGTTGAAATCCGGGTCCTTGCCGTAGGGCGTCTGGATGATCCTGCCGTTGTCCTTGTAGATGAGACCGGGCACCTCGTCCAGGGGGGAATTGTTCTCAAGGGCGGCCAGCAGCCCGGGGACGGTGTAATATGCGGAGTTGAAACAGCCGAAATCGATCTCCGGCGGCATCACCGATTCCTCGGGGTACACCCGCAGGTTGTAGCCGCCCACGATCACCCGCACCCCCGGCATCCCGTTTTTCACGTGGCGAATCCATTCCAGGGTCTCCCGGAACATGTAGGTGGTCATCATGAATCCCACCATGTCCGGCGCAAAACGCCGCAACCGTCGCACAACGTCGTCCGGCGACAACCCCAGCGTACGGGCGTCCACGAACTCCACCTGGTGGCCGGCCTTCTCCGCTATGGCCGCGACCCAGGACATGGAAAGCGGTGGAAACAGGCCGAAATACCGCTGGACGATGCGCAGGTTCTCTTCGTGGAGCTTGTAGGAAAACGGATTGAATACGAAAGCTATCTTCATGGAACGAGGCGTCCCCCTTCATATGCGACGCAGACGGTTTTGTCCTTTAAGACGGGCCACGGGCCGCGCCGGAGACAAATTACGGCATCAGGAACAGGAGATCGTCAATATACTCCCGGATGGACCGTTCGTAAACAACGGGGACGAAATCATGCGGGCCGCGTGGGCCGAACTTGCTCCACAAGGGGAAGTTATGGCATGGTGCGGCCATTGCAAAACAACGGAAAGGAAAACATCCGATGAGCACGAACTACGCGGAGATCATCAGGAACAACCTGGACAGGGCGTTTTCCACCGGGGCGGCAGACATGGCCCCGCGGATGGGGGCTGTCGAGGCCGGCGGGGTCTATCGTTTCCGGGCGTTTGGCAGGAGTTGCGACGTGACGCCGGGCGGCGTGATCCTGAACGGCCAGCCGGAAACCGGGGTGCTCGGAGTCCTGGTGTCCCTGTACGCTGTAAATGCCTCCACGGAATCCCTGGTTCTGGAACCCATGCTGTCCTACAAGGACCTGCCCGGAACCATGCCCTACCACGGCGCATTCGCCGCCAACACGGAGCGCCCGCTGATACCCAGGGTGGACGCCATCCACGCCGCATCGGGACAGATCGTGGACGACCTGGGAGGAATCGAGGCCCCGGCCGGCGTCAGCGCGGACTTCGCCTTCGTGGTCACGCCCCTTCCCAAGATCGCGCTGTGCTACCTCTTCTACGAGGCGGACGAGGACTTCCCGGCCTCGGCGACGTGCCTGTACTCCAACAATTGCAATTGCCACATGCCCGTGGACGGCCTGGCCGACGTGGGGGAATACACGACGAAACGGATTCTGGAGCTGGTATGAGAACCGCGTGAACACGGCGCCTGTTTCAGGCGGGACAAAGGAAGGCCTCGATTCTTCGCAGCAGGGCCAAAGGCTCCGACCCGGGGGGCGCCCCGGGCCGGAAATCCGTTCCACTCTCTAGTTTCCGAACAATCCCTTCACCGCGTCCATCGCCTTCTCCTCCCTGGACGGCGCGGACCCGGTCTCTTCGGCGTCGGTTTGGGCGTCCGGCTTTTGCGTCTCCGCCGGGGCCTGCTGCGCGGGCTGGGACTTGCCGCCACCCAGGACGCTGTCCAGCAGGTTGCCGCCCGCGCCGGCGGCGCCGCCGCTCTTGCCTCCCGCGTCCAGCATCTTGTCCCCGAATTGCTCATCCAGCTTGTCCTGGAGCAACTGCTTGCCCTGCTTCCGGGCCAGCTCCTTGACCAGGGTCTTGGGATCCACCAGGTAATTCAGGTCCGTAAGGCTTCCGGAGACCTTTATGGGCACGGTGACGTTGGACAGGTCCACGCCCTTTACCATGTCCACCTTCCTGCTCAGGTCCCCCACCACCGACGTGTTGAGAAGATAGTCCACCTTTTTCCCCACCAGGTCCACCATACCCTCGCCCCGTACGTTCAGAATGGGCGACTCGAGGGACAGGTCGTTGTTTTGCAGGACCCCGTCCTTGATGTTCAACCCCGCGGAAAGTCCCACGAAGTCCGTGGTGTCCGGCTCGTCCGCGGCAAGCTGCTGGCCCTTTAGCAGTGCCGTGGCGTTCCTGATGATCTTGGCTATGTTGATGCCCCGCACCGTGCCGTTGGCCAGGGACAGGGAGGCGTTGCCGTCAAGCGCCTTGAGCATCTGTTTCGCGTCCAGGCCACGCGTGGTGAGGTCCATGTTCAGGCCGCCCTCCCCGGTCAGGGTCTCCTTGCCCACGAGGTCCAACAGCAGAGGGCCGAAGGCCAGGCTTTTCACCATGTTCCTGAAATTGAACTCGGGCGTGTCGCCGCGAACGTCCATGTAGGCGCTGGCGTCCATGGTTCCACCGTAAGCCTTGAGGTCGGCGCTCTTGATCTGGAGCAGCCCGTCCTTTGCCGAGATGACGACGTCCACGTCCTCGGATTTCGTCCCCTTGAAGGTGAGCTGGGCGATGAACACCTCCCCGTTCACGTCCAGTTTTCTCAATTGTTCGGTAGGCAGTTCCGTTTTGCCCTTTTCGCCCTTGCCTTCCTTTTTCTCCTCTTTCTTTTCCGCCTTGGGAGGCAGGTACCGGTCCGCGTTCAGTTTGTCCACGGCAAAATCAAAGGTGATCGCGGGCTGGCTGAAGTTCCGGACAGCCGCCGAGCCCTTGGCCGTGGTGTCGTCGATCGCCAAAACCAGCCTGTTCACGTCCAGGCTGTTTTGGGTCCCGGAAAACTCCGTCTCGGCGCTGGCCTTGGTCATGGCCTCGGAATCGGACATGGGCGGCAGCTTCACCCCCAGTTTGCCTAGGGCGTCCCCGGGATTGAAGGTGGCCACGTTCAGGGCGCCGGAATAGGCCGGAGCCTTGTTGATGTTTCTCGCGTCCACCTTGCCGGTCAGGTTGACACCGGCGGCGGTGGCGTCGATGCCGCTGATGGTCGCCGTACCCGCCTCTGGGTGGGCGGTGATGTCGGCCTTGACCGCAGCCTTGACCTCTTCATCCGGAAGCGCGCCGCCGCTCGCCGCGGCGTTGAAATTCAGACCGGAGACCTTCACGAGGTCCGCCTTTTGCTCGGCGCGGAGTTCCGCGGACATGTCCGCGTTGAACCTTTCCACGGGCAGGTCCTTCCCCGACCCCTCGGCTGAAAGGCTCGCCACGCTGAACGTGTAGACCTGCTTTTCCGTATCCACCATGGCGGTGCCGTTCAGGGCCACGTCGGTGGTGAAGTTTGGATTTGTGCTGTCCAGGGTAAAACTCATGTCCACGTCAAACGGCTTGCCCGGTTCCAGCTTGCCCACGTTCACGGACGCGTCCTTCAGGTGGAACTCCGAGACCTTTTCCCCGTCACGATAGTTGATGTTCACCTCGGTGATCGTAACGCCTTCCACGGTGAGGGATCCCATTGGGCGACCTTCCCCTGACGGCGCAGGCGCGGGTTCGGTCGTGGTGGTGGTCTCGGTGGTGGCGGCCTCGGTGAGATCATCCCAGTTGCTCGTACCGTCCTCCTTTTTGGCGAGGTTCAGCGTCAGCCCGTCCAGGACCACCTTGCCCACCTCCACGTTGCCGCCGAACAGGGGCAGCAACCTGACCCGCAGACTGGCCCCTTCCAGCCGCATCATGGGCTTGTCGCCGAAGCCCTCCGCGTTTTCCAGGGACACGGGATCCACCGAAACCGCGATCCAGGGAAAGACGGACAGGTTGAGATCGCCATGGAACGTGAGTTCGCGTCCCGTCTTCTCCTTGACCGCTTTGGAGATGGGCTCACGAAACTCGTTGGGATCGATAAGGATGTACGCGGCAATCACCGCCACGACGATGAGCGCAACCAGCACGCCCGCCAGGATGAGTATGATCTTCAACACCTTGTTCATGTCATGTCCTCGCTGGATACATTCGAGTGTGTAACAGCCTGTTGAAAAACGCGATCTGCGGCGTTGCGCGTCATTTCTCGTCAACGCGTATTTTTCCGCATCCCGCCGAGGCGTCCCTGCCAACGTGGACTTCGGCGGCCATCCGCAGCAGGGGCAGATGAGCCGCCACGGGCCCTTGATATGTCACGGTGCCCATTAGTCCCGCCATGGGTTCGCGATCGACCCTTCCCGGCAGTCGCTGCCGCCATCCATGCCACTTGAGCCTGGAGTCCGCGACCCGGACCTGACCGGCCATGTCCAGTAGGCTGTCGCGATCCACGTCGAGCCCGCCCTCCCCGTAATAGGAGAAGAGGGTTTCCATGCGTCCGACGACGGCCTCCATGAGGTCCCGAAAGGGCAGGTCCGTAACGAAATGCCTGGAAAAGGGGATTTTCATCGGCGTCAACATGTGAACAGTACAGCGGGCGACGTGTTCGGCGGGTGCGGGTTCCGGCGGCCATGTCACCCATTTGGCGGGTATTTCAGGCAATGTGAGCCGGCCTGTTTTGGCCAGCACGTCCATGCCGCCGGAAGCCAGGTTTTCCACGGCGAAGGCAACCCGTTGACTGCCCGGGGAGGCCATGACCCCCCTGGTTCCCATGTGGGAAAAGGCCTTGTAGAAATGCCCCAGGGTTTCGTCCGTCCTGCCCAGCAATACGAGATCAAAGCCGAAACGGCCGTTGCCCGGGGCCTGTACGCCGGGGGGATGGTCCGGAGTGATCACAAAGGGTTTGGGCGGCGAGGCCACCATGGCGTAATGGCCGTGGTCCGTGCGGGCGTCCTCGAAAACCCTGCAATAGGTGCAGCGTGCGGAAAGGGAACAGTCCGGGCAATGCCTGTCGCCGTCCGAACAGACGACGGCCTTCATGGAATTGCCCAGTGACCTGCGAAGCACGAATCCCAGGTTGGACGGGACATGGCCGCCGTTTGTGCAGGTACAGGAAAACCGGTATCGCCCCACCTGCATCCGGGTGGTGGGCGCAGTGTCGGAATGCTCCGAATGTTTTCCGGGCTTTCGCATGTTCCTTCCGCTCGCGCGGACATGGGAGTTGGCGCGCCCTGATTCGTACGCGCAATTTCGGCGCATAATTCCGGTTGAATAACAGTATATAGTGTCAGGATGGCACATTCCATCGAAAGAATCAAGCCCCGGGATAATCGGCCGGGCCCGTTGCAGCCCGCCTCCGGGGCCTTCGTTAACCCGAAAACGGGTGGCGCGGGCGAGGCGATACAGGCGTGTAGCGGGACCGCTGCCCTGCCGGGTGTGGCATATCGCAAAAGGAGATACGGAATCAGGGCGAAGAACGGGGAAGCGGGGAGCGGGGCGCCGGGAACGGCGCCCCGCGAATATCCGGGATCAGTTCTGCAATTCGTCCCACCGCTCTTCGGCGCGAATCAGCATGCCGGCCAGGTCCGGGTCCTCGTCCCTGATCCGTGCCGCCGTCTGCCTCCAGGTCTCCCGCACGTCGTAGACCCCCTTGGCCTTGAGGGCGCGCTCCACCGTCAAAAACAGTTCGTCCTTTTCCATTTCGCTGAAATCCATGTCCGCCACCTCTTCATGGTTTCGCGGCGCCGGCGCGCCGCGTTGATGATTGTCAGATCCCAAGCCACGTGCGAGCAGCGTGGCCGCCGTATTCCCGTGCAAGCTCCGCCGCCACCGTATAGCGGTTGTCCGCGCGCGCGCCTTCCCGGGCGTATGCGTCCGCCATGCGGGACAGGCAATGGTTGATCAACCCGATTCCGGCGTTCGCCACGATGTCCGTGAACCTTTCGAGGTACGCCAGTCGCAGGTTTTCCTGGATACGGGCGACCTTTTTGTCCAGCCCCGCCCTCCCGGCCACGTGGGAGGCGCTGCCGAAGGACGCCCTGGCCACGGTGAACGCCAGCCGCAAAAACGCGGGAGCCAGGGACGGATCCAGCCGTCCGCGGGTTTTGGCCATGCCCATGACGGCCTTTTCCGCCTGCCGATCCCCTAGCAGGTTGTCGAAGCAGAAACGAGCCAGAAATTCATCCCGGAAGCCCTTGTCCATGGAGGCGAAAAACACCTCGAACATGGGCACCAGCAGCTTCAGGCTCTTTACCGCGAACATGTCCGCGTAGGTGGTGACAAAGCGCAGGTACTCAGCGTATTCCTCGTCCGGGCCGCGTTCGTCCAGCCCGGCGCGGACAGGGCCGATGATGTCGAACGCCTCGCCAAGGTGATTTTCCACCAATACCTTCAAAAACGCGGCATAGGCTTCCTTGTGGCGCACCGCACCGGGATGGACCAGCGTGGAAAACTCCGTGGCGACCCGTGCGGCGGCCTTCGGGTCGGCCGCGGCCAGCTCCACGCATTCGGCCCACTGGCCAAACACCCAGGCCGGCGCCTCCGGACAGGCGGCCAGCAGGGCCTCCACGGCGCGGGGAAGCCCCCTGCCCGTGTTCAGATCCCTACCGAAACTTGTCCCGACCACCCTTGCCGCGGCACGGCGCGCGGCTTCGAGGTCCTGGGCGGGCAACCCCGGCGACTCGAGCACGCCGAACACCCGGTACTCGTCGTGCCCGGCGTCCACAAGACCTTCAACGTGCTCCCGCGCCGCCCTTTTCACGTCAGATGCGCTGGCATTGTCGGACATGCTGCCTCCGTGTCGCGGTTCGTTTCAGAATGAGCGTTAGCAGCCTGTTGAAAAACGCGATCTGCGGCGTTGCGCCTCATTTCCCGTCGATGCGACGTACCGTAAGTACGCCTTACTCCTCGAAATTCGCGCGCCTTGCATCTCCTCGTTTTTGAACAGGCTGCCAATTCCGAGCTTTTCAACGGGCTGTTAGCACAGCCCGGGCGGGGCCGCAATCGCATTCGCGCACCCCTGACAAAGATCATGCGGAGGCCACGGCGCGCACGTGGAGAAACGCGGTATGATCCTGGCGGGAAAGATACCCCAGTTCCACGTTGGCGAACCAGGAGGTGACAAAGGAAGCCCGGTCCGCGCTCCACAGCCATCGCTGGCCCCGGGAGAACACCGGCTCGATGCACCAGTCCCCGCCCTGGGGCGGGGGTGTCATAATCGTGACAAGCTCGTCCACCGTCGGCAGGCGCCAGTCGTCCCGGCCGGCGAATTGCTCCCTGCATAGCGTGGCTACAGCCTTGCGGGCCTCCTCCAGATTCACTGTATAGGGAGTTCCGGCAGCCTGCCACAACAGGCCGGTGGCCGCGTCGTACACCGTGCCGTCCGGCCGGGGCTCAAAGGCGTTTTCCACATAGGTTTCGGGCCGCCACAGATCGTCCATGCCGAAGAATTCGCGGGCGTTTTTCGGGTGTATCCTGACCGGGTCCGAACGCAGGGGCAGCGAGGCGGGCGGCAGCAGCGCGGCGGTATCGCCCCGGGATAGAAGGCACATACTGTCCCGCCGGTCCCGCCACCGGGCGTACAGGCGGGCCAGCTCGGCATCCATGTCCGCGGCGGACTGGAAGCGGTTCCCGGGCGCGGGCGCCATGGCCGTTTCCAGGAAGTCGTCCCACTCAGCGGACAGGTCCGGATTGGCCTCGCTCGCAGAAGGTGCGCCGGATTCCGGCAGTACGCCGGTGAGCATGCGGTACAGCATGACGCCCGCTGAATACAGGTCGGCGGTTCCTTTCGCCCGGTTCGGGTCCTGCTCCTGCTCGGGAGCTGCGTAATAAGGCGAGCCCACCTTGAGGTTTTCGGGCCCCACGAAGGTTTCGCCGTGCATGGCGGACAGGCCGAAGTCCGTCAAGCGGGCCTGGTTTTCGTCGGTCACCAGCACGTTGCAGGGCTTCACGTCCCTGTGGATGATCCCGGCGGCGTGCAGGCGGGCCAGTCCCGAGAGCACCTGCCGGGCATGGTCCACGGCCCGGTCCACGGGCAGCTTCCTGGACGGCCTGTCCGGTTCGTAGGTCTCGCCAATCATCTCGCCGAGATTGTGGCAGTAATAGTCCATGAGGATGTAGGGCCTGCCGTCCGCCTCGGAGTAGTCCAGCACGTCCAGCACGTGGGGATGGCGCAGGCCGGCCATCAGCACGGCCTCGCGCAGGAAAAGCTCCCTCAGCCGGTCCGTGCCCAGCAGAGATTCCAGAAACTCGTGAGGGGACAGCAGCTTCAGGGCGTACAACCTGCCCAGGACCGGCTCCCGGACCTTGTACACCACACCCATGCCGCCCTTGCCCAACAGGCCGCGCACCTCGTATTTGCCGATTGTCTTCAACCTGTGACCCGTTCACAAGGGACTCGGCGCGCCGAGCCCCGATAAAACACCGTCCCAGAGCAACGGAACCCCGGCTTTTGAGCCCGGCGATTCAGCGCCGGGGCACTGCAAAGTATTGATTTCAGCAACTTCCATACACCCGGACCCTGGTTTTCGCGGGGATGAACGGCGGAAGAGGCGAGGGTACCGCGCCGGTCACCGGTGCGGGGGAACGGCTACCAGAGACGCCGGGCGTTCACCTCGGGAAAGCCCAGGGACATGATCTTGTCCACGGTGGCGCCGATGTCGTAGGGAACGAAACGGACCTCGAGGTGGTGCAGACCCTCATCCCAGATGACGTACTTGGCGTTGTTGTTGCCGTCACGGGGCTGACCCACGCTGCCCACGTTCACGATATAGCGCCGCTCATCCAGCAGCACAAGGCCGTCCTCCAGCCCGTAACTGTCCACCCTCTCGCCGTCGAACGCCACGAGTTCCAGGGTGTGGGTGTGCCCCACGAAAATGATCTGCTGCTCGATGTTGGCGAAGGATTCCGCGATGTCCGCGTTGGTGGCCTGAAACAGGTATGTGTGCACCGAGTCCGGAGGGAAGCCGTGTACGCACCACGCATCGTGGAAGACCAGGTGGGTGGGCCATTGTTTCAGCCTGTCCACCGCGTCGGAAGGTATCTGGGAACGTATCTTGAGGACGGTTTCCCTGGCCTGGGGGTTGAACCAGTTCAGGATTTCGTCCGAGAAGATGGCTTCCTCGTGGTTGCCCAGCACCGAAGGGATGCGGCGTGACCACAAGAGATCCAGAACCTTGTCCGAATCCGGCCCGTAACCCACGCAGTCCCCCAGGCAGACGACGTCCTCGACCCCCTGTTCGTCCATGTCGGCAAGGACCTCCTGGAAGGCCTCCAGGTTGCCGTGAATGTCTGACATTATGGCTAGTTTCATCCGGCTCTGTTCCGATCAACCGCCTTGTTTTTCACTAATACTGTCCGGATTCGACGCCTTTCTACAGCCGTTGTTTCTCCTGGCGCGTCCCTTTCAGAAACAGCTTGACAACTTCGCCGAATTTGCGTATACACGCCATTTTGCATCGTGCTCTTCCCAAGGGGCGGAGTTGGTATGCTAAGCCAAGTTAATTGGCAGGGCAAGTAAAAAAGCGCACAATACAGGCCGGCGGGCAGCAGCCGGCAAACCAAGGAGATTCCATAAGTGGCCAACCACAAGTCAGCTATCAAAAGAGCCAGGCAGAACCAGGTCCGCAACCTGCGCAACCGTAGCGTGAGAACCCGGATCAAGAACGTTGTCAAACAGGTACGCCAGGCCGTGGACGAAAACTCGCCCGAGAAGGCGAAAGAAGCCCTGCATGTCGCCACCCGCGTCATCGACAAGGGAGCTTCCAAGGGCGTGATCCACAGGAACACGGCCTCCCGGAAAATCTCCCGCCTGGCGAAGCAGGTCAAGAGCCTGGAGGCGTAGGAAGCCGCGATCCGCGGGATTGCCCGGCCACCTCCCGTTTCATCCGTCACTCGGCAAGGCGCGCCGCGAGTTCATGGCGCGCCTTTTGTGCGATGCGCCGGGAAAGTCGCTCCACGGCCCGCTCCCGGTGGGCCAGCGTCGCCTCCCTTGCCGCCTCCACCACGTAAGTTTCCCGCTCCGTGAACTCCAGCGGCCCGGCAATCCGCACGCCGTCCCGTCCCTTCAACGCAAGACGCACCGTCACCCGTATGTTCCGCTCGGTGGATTCCCCGCCCACGCGCTTTGCGGCGCTGGATTCCCGGACACCGGTCACCTCCCCGGAAAGCACGGCCGCGCCTTCTGGGCGCCGCGCCTCGGAGAACTGTCCGGACCGGGCAAACTCCTTTTGCAACCCGTCGGTCACCAGGTTTTCGATACCGGATTCGGTGGTTCTGTTCTCCAGCATGCGCACGTACACCGGCATGTCCGGTCCCATGGCGGCGAACCGGTAGCCGCATCCCGCCTGCGCGAGCAGGGCCGCGGCCACGGCCGCGGCAATTGCCGTCATGATCCGCTTACACGACAATGTTCACCAGCTTCCCGGGCACCACGATGACCTTGCGCACCGTCCTGTCCGCGACAAAACGCCCTACGTTCTCGTCCGCCAGGGCCTTTTCCCGCATCTCTTCCTCGGGAGCGTCGGGCCGGGCCATGAACTTTCCTCGCAGCTTGCCGTTGACCTGGACCACGACGACCACCTCGTCCTCGGCCAGGGCGTCCTCCCTGTATTCGGGCCAGGGCACCTGAAGGATGCTCGGCTTGTTGCCCAGCACCTCCCACAGCTCCTCGCAGAAATGCGGAACGATGGGCGACAGAAGCACCACAACGGACTCCACGGCGTGGCGGAGCACGCCGGCCGCCGTTTTGCCCGAACAGTCCGCGTCCTCCAGCGCGTACACCGCGTTGACCAGCTCCATAACCGCGCTGATGGCGGTGTTGAAATGGAACCGCTCCTCGATGTCGGCGGACACCTTCCTTATGGTCTGATGACTCTTGCGGTAGAGACCCTTCCAGGGCGGGGCCAAATCGTCCGGGGCTCCGGTGTAGGCTTTTGCGCTCCGCACCGCGTCCTCGTGCCTTGCCACCATGCGCCACACCCGGTTCAGAAAACGCGCCGAGCCCTCGACGCCCTGCTCGCTCCATTCCAGGTCCAGGTTGGGGGGCGCCGCGAACAGGCAGAACAGCCGCACCGTGTCCGCGCCGTAACGGTCCAGCAGGTCGTTGGGGTCCACCACGTTCTTCTTGGACTTGGACATCTTGCGAACCGGCCCGATTTCCGCCTCGGCGTCGCATTTTTTACACACCCGCCGTTCCCCCTTGACCTCCATCTCCTCGGGGAACAGGTACCCATGGGTGGGACAGGTGACGATCTCCTTGCACACCATGCCCTGGGTCAACAGATTGGTGAAGGGTTCCTTGAAGTCACACAGGCCGAAGTCCTTGAGTATCCGGGTGAAATACCGGGAGTACAGAAGGTGCAAAATGGCATGCTCCACGCCCCCGATGTACTGGTCCACCGGCATCCAGTAGTCCACCGCCGAAGTGTCGAACATGCCCTTGTCGTACCCGGGACTACAGTACCGCTGAAAATACCAGGAGGATTCCACAAAGGTGTCCATGGTGTCGGTCTCCCGGCGGGCCGGCCCACCGCATTTCGGGCAGTCCACCGCCAGCCAGTCTTCCAGAAACGGCAGGGGTGAACGGCCTCCCTCCAGCAGGTCCGCGTCCTCGGGCAGGACCACGGGCAACTGGTCCTCCGGGACCGGGACGATGCCGCAGTCCTCGCAGAAGATCACCGGGATGGGCGCGCCCCAGTACCGCTGCCTGGATATGCCCCAATCGCGCAGGCGGTACTGCACCTCGGCGCTTCCCATGTTGTTGCGTTCCAGATATTCGGTGATGTCGGCCATGGCCTCGCGGTTGCGCATTCCGTCGAACCTGCCGGAATTGACCAGGATGCCGTCGTCCGTGTACGCCTCGTCCATTTCGTCCGCGTCCAGGTCCTGACCTTCGGGTTCGATGACCACCACGAGGTCCAGGCCGTACTTCCTCGCGAACTCGAAGTCGCGCTGGTCGTGGGTGGGAACGGACATGACCGCGCCGGTGCCGTAGTCCATCAGGGCGAAATTGGCCGTGTAGATCGGCATGCGCCGACCCGTCAGCGGATTGGTGCAATGGGAGCCAAGGAACACGCCCTCCTTCTCCTTGTCCTCGGCCGTGCGCCTGGTCTTCTCCTCTTTGGTGACCCGGGCCACGAACCGGTCCACCTCGTCCTCCCGGCCGTATCCCCTGGACAGGGGCTCCACCAGGGGATGCTCCGGCGCCAGCACCATGAACGTGGCGCCGCACAGGGTGTCCGGGCGGGTGGTGAACACCTCGATTTCGATGTCGCTTTGCTCCACAGGGAACTTGATGCGGGCGCCGTGGCTCTTGCCGATCCAGTTGCGCTGCATGGTCAGGACCTTTTCCGGCCATCCCGGCATCCTGTCCAGGTACTGCAGCAGATCCTCGGCGTAATCCGTGGTCTTCAAAAACCACTGCTTCAGCTTCCTGGGCTCCACCTCCATGCCGCAACGCCAGCACAGACCCTGCTCCACCTGCTCGTTGGCCAGCACGGTCTGGCATTGCTCGCACCAGTTCACGTCCGCTTCCTTGCGGTAGGCCATGTCCCTTTCCAGCATCTTGACGAAAAGCCACTGCTCCCAGCGGTAGTATTCGGGACTGCACGTGGCCAGCTCCCTGCGCCAGTCATAGGAAAAACCCATGCGTTTCAGCTGGTTTCGCATGTAGTCGATGTTCTCGTATGTCCAGCGCGCCGGATGGGTGTCGTTGGCGATGGCCGCGTTCTCCGCCGGCATGCCGAAGGCGTCCCACCCCATGGGATGCAATACGTTGAAGCCGCGCATGGTCTTGTAGCGGGCCACCACGTCGCCGATGGTGTAGTTGCGCACGTGGCCCATGTGGATCTTGCCCGACGGGTAGGGAAACATCTCCAGCAGGTAATACTTCTTCCTGCTCCTGTCCTCGGACACCTCGAACAGGCCCGTCTCTTCCCAATATCTCCGCCACCTGGCTTCGATCCGCTGAGGGGAATACTTTTCGTCCATGAATTTCCGGTCCTTGAATGTTTTGGTTGGGTCTTTGCCGATTGACCATGAAGGCTGCCCCCTAATGCCATACCAAAGGGAAAATGGCAAGCCGCAACAGGGCCTCCGGTGTCCCGGATTCCCTTGGAATACCAGAAATTATTTGACTTGCTCCGCTTTTGCTTCTAAGTAGTGGATACGCAAGGGACACACCGGTTGCCCGCCCTGCCCCGCATTCCCCGGAGCGGCTTGGAAGGGGCGCGGGCTTCCGCGATACCATTTGTCGACGACCCCCGCGGTTCCGCACTGGCGCGAAACGCGCCCCGGAAGCAGGCGGGGAAACCGAATAGTGGACGGAGCGGCCCCGGGGCCGCGGAGACGGGTAACGGTAACCACAGCCAGGGGGCGCATCCCCCTCACGCAGTAAATTTCCATTTAAATCAGATACATGCGCCACCCTTCCCGCCCCGGCCAAACCCATCAGGGCCGCCTGCCCGGAACACCCGTGAGAAATCCCGCCGCAAGCACTTCCCGGTTTGTGGACCAGTGCTCCGCGGGCCCGCTTTCCCCTGGCTGATCCGGACATGAAAACCCAATTTCTTCCAGGAAGGTGAAAACAGCACACATGTCTACCAAAATTCTCATCAACGCGGTCGATCCCGAGGAGTGCCGCATCGCAATCGTGAAGGACAACCATCTCGAGGGGTTCCACATCGAGACGGCGGCCCGGGAAATCACACGGGGCAACATATACAAGGCCATCGTCGTGCGCGTCGAGCCCAGCCTGCAGGCCGTTTTCGTGGACTACGGCGCGGAACGCCACGGCTTTCTGCAAAAGCACGAGATCCACAGCGACTATTTTCTGGACAGCCCCAGCGGCAGCACCTGCATCTCCAAGCTCATGAAAAACGGTCAGGAAGTCCTTGTACAGATCGTCAAGGAGCCCGTCATGAAAAAGGGCGCCATGCTCACCACGTACATCTCCATTGCCGGACGTTTCGTGGTGCTCATGCCCGGGAGCAAGAACCGGGGCGTGTCCCGCAAGATCGAGGACGAGAAGGAACGCAAACGGCTCAAGGAGGCGCTCGAGAGCGCCAGCGTGCCCGAGGACTTCGGCGTGATCGTGCGCACCGCCGGCGAAAAGGCCAACAAGTCCGTGCTGGTCAAGGACATCAAGCACCTGATGCGCCTGTGGAACAACATCAACAAGCAGGGCATCAAGGAAAAGGCCCCGTGCCTTCTGTACAAGGAGGCCAGCCTCGCCATACGGTCCATCCGCGACCACTTCACCCCGGACGTAAGCGGCATTCTGGTGGATGATCCGCAGGTCTTTAACGAGATCAGGGACTTCATCAAGATCATCGCGCCCAGGCAACCCCAGATCGTCAAGCAGCACAAGGGGCCAAAGCCCATCTTCACCCGCTATCAGCTGGAGGACCAGATCACCTCCATATTCGAGAGCCGGGTGCCCCTGACGTCCGGGGGCAGCATCGTGATCGAGTCCACGGAGGCCCTGGTGGCCATCGACGTGAACTCCGGCAAATCCACCAAGGAGGCTTCGGTGGAGAAAACGGCGTACCAGACCAACCTGGAGGCTGCCGAGGAGGTTGCACGACAGCTGAGGCTCAGGGATCTGGGCGGGCTCATCGTCGTGGACTTCATCGACATGCGCGACCACAAGCATCGCACCGCCGTGGAACGGGCCCTCCGCGACCACGCCAAGAAGGACAAGGCCCGCATCAAGGTGGGCCGCATCTCCCAGTTCGGCCTGCTGGAAATGTCCAGGCAGCGCATCAGTCCCTCCATCGAGTTCGGCAGCTACATCGAGTGCTCCCATTGCCGGGGCAAGGGGCAGGTGCCCTCCGCCGAGACCCTGGCCCTTTCCGTTCTGCGTTCCCTGCGCCTGGAGTCCCTCAAGGACACGGTGGCGAAGGTGGATGTGGAGGTGCCGGAGAACGTCGCCGACTACCTGCTGAACCGAAAGCGGCGGGAGATCATGGAGCTGGAAACGCGCCGTGACATCTCGGTGACCATCAAGGGCAACCCCGACCTACTGCCCGGCGAGAGGAGCGTCAACGCCCAAAATAGGTCTTGACGCATCGCGTCCCATCCTTTACAAACGGGCTTCCTTTACGGAGGGAGGACTGTACCCTTTCGCCGCTGCGGCTCCTGATCCTGTGCATCATGTGCCATTACAGTGGCTTGGGCCATATCGACGAAGGAGCGCCGGCATGACCCGGACCGGCGCAGGCATCGACCGCGGTTAGCTTGAGGAGACATCATGGGCCTGAACGAATTTTGGACTCTGGTGATGGACATTCTGCGCACGCAGACGGGATTGTTCCATCTGACCCCCGGCATGGTTGTGATGTGGATCATCGGCATCTTCTTCATTTACCTCGCCGTGGCAAAGAAGTACGAACCGCTGCTGCTTCTGCCCATCGGCTTCGGCATCATCGCCGTGAACTTCCCGCTGGTGCCGCTGATGGGCATGGACGAGAACGGCAAGCGCCATCTTTTCGAGATATTCTACCACTACGGCGTCGAATGGGAAGTCATCCCCTGCGTCATATTCCTTGGCCTGGGAGCCATGACGGACTTCGGCCCGTTGATCGCCAATCCGAAAACCATGGTCATCGGCGCGGGCGCCCAGCTTGGTGTTTTCGTGACCTTCATCGGCGTTCTCTTTTTCGGCTTCTCCCTGCAGGAGGCGGCTTCGGTCGGCATCATCGGAGGGGCCGACGGGCCGACGACCATCTACCTCACGGCGAAGCTGGCGCCCAACCTCCTGGGGGCCAACGCCCTTGCGGCGTACTCGTACATGGCGATGGTGCCGTTGATCCAGCCGCCCATCGTGCGGGCGATGACTTCAAGGGAAGAGCGGCTGATGCGGATGAAGCAGCTTCGTCCGGTTTCCAAGATCGAGAAGATGGTGTTTCCCATGTCCACGTTCATGGTCATCGCCCTGTTGATCCCGGCGGTCACCCCGCTGATGGGGATGTTCATGCTGGGCAACTTCATGAGGGAAAGCGGTGTTGTGGACCGGCTGGCCAAGACGGCTGAAGGCCCGCTCATGAACATAGTGACGATCTTTCTGGGCGTGTCGGTCGGCGCGACCATGTTCGCTGACAAGTTTTTGAGCCCAAAGCCGCTTCTGATCTTCGGCTTCGGGCTGATCGACTTCGCCATCTGCACCATGGGCGGAGTCATCACGGTGAAGATAATGAACCTTTTCCTCAAGGAAAAGA
The DNA here is from genome assembly GCA_046542385.1 of Desulfatibacillaceae bacterium. GTDB lineage: Bacteria > Desulfobacterota > Desulfobacteria > Desulfobacterales > Desulfatibacillaceae > JBKHBM01. Next base: position 25,042 of record JBKHBM010000030.1, on the reverse strand, counting down.
TCAACCCGATCCTCGGAGCGGCCGGCGTTTCGGCGGTGCCCATGGCGGCCCGCGTGGCTCAGGTCACGGGCCAGCAGGAGGACCGCCAGAACTTTCTGCTCATGCACGCCATCGGTCCGAACCTGGCCGGCGTCATCGGCAGCGCGGCGGCGGCGGGTATGTTCATCGCAATGTTCGGCTAACGGCAAGGAGGCAACAATGCAGTCGTTTCGCACCAAAACGTCCACTGTGCGTATATTGACGGTCCTGGTGGCCCTTTTCGTGAGCGCGGCCGTGTTCGTCCCCTGCCTTGTCAGCGCGAGCGAATACGGTGTGCCCGATTCCAAGGAGTTCACGAAGGCGGAAAAGAAGCTGAATCGCATGAGCCAGATGGAGATGGGGGACGAGGGCTTCTGGTCCTTTGCCCTCAGCACGCTTCTCGTCCGGTTCGTCGGCATCTTCATCGTCCTGGGCGTGCTCCAGGTGGTGATGCAGCTTTCCGGCCGCTTTTTCGTGGCGCTTGAAAAAAAGATGAAACAAAAGGCCGAGCAGGCCCGGTAGCAGTCCGGCGTAATTCCGGTCGGCAGGTCGCCCTGCTGGCCGGTTGACACCTGTCGGGTTTTCCTGTACGGCTGAACACACCCGCCCGCCGGAATGTCCGGCAGGCTCCCGGCTGGTCACACCCGGAAAACCAGAAACCCCAGTGCCGGGCCAGGTTAGAGATGCCCCCAGAAGAAAACGGACGGAGCCGGAATCTGAAAAGGAATGCGGGTGTAGCGGCCGTCATCGTTGCCGTTTTCGTATTCGTGGGCATACTCGCGATCGTTCTGTGGCCCGAGTCCACCACCAGGGTGACGGAGGTGGCGCCCCCTCCCGGGGGAGCGACGGCCGAGGGTACGGAAGGAGGACCGGAACAGGGTTCCGGCAAGGTCATCGATTATGACAGGATGACGGGCGAGGGTGACACCGAGACGTCCAGGCTCATGGAGGAGCGCAAGGACAAATACGGTATCGACGAAAGCCTGGACATGATCATCAACCCGGACGAGTCCATCAGGGTCGGCGGCAAGACCGTGCCCATGCGCGAGATCATCGAGGACGTGCGCGTGGAGCGTGGCGAGATCGTCGAGCGTGAACTGGGCGAGCGTGAACTGGGAGAGATAGAGGGCCGCCAGGGAGAAGGCGACGAATTCGGCGTCCACGTCGTGCAGCCCGGAGACAACATCTGGAACATCCACTTCCGCCTGCTGAAGGAGCATTTCGCCAGCAAGGGCGTCAAGCTGTCGCCCACCGCCGATGAACCTAAGGAATCGGGATACAGTTCCGGAGTCGGAAAAATCCTCAAGTTCTCGGAGAACCTGGTGTTCATCTATAACCTGCGGACCGGCCGCCTGGAAAACGACCTTGACCTGATCCAGCCCAGAAGCAAGGTCGTCGTGTACAACATGACCGAGGTGTTCGAGCTTTTGCAGGCCCTCGATTACCGTAACATGGACATGATACGGTTTGACGGCGACACCCTGTGGCTGCCGCCCGAGCAATGATCCGGGACAGCCGCCGTGACCGCCCGCCAGAAAATCCGGGTTTTCCACCAAAGGGCGAATCTCGCATTCGCCTTTTTGTGTGAGCGAACCCGGGAACAATACAGCAAGGTAAACGGAACATGATACCGAGATACACCCGGGAGGAGATGGGCCGTCTGTGGACGGACGAGAGCAAGTACCGGGCCTGGCTCAAGGTCGAGGTGCTGGCTGCCGAGGCCATGGCCAGACTGGGCCGCATTCCCGCCGAAGCAGCCAGGAACATCGCGGAAAAGGCGGATTTCACGGTGGAACGCATCGAGGAGATCGAGAAGGAGACCCGCCACGACGTGATCGCCTTTCTGACCTGCATGGGCGAATACGTCGGCCCCGACTCCCGCTACATCCACATGGGCATGACCTCCTCGGACGTGCTGGACACCGCGTTTGCGTACCTTCTGAAGCAGGCCGGCGAAATCATCATCGCCGAAATCGACCGGCTGATGCTGGCGGTGCGGGAACGGGCCATGGAGCACAAGTATACCGCCATGGTGGGGCGTTCCCACGGGATCCACGCCGAACCGATCACCTTCGGCCTCAAGCTGGCCGTGTGGTACGACGAACTGGCCAGGGGCCGGCGGCGGGTGGCGGAAGCCGTGAAGTGCGTGGCCACGGGCAAGGTTTCCGGCGCGGTCGGCACCTTCGCCAACATTCCTCCCGAGGTCGAGGAATACGTCTGCGAAAAAATGGGCCTCTCCCCCGCCCCCGCCTCCACGCAGGTCGTGCAGAGGGACCGCCACGCCGAGTTCTTCTGCGCACTGGCCGTGCTGGCGGCCACTGTCGAGAAGATGGCCGTGGAAATCCGCCACCTTCAGCGCACAGAGGTGCTGGAAGCCGAGGAACATTTCGCCAGGGGCCAGAAAGGCTCTTCAGCCATGCCCCACAAGCGCAACCCCATCGGTTCCGAGAACCTCACCGGCCTGGCCCGCGTCATCCGCGCCAACGCCCTTGCCGCTCTCGAAAACGTTCCACTGTGGCACGAACGGGACATCAGCCACTCCAGCGTGGAGCGGGTCATCGCGCCGGACAGCACCATCGCCATGGATTTCGCGCTGGCCCGCATGACTGGCCTCATCAGCCGGCTTGTGGTATACCCCGGGCGCATGGAGAAAAACCTCAACCTCACCAACGGCCTGATCTTCTCCCAGCAGGTGCTCATAGCCCTGGCCGAGGGAGGCATCAGCCGCGAGGACGCCTACCGGATCGTGCAGGGGAACGCCATGAAGGCGTGGGCCGGCGAGGGACATTTCAAGGACCTGCTTCTCGCCGACCGGGACGTCGTGTCCCGGATGGAGCCGGAAGCGGTTGAAAAGGTGTTCGACATGGAGTACCACACCAGACACATTGACACCATTTTCAGGCGGGTGTTCGGCGAGTAGGTCGCTCGCCCGGATCGCGCCGGGAGGAATACGCCATGATAGAGGCAGCATACGCGATGGGAGCCGGCGGACAGACCGGACAGGGGGGCGGACCATCCATCCTGTTTTTGTGGGTCATCATCTTCGTCATCTTCTACTTTTTGCTCATCCGGCCCCAGCAGAAGCAGAACAAGGAACGCCGCCAGATGATCGAAAACCTGAAAAAGGGCGACCGGGTCATCACCAACGGCGGAATCTACGGCCGCATCGTGGACATCAAGGGGGACGTGGTGGACCTTGAGATCGCGGACCGGGTCAAGATCAAGGTGAGCAGGCACCAGATCGGGGGCCTGGCCACCCCGGAAGCCGCCGAGCCGCCCGCCGCCCAGAAGGAACAGAAGACGGACAAAAAGTCCCAGAAGGAAAAATAAGCGCCCTGTTGGCGGGCGTTGCTGGAATAATCCCCGGACAGGTGATCGTCCTCGCGGGGTTTACGCCTGCTGGACGGCAAGGAAAGGACTCTGGCCTTGAGAGACTTCACGTGGCGAGTGACCCTGGTGGGAGCGGTGCTGCTGGCAGCGATCATACTGCTCCTTCCCACGGTCAAATTCTACTTTTTCGAGGAACCCGGCACACGGGACCAGGACGAACTCATGTGGCCGGACCGGCTCATCAACCTGGGCCTCGACCTCCAGGGAGGCATGCACCTGGCCCTGGAAGTGCAAACCGAAGAGGCGGTGGCCAGCACCATGAACCGGTACGAAAACGACCTCAGGGAAATGGCGCGCCGGGACAAGGACATCCGCTACTCGGACCTCGAGCTGGTTGACGGCACGGGGCTCAAAATCACCCTGAAGGGCCAGCAGTCGCGGCAGGCCTTCGACACCATGCTCGGGGAAAACTTCCCGGAGCTGGCCACCGAATCCGGGAAGGCCGCCAACGGCGACGTGACGTTGCTCCTGACGCTTCCCGGTGAAGAGCGTGAGAGGATCAAACGCTCCGCCGTGGACCAGGCCCTGGAAACCATCCGGAACCGCATCGACCAGTACGGCGTGTCCGAACCTGAAATCCGCAAACAGGGCGATCGCCGCGTTCTGGTGCAGCTTCCCGGCGTGAACGAGCCCCAGCGCGTGAAGGAGTTGCTCAAGGGCACGGCCCAGCTGCAATTCAGGCTGCTGGACGAGTCCACGGACCCGTCCAAGGTCCGAAAGGGCATGGAACCCCGGGGTTCCGAACTGCTCTACGAGGTGTACAGGGACCCCGCGACGGGCCAGACCCGCCGCATCCCATACCTCGTGAAAAAGAAGGTACTGCTCACCGGCGACTACCTCAAGGACGCCAGGGTCCAGATGGGTGGCCAGTTCAACCAGCCCGAGGTCGACATAGAATTCGACAAGGAGGGGGCCAGGATATTCGAGCAGATCACCGGCGCCCACGTGGGGGACCGGCTGGCCATCGTGCTGGACAACACGGTCTACTCGGCGCCCACCATCCAGGACAGGATCTCCGGAGGCAGCGCCAGGATCACCGGCAGCTTCGACATGGATTCCGCCAGCGACCTGGCCATCGTGCTGCGGGCCGGAGCCCTGCCCGCCTCGGTGAACATCATCGAGGAACGCACCGTCGGGGCATCCCTGGGGGCCGAGTCCATCCGCAAGGGCACCATCTCCATGCTCTTCGGCCTGGTCCTGGTCATCGTGTTCATCGCCGTCTACTACAAGGGCGCGGGACTTGTCGCGGACATGGCCCTTGTCCTCAACATCGTGCTGCTGTCCGCGGGCCTCGCCCTGTTCAACGCGACTCTCACCCTGCCCGGCATCGCCGGCATCATCCTGACGATAGGCATGGCGGTGGACGCCAACGTGCTCATTTTCGAGCGCATTCGCGAAGAGATGCGCCTTGGCAAGACACCGTCCGCCGCTGTCGACTCGGGTTACGCCAGGGCGACGCTGACCATCATCGACGCCAACGTGACCACCCTGGTCGCCGCCCTGGTGCTCTTCCAGTTCGGCACCGGACCGGTCAAGGGATTCGCCGTGACGCTCAGCCTCGGTATTCTCTCCAGTCTTTTCACCGCCATCATCGTCAGCCGGGTGGTTTTCGATTACTTCTTGTTCTACCGCCGCGTGCGGTCGTTGAGCATATAGCGAGGTCAGGCCATGGAATTCATCAAACCGGACATAAATCTGGATTTCATCGGAAAAAGACGGATCGCCTTCGTCTTTTCCATCGCGCTGGTCGCGGTGACCATTGTTTCCCTGGTCATGCACGGCGGCCCCAAGTACGGCATAGACTTCGCCGGAGGCACCGTGATCCTGGTCAAGGTTCCGGGCAGCGACCCGGGCGGAATCAAGGACGCCCTCGGAACCCTGGGGCTGGGTGACGCCACCGTACAGAGGTTCGGCCCCGTGGAGGACGAGGAGTACCGGATACACCTGTCCGTGGGCGAGCAGGAGGAGGACACGTCCCAGCAGGTTCGTGAAGCTCTGGTGTCCCGATTCGGAGACACCGTCATCGTGGAGAGCACGGAGATGGTCGGTCCCCAGGTGGGCAAGGACCTGCGCCAGAAGGCCATGCTGGCCATGTTCTTCGCGCTGCTTTTCATCACCGTGTACATCTCCGGCCGTTTCGAGCTGAAGTGGCTGCCCAGCGCCGTGATGGCCGCCGTGGTGGGCGGGGCAGCCTGGGTGCTCAACGAATTCGGAGTGCCGTTGTCAATCATCATGGCGGTGGTGGTGGTGATCGCGATAGCCGGTTTCTTCGTGCTGCGGCTGAAGTTCGCCATGGGCGCCATCGTGGCGCTGATCCACGACGTGACCATCACGGTAGGCGTGTTCTCCCTGTTCGGCAAGGAGTTCAACCTTCCCATCATCGCGGCCCTGTTGACCATCATCGGTTACTCCCTCAACGACACCATCATCGTGTTCGACCGCATCCGCGAAAACAACAGGAAGCATAACCGGCTGCCCCTGGATGCGGTGATCAACCGGAGCATCAACGAGACGTTGAGCCGCACCGTGCTCACCTCGCTCACCACCCTGGTGGTGGTAATTTCCCTGTACGCGCTCGGTGGGGGCATCATCCACGATTTCGCGTTCGCACTGCTCGTGGGCGTCATGATCGGCACATATTCATCGGTTTTCGTGGCGAGTCCCATCCTTCTTGCGTGGAGGGAAAGGGTATAGCAGGGGATTTTCACTTCCCCGGCGCCGTGGTCGTGTTGCATCGGCCGGAGCCGGGGAAATGTATTTCCCGGCTGGAGCGGGCCTCGGGCCATAACCGGCGGGCGGTCCCATGGAACATCTGGCGCCATGGTTTTCCCTGAAAAGCGTGCCGGGAGTCGGAAACGTGTTGTTTCGGCGCCTCCTGGAGCGGTTCGGTACGTCGGAAGCAGTGCTCGCGGCGCCGCTGTCCGAGCTTGGCGAGGTCGAGGGAGTGGGCCCGCGGGTGGCCCGGGCCATCGTGGAAAGCGGAGGACGGCTGTCCGATACCGCGCGCAGGAGCCTGGACCGGGTCGCGGAGCTGGGCCTTTCGGTCGTCACCCTGCATGATCCGGGCTATCCGGACCTTTTGCGGCACATACACGACCCGCCGCCTTACCTCTACCTGGCCGGCGCCTTGCCCAAAGGGGCGCCACACGTTGCCGTGGTTGGCTCCCGCACGCCGACACCGTACGGAATCAGGCAGGCCCGGCGAATAAGCGCGGGACTCGCCGAGGCGGGCGTGGTGGTGGTAAGCGGAATGGCGGCAGGTATCGACACCGAAGCGCACGAAGGGGCGCTTGAGGGAGGGGGCCCCACCGTTGCGGTGGCCGGATGCGGACTGGCGAACGTGTACCCCGGATCCAACCGCCGGCTGTTCGGCGAAATCAGCCAAAACGGGGCCGTGATCAGCGAATTCCCCGTGGACGCAAGGCCCGCCGCGCCAAATTTTCCGGCGAGGAACCGCATCATCAGCGGTATGTGCGCGGCCACCATCGTCGTGGAGGCGGCGGCCCGGAGCGGGTCGCTGATAACAGCCCGGCTGGCCGGGGAACAGGGGCGCGACGTCATGGCCGTGCCCGGCTCCGTGTCGTCCGACCGGAGCGCGGGGACCAACCGGCTCATCAAACAGGGCGCCGCCCTGGTGGAATCGGCCCGGGACGTGCTGGAACAGCTTTCCCCCACGTGGTCGGTGGAGGCGGGAGCCAGAAGCGCCGGACGGGACACCCCGCCGCCCAGGGTGGAGATGTCACCGGAGGAGGCCATGGTGCGGGCGGAACTCACTCCCTACCCCACTCACATTGACGTGCTCGCGCAACGTCTTAACATGGAGTCTGGCAGAATAGCAGGCATCCTCCTGCAACTGGAGCTGAAGGGCGTGGCCGTGCAGATGCCCGGAAAGTATTTCACGACAGCCTGATTTTCCCGCTATTTGAACAGGGAGAACAGGGAAAAGGTGAATGGAAGACGTGTCAAAACCGCTTGTCATAGTCGAGTCGCCGACAAAAGTCCGGACCCTGAAAAAATACCTTGGCAACGATTACAAGGTCGAGGCCACGGTGGGCCACATCATGGACCTGCCCCGCAAGGAGTTGGGCATCGACATCGAGCACGGCTTCGAGCCCGAGTACCAGGTCATACAGGGCAAGACCAAGGTGGTGAACGCCTTGAAAAAGGCCGCGCAACAGTCCGAGGACGTCTACCTTGCCCCTGACCCGGACCGCGAGGGCGAGGCCATCGCCTGGCACGCTTCCCAGGTTCTTCAGAAAAAGGGGCGCAGATTCCACAGGGTTCTCTTCCACGAGCTGACCAAAAACGCCATCCTCAAGGCCATGTCCGACCCAAAGGACCTGGACGAGTCCAAGTACAACGCCCAGCAGGTGCGAAGGCTCCTGGACCGGCTCGTGGGCTACAAGGTGTCCCCACTGCTCTGGCGCAAGGTCAAGGGAGGGCTGTCCGCCGGCCGCGTCCAGTCCGTGGCGCTTCGCATCATCTGCGAACGGGAACGCGCCATACAGGCGTTCGAGCCCGAGGAGTACTGGACCATAACGGCCCACATGGCCAGGGAGGACGGACCGGTCTTCCCGGCGCGCCTCACCAAAAAGAACGGCAAGAAGGTCAGGATCCCCGACCAGAAGACGGCGGACGGCATCGTGTCGGATGTCACGGGCCAGCCCTTTGCCGTGGACAAGGTGAACAGGAAGACGGTCAAGAAGAATCCGGCTCCCCCGTTCACCACCAGCAAGCTGCAACAGGATGCCATCCGCAAGCTGCGTTTTTCCGCCAAAAAGACGATGCGCCTTGCACAGGAGCTGTACGAGGGACTGGAGTTGGGCCCGGGCGAGCAGGTCGGCCTGATCACCTACATGCGGACCGACTCCATCCGCATCGCCGACGAGGCGGCCCAGGAGGCCCTGGAGTACATCGGCAACGAATTCGGCCCGGACTACAAGCTGGCCAAGCCCCGGCATTTCAAGAATTCCAAGAAGGTGCAGGACGCCCACGAGGCCATCCGGCCCACCTCGGTCATGCGCACGCCCCAGCAGGTGGCTCCCTATCTTTCCGCGGACCAGCTGACCCTGTACCGCCTCATCTGGCAACGGTTCGTGGCCTCGCAGATGCAACCCGCGCTGGTGGACCAGACCACGGTTTACATCAAAAACGGCCCATACACCTTTCACGCCAGCGGCTCCATCATGAAGTTCCCCGGGTTCACCGCGGTATACCAGTCCGCCGAGGACCTGGAAAAAAAGGCGGAGGACACGCTCCCGCCCGTGGAAGCCGGGGACGAACTGGGCTGCGAGAAGATCGAGCCCAGGCAGCACTTCACCCAGCCGCCTCCCCGCTTCAACGAGGCCTCCCTGGTCAAGGAACTGGAGGAAAACGGAATCGGCCGTCCCAGCACGTACGCCACCATCCTGTCCACCATCCGTGACAAGGCCTACGTGGAACTGCTCAAGGGCCATTTCCGGCCCACGGAACTGGGTCTCATCGTCAACGACCTTCTGGTCCACAGCTTCGGCGACGTGTTCGACGTCGCCTTTACCGCGCAGATGGAGGACAACCTCGACAGGATCGAGGCCAACCAGGCCGACGCCATCAAGATACTCGAGGACTTCTACGAAAGCTTCAAGGAGGACCTGGAGGCGGCCGGCGACAAGATGGTGAGCATGAAGGGCGTGGGCCTGCCCACGCATCTCAAGTGCCCGGAATGCGGCTCCACCCTGCACGTCAAAATCGGCAAAAACGGCACGTTCCTGGCCTGCTCCGCGTACCCGGAATGCCATTACACCACCAACTACACCCGCGACGAAAAGGGAGAGATACTCCCGGAAAAACCCTCCGAGGAAAAGCCCACGGACGAGGTGTGCGAAAAATGCGGCCGCCCCATGGTCCTGCGCCAGGGCCGCTACGGCGAGTTCCTTGCCTGCTCCGGGTACCCGGAGTGCAGGAACACGCGCAACCCTCAGGGGCCCCACGGCGGCACCACCGGCGTCAAATGCCCGGAAAAGGACTGCGGCGGCGAGCTGGTGGAAAAGAAATCAAAGCGCGGCAAAATCTTCTACGGTTGCAACAACTACCCCCAGTGCACCTACGCGGTGTGGGAAAAACCCGTAGCCAGGCCCTGCCCGGACTGCGACTCCCCCATCCTGGTGGAAAAAACCTCCAAAAAAAAGGGCACCTTCCTCAAGTGCCCGGTCAAGGGGTGCAAATACGAAGAGATCATCGCGCCGCCGGAGGAGTGACTCGAACACCGTTTCGATTCCGCCCGCTTCGCAACCCGACGACAAGTTGTCGAGGCCACCCCGATGCGCGCCACCCGCGGGTCTGAAACTCCTGTCCGGGAACTCACGCTCTTGTTTACGACCTGCCGCCGCCAGGGCGGTTCGTTCATCTCCGGCATTCATTTCGCGAACGTCTTGTTGATGCGGGCGGACATGTCCCGGTCCGGCACCACCAGGTGCACGTTGCAGTTTCGCATGGCCATGCGCACGGTTTCCGGCTCCAGGCAGGTGCGGGGGGACTGGACGACGGCGGTTCCGCCCACCCGGGTAATCTCGGACAGCCCTTCCATGCCGTCCTCGCCGGAGCCGGACAGCAGGATGCCCACGGCGTTTTCACCGGCGGCCTCGGCCATGGAGAACATGAGCATGTTGGTGGAACCGCGCCGTCCCGGGAAGGGGGACCTGGATATCCGCAGTTCCGGCCGGCCGTTTTCCGTCTCCACGGTCACGTACTCCTCGCCCGTGGCGAGGTAGCAGGTCCCGACGGACAGCGGCATATCGTCCCCGGCGCGCCGCACGTTGAGGTGGCTGTGCTCGTCCAGGTATCGGGCAAAGGCGTCCACGTCCCCGGGTTCCTCGTAGAGAACCGCGACGAAGGCGCCGGGAATGTCCGGGGAAAGATGGGGGATGATTTTCAACAGGGAGCCGTAGCCACCATCCGAAGCGCCCATGGCGAACAGGTATTTGGGCGGCGCCGCGTCCCGCGGCGGCTTCAGGGCGCGTTCCCTGGTACGCAGCAACTTGATGGAGGCGCTCTGCACGCGGGAGGCCAGCAGTACCTTCTTCAACACCTCGCGGCGCTGGGCCTCCACGTCGTTTTCCTCCCGCACGCGGGACGGCTTGTGGATGAAGTCCACCGCGCCGTAGGCCAGGGAGTCGAAGGTGACCCGCGCCCCGGCCTCGGTCAGTGTCGAGAACATGACCACGGGCCGGGGCGACTTGATCATGATGTGCTTGAGGCAGGTCAGCCCGTCCATCACCGGCATGTTCACGTCCAGGACGACGACGTCCGGGTCCAGTTCCGCCACTTTTGCCAGTGCCACCCGCCCGTTTTCCGCCTCTCCGACCACCTCGTAGCCTTCCTGGCCCTCGAACATGCGCCGCACTATCGTGCGGAACATCCTGGAATCGTCAACAACAAGCACTTTCACCGGTTCCATGACACCGCCACCTTCCCTTGCATATTCCGCCCCGCCGTTCGCCGCATGTCGAGCCTGATGAGCCATTGCTATGCCCGCCTCCGGTTCTCCCGGGGCGCACGCCAGGCCTCGTACTCCTTGTTCGTGGAGGCCAGAAGCCGTCGTGCGCTGTCGGGGTCAGCGTAATCCCATGTTTTTTCCAGCCGCGCCGCGATCCTGGAGATGCCCTGGGCGGCCACGCTCTTCGGGTACCGGGTCACCAGCACCTCACGGTTCTTCGCGGACATGCGCACCGTGTCGTCGAAGAACACGAAACCGAAGTGGTCCGTCTCCATGGACAGGCCCTGGCGCAGGGCGTTGTCGATACGGTTGGTGACGGACAACTCGTCCGGGTGGTCACCCATGTTGTAGACGATCCTGGGCCGGTAGTAGTTGCATGCCCGGCGGGCCTTGTCCGCAAGGCCCTGGTCCACCTCCGCGATCATGGCGATCAGGGAGTCCACGGTCAGCGGCTCCGTGCGGATGGAGCGGGAAAACGCCTTGACCACGATGTCCAGCGCTCGCTCGTTCTCCCGCACGATGCCGGTGATGACCCGGAATATGAAGCTGCGCAAAAACATGATGAAGTTCATCACCGCCGGAGTCTCGAACGTGGTCACGATGATGCCGCGATAGGCCAGGCCGAAGAAGTTCAGGGTGTTGAACACGGTGCCCGCGCCCAGATCCAGGACAACGTATCGGGCGTCTATGCCCCGGATCTTCTCAATCAGGCGGTTGCGCTGCTCATAGGAGATGTTGGCCATGAACGGCGTGCGGCCGTCTCCGGGAATGAACCTCAGGTTGTCGATGCCCGTGTTCACGGCCAGGTCCTCGAAGGCGGTGTCCCCCGCCTTGAGGAAGTCGCCGATGCCGGAGGTGTTGTTGGGTACGCCCAGGTAGGTGTATAGATTCGACCCGCCGAGGTCCATGTCCACGGCGACCGTTTCGTGTCCGCGTCGGGCCAGGGCGATGGCGAGGTTCGCGGCGAACAGGGTTTTCCCCACGCCGCCCTTGCCGCTGGCCACTGGTATTATCGTGGTCTTTGTACTCATGTCGACCTTGCCTTGCCTTTTCGCGGGGTTCATGCCCCGTGTTCGCGGTCCGTCGATGCCTTCGGAATCCGTGGCCTGTTACGTCATCATCTCGTTGATCGCCGGAACCAGTTCGTTCTCGTCCAGGGCGCGGTTTACCACCCCCAGGTTGATGGCGTGGGCCGTGAGGTTCGGATACACGCAGCACAGCGCGTCCTGGGCCAGGGTGGCCCCCCCTGCACGCTGGATGGCTTCCAGCCCCGCCGCGCCGTCATCCCCCAGTCCCGTGAGGATGAGGCCCACCCCATTTTCACCGAACGTTTCGGCAACCGACGCGTACATGCGATTGAGCGGCTCCCGCACCCCGTCCCCCACCCGGATGCACGGCCTGCCGTCCAGGTCGGTCTCCACGGTATGGGTATGGGAATTGGAACCCACATAACAGGTGCCCTGTTCCACGGGCATGCCGTCCTCGGCCACCACCACCCGCCAGGGAACGTGCTCGTTGAACTCCCTGGCAAAGGAGTGGACGATCCGTTCGCTGATTTCCTGCACCACCATCACCGCCGTAGGCAGGGTGGGGGACAGCCTGGAAAGGATCCGGATTACGGTGTTGGGGCCGGACAACGACGTGCCGACGGCCAGCATGTACTCCAGCGGAATGTATCCGTAGAGGTTTTCCAGCCTGTCCCGGCGGGACCATTTTTTCGGCAGCCTGACCCGGCGTACGTTTTCCAGGTTCACGGTGTGCGCCACCCGCACCCTGTCCGTAAGCTGGTGCCTGGCCGTGTCGATGTCCGTGCTGATGGCGCCCGAGGGCTTGGGCACGAAGTCCACCACGCCCAGGCGCAGGGCCTCGAAGGTCACCACCCCGTCGTTGGTGAGCGAACTCAGCACGACGATGGGCACGGGGGACTCGATCATGATGTGCTTGATGGCGGTGATTCCGTCCATGACCGGCATGTCGATGTCCAGGGTCACCACGTCGGGCTTCAGGTACTTGATCTTGTGCAGGGCGTCCAGGCCGTTCTTCGCGGAGTCCAGCACCTCGATGCCCGGGTCCGTGGACAGGATGTTGGCCACCGCCTTGCGCATGAACGCGGTGTCGTCCACTATCAGTACCTTGAGGGTGTCTTCCATCCCGATCCGGAGTTCCTTGCCCGGGGTCTGCCGCCCCGTCTGTGCCACGCTGTTGGATTCCGCCATTTCGCCGCCGGCGTTCAGTGCACGATTCCCGACGCCGGGACCCTGCCCCCGGCCGCGTTCTTGCCTCGCCAGTTGTCAAAGGCGAAGTCGCGCCCGCCGCGCCGTTTCTGCTGCCTGCCCATGGACAGGGTCACCAGCTCGTACACGTCCAGGATCAGGGAGATGCTGCCGTCGCCCAGCACGGTGGCGCCGGAGAACCCGCTCTTTTCCTGCAGGTAGTCCACCAGCGGCTTGATGACGGTCTCCTCCTGCCCGATGAGGGCGTCCACCACGATGCCGACCTTCTGCATGCCCGTGTTCACCACCACCACGTAGGCCTTGCCGTCGTCCGGGGAATCCGAATCTATGTTGAACATCTCGGACAGGCGGAGCAGGGACAGGGTGCCCTCGCGCAGGTGGATGACCTCGACTCCCTCGATGACGGTGATGTCCTTTTCGAACACGCGCATGGTCTCCTCCACCGCCGCCAGGGGCACGGTGAAGATGTCCTCGCCCACCCGGACGAGCAGCGCCTGGATGATGGCCAGGGTCAGCGGGATCTTGATGCGGACGCGGGTGCCCTTGCCAGGGTCGGAATCGATCTCCACGGTCCCGTTTAGCTTTTCCACGTTCTTTTTCACCACGTCCATGCCCACACCCCGGCCCGAGGTGGTGGTGACCTTCTCGGCCGTGGAAAACCCGGGGCGCATGATGAGGCCGACCAGTTCCCTGCGTGCCATGCGGGACAGCTCCTCGGCGGGCACCAGGTCCTTTTTGAGGGCGGCGTCGCGGATGCGTTCCGGGTCGATGCCCCTGCCGTCGTCGGAGATTTCCACCACCACGTTGTTGCTTTCGTGGTAAGACTCCAGGCGGATGGTGGCGATGCCGGGTTTGCCGTTGGCGATCCGGTCCTTTTCGGACTCCACGCCGTGGTCCACGGCGTTTCTGATCACGTGGACCAGGGGGTCCGCGATTTCCTCTATGACCATCTTGTCCAGTTCGGTTTCCTCGCCCACTATGTCCAGGCGGACCTTCTTGTCCGTGTCGTGGACAAGATCCCGAACCAGCCGGGGATAGCGATTGAACAGCTGGCTTATGGGCAGCATCCGCACCTTCATGACGCCTTCCTGGAGTTCGTTGGCGACCCGGCCCAGAGCCACGGTGGCCTCGGAAAGGCGGAAGGTGAGGTTCTTTACCGGCTTCATCTCCTTTTGCTCCAGGCCCACCTCGTCCTGCAGGTGGTGCTGGAGATCGCGCATCTCGGAAAAGAGCTGGGCCAGCCAGGCGCGGCTCACCACCAGCTCGCCAACCTGGTTCATGAGCACGTCGATCTTCCGGGCGTCCACGCGCAGGCTCTGCTTGGACAGGCGTTCGCCGCCGGTTTCGCGGCGACTTTCCTTTTCCTGCTCCGGGGGAGCGTCCAGGCCCTCGACAACCTGGCGGCGGACCTCGACGCCCGCGACCTGCTCGATCTTCTCCACCCGTTCGGGTACCGGAGTTTCCGCAATTTCCGGCTCGGGTATCAGGCCAGGTTTGGAGGCGGCTCCGGCGGTCTTTTCCGCTGTCTTCGGCGCCGGCTTCGATCCCGCCTTGTCCTGTCTGGGGGCAGCCGGCCTTTCTACCTCCCCGGACGGGGTTGTCCCGGCCTTTTCCGGGGCGCGCCGGCCCGTTTCCGGTTCCCTGGCGGGTTGTGCCGTTTCCGACGTCGCGGCGGAGGCGATGCGGTCGTCCAGGTCTCCCCAGAATGGATCGGGAGCCAGAGAATCGTCGTTGGCCTGTTCCGTGGATTCCCTGGCCACGTACACGCTGTCCAGTTCGTCGAACAGTCCGGTGTGGTCGGGAGCCGCCATGAGCGGGGCGGTTTGCAGGCGTTCCGGAGCCTCGGGGGCTTCCGGCGCCACCGGGGCAAGGTCGTCGTCCTCTTCCGCGGCCGGAGAATGTTCCGTCCCGGCGTCGACCAGGGGCTCAGGCTCGTCGTCCGCGAACAGGGAATCATGCATGCCGGGCTCCCCTGCCTCGGAGGGGGCAGGTTCGACAACGGTACTCTTTTCGTCCCGTGCCGGGGATACGGGGCATTCGACCTGCTCCACGACTTCGCGCAGTTCCTCGTGGCGGGGGAACAGGTCCACGATCTCGTAGACAAAGGACTCCATGAAGTCCCAGGAGAAGTCCTCCCTGCCCAGGGCCAGCCCCCCCAGGATTTCCTCGATCTCCGCGTCCCACCTGTCGTATGCGTCCACAAGGCGCCTGTAGTCCATGTACCCGGCGGAGGAGCGCAGGCCCTGGAGAATGTCCTTGCAGCGCAGGAGCACGGATTCCACGTCGGCGCCGGCTTCCAGCTCCCCGGCCTGGACGCGCAGAAGGGAGAGGTTCTCCTTCAGATGATCCATGAAGATGGCGAACAGTTCCTTGTCGTACTCCTCGTCCTGAAAATCCTCCTCGTCCTCCACCACCGTGACGGAAACCGTGTTTTCGGCGGAGTCGTCCGCAAGACCCATGGCCCCTGCCAGATCGTCGTCTCCGGCCTGCTCCGGCTGACCGGAGGCTCCCTGTTCGTCATCCATGACGCTGTCCAGGGCGGTGCCGGAAAACAGGTCGTCGTCTTCTTCCGCTCCATGCGCGGCCACGGGCTGGTCCTCTTCCGGGACCGAGTCGTCCATCAGCGCGTCGTCCATATCCAGGACCGTGCCGCCCATCAGGTCGTCGTCCTCTTCCGGTGTTCCGGCAGGTGACACGGGTTCGGGTTCGCCGACAAGGAGGTCGTCGGCGAACGGGTCGTTCGCCGCATCGCTGGCGGAGCTTTCCACGGGAGAGTCCACCGGTTCGGTAAGGGGGATGACGTCCTGGTCCCGAGGGTCGGAGGTTTCCTCCGAGTCGTCACCGGGCCGGGTGTCCTCGTACCGCGGTGGCTCCTCGCCTTCGGCCTTGTAGGCTTCCAGGCGGTCCACCAGGTCACCGATGGGTGTCTCCTCGACGCGGCTGGTCTCGAGGTCCTCAACAAGGCGGGCGATCCTGTCCCGGGAGTCCATGAGCGCGTCCACGATGCCGGTGTCCGCGACCAGTTCACCCTGACGCAAGAGGTCCAGCAGGCTTTCCAGTGCGTGGGACAGGGTGGCGATCTTTTTCATCCCCATGTATTCGGCCGCGCCCTTGATGGTATGGGCGGCCCGGAACACGTCGTTCAGCACCTGCCGGTCGTCGGGCGCGGCTTCCAGCTGAAGAAGCCCGGCTTCCATTTCCTCCAGGTGCTCCACGGTTTCGGGAATGAAATCCTCGAGCATCGTGAGATCCATCTTCGTGTCTCCTTTTCCCAACCTGTCCGTTCCGGCCTCGTTCGCGGGCCGGCCCTATTCGTGTGCCCTTTTGGTATCCCCGGCCATGTAGGCGCGTTGTTCCCTGACCCTTACGTCGTAAAGTTCCCACGCCATGACCAGTTCCCGCAGTTCGATCATCCCGGTACACACGTCGTCGAGCACCGCCCGCACTTCGGGAGAGAGCCCGTCGTTGTCGTCGAGTCCATTCAGGGTGTCGCAGGTTTTGCCTGCCTGGTTCCAGACCGTCAAAAGCACTTCCTGCACGTTCACGGAAACATCGTTGAGCAGCCCGGAAATCTCGCCGATTTCCCCATCGCCCCGTACGTCCGCCGTGTCGGACAACCGTCCCTCGGCCATGCAGCGGGCAACCCTGCGCACCTCGTCCATGGGTGTGAGCAGGCGGTTCAGGAACAGCCACGTGGCCAGACCTGCCGCGGCGAATCCGACGATTCCGGCCGCCAGCATCATCGCCTGGAACCGGCCCGCCGCGCCGGCGGGTACGGCGCTGATGCCCAGGGCAAAGGCGAAATACAGCGCGCACAGAGTGGCGAGAATCGCGGCGAACCGGAGGGCGAGCCGCGCCTTCAGCGAATTCGCGCCGGGCATCCGCGCACTGAGGGCGGTTCCGAAGGTTCGGGCGTTTTTGTCCATAGGTCCGATCATGTTCCCGTACCGGATTCCGAGGGTCTTCCCGCTCAGATGAGCGCCAGGATGTCCTTGGACTTGTGCTTGTTCACGTAACCCACCGCGCCAAGTTCCTCGGCGTCACGGCTGTACTTCTCCTCGTCCAGGTTGGACAGAAAGATGATGCGGGCAGCCGGATCGGCCTCCAGTATCTCGCGGGCCGCCGCGAAACCGTCCATGTCCCGCATGGTGATGTCCATGGTCACCATGTCCGGCCGGAGCTCCCGGTACCGTGCAACCGCCTCGGCCCCGCTCCTGGCTTCGCCGGCCACGGTGTGGCCGGCTTCCCGGAGGGTCTTGGCGATCATCTTTCGCATCATGGACGAATCATCGACAATCAGTATGTTCTTACCCATGATTCCACGCTCTTGGTTGGCGCATGCCCGGAGCGGGCTGCGCCGGTTTCAGGTGGCAAGACCCCCAGGAGATCTATTCCTCGACGTCCAAATCCTTCAGTCTTCGAATTTCCTCGACCCTGAGGATGCGACCGAAATCGAGCAGGATGAGAAGCCTGCCGTCTATGTCGCACACCCCCAGGATGTACTTGCTGTGCAGGCCGGCCAGCACGATGTCCGGCGGCGGCTCCACCTGGCTGGCCTGGATTTTCCGGACCTTGGCCACCTCGTCCACGATGAACCCGGTGACCCTGCCGTCCACGTCCACGATCAGGATCTGCGCCCCGGCCTTCTCGCCTGGTTGCGGCGCGGAGAGGTTCAGGCGTTTGCGCAGGTCGATCACTGGAATGATGGAGCCGCGCAGGTTGATCACCCCCTCGATGAACTCGGGGGCGTTGGGCACCCGGGTTACGGGAATGGTTCGGATGATTTCCTGGGCCAGGCGTATGTTCACGCCGAATATTTCCTTGCCGATGCGGAAGCTGACCAGCTGCAGCGCTTCGTCCTTTTCGGCGGCTTCCTCGACCTGCGTGGCGTATGTCTGTTCCATTGCGTTCTCCTTGGCGGTCTGTTGAAAACCGCGATCCGTCTTGTAGCGTCCGCGGGTCTCGCGGTTTGCGGACAGGCCGGGGACTCCCTGTTTGTCAACCCGCCGTCGGTCCGTGACTCGGGGCCGGAGCACATGCCCCGGCCCCACCGGCGCGCCGCAGATGTCATCTACGCCGCATTCTCCCGGCTGGTCGAGCCGTTGGCCTGCGCCACCTTGAACTGCGTGATCTGCCGGGTTAGCGAGGACGACACGTTCTGCAACTGCTGCGTGATGTCCACGACCTGTCCGGCGCCGACCAGCGTGGCCTTGGCCGCTTCCAGGGACTCCTCGGTGATCTCCCGCAGACGCTTGGAACGGCCGGCCTGGATGTCCGTCAGCTCATCCATCAGCTCGGTGCGCTTGACGATGCTTTCCATCTGCTCGCTCACCTCGCCGGCCACCTTGTTGGCGTCATCGACCTGGCGGGCGATCCTGGCGGCGGCTTCCGTAACCGAGGCCAGGGCGCTCTCCGCGGCTTCCCTGCGCTCGCCCTGCATGCCGGCCATGCCCGCGATCTCGCCCGCCAGCCTGTTCAGGTCCTCCATCATGGTATGGACCCGCTCCGTGGCGTCGGCCAGTTCCCTCGAGGAAGTGGAAATCTCGACGATGGCGTCCAGGTTGACCTTGCCGCCCTCGGTGATCCGGTCCAGGGCCACCCTGGACTGGTCGGTCAGCCGGGTTCCCTGCTCGACCTTGACCGTGGAGTTCTTGATGAGACCCGTGATCTCCTTGGCTGCTTCCGAAGACCGCTGGGCCAGCTTGCCGACCTCGTCCGCGACCACGGCAAAACCCTTGCCGTGCGCCCCGGCACGAGCCGCCTCGATGGCCGCGTTCAGGGCCAGCAGGTTCGTCTGCTCGGCGATTTCCGTAATAACGTCTATGATCTCGGAAATCTGGTCCGACGCCTGGGAAATGGCCGCCATGCCCTCGACCGTGGAGCGAACGGACTCCGCGCCCTCCCGGGCCGCGGCCAGAACCGCCTCGCCGTGCTCGGTGGCCCGTTCCGAGGACTGGGTCATCTCACGCACCGCCCGCTCGATCATGTTCACCGCCTCGGTAACCTTGGTCACCTGCTCTCCCTGGGCCTGGGCGGTGGCCACAACCTTGCCGCCCGTCTCGCCCATGGCCCGCACGCGTTCCACCGCCTTGTCGACCTCCACGGTCTGCCGGCCGGACGCCTCGGCCATTTCCCCCAGACCCCGGGCCAGGCCGTTCATCCGGTCCCGGGAGGTGTGGGCCGCCTCGGCCTGGGCGTGCGCGGCGCTGGAGACCTCGCCCGCCGTGGCGCCCATCTCCGCCACCGTCTGCCGGATTTCCGTGATCTGCTTTTCCTCGTGCTCGGCGCGCTGCCTGTTGGCCGTGGCGCGGCCCGCCACGTCCGTGGCTCTGCCTTCCACGTCCTCGGCGGCGCCGTCCACGATTACGAACGTTTCCCTGAGCAGCCCTACCAGGCCGTTCAGCTCGCTGGCCATTTCACCGATCTCGTCCTGAGTGGTCACCGGAACGTCTATGGTGAAGTCCCGGTTCTCGGCGATCTCCCGAATCCTGCCCGCGATGGACACGATATTGTTGGTGGAGTTGTTGACCATGAAAATCAGGCCCACGACCACGACGATGGCCACGGCGCCCAGCACGATGGCCAGGATGGACAGGGACCCTGCCCGGGCCGCCGTGTTCGCGGAAATGGTCCTCGCCTCCGCGGTAACCGCCTCCAGCAGCTGACGGATCTCGGGATCGACCTGGCTGACGGCGGCCTGCATGGCGTCCGTGCGCTGGGCCACATCCTTGTCGATGGCGACCAGGCCCTCGAAACTCTGGCGATACGACTCGATCTCGCCGCCGACCTTCTCCTTGTGCTCCTGAAGAATGGGCGCTGAATCAAAGGCTTTTTTCAGGCGGTCCAGGGCGTTGCGGGTATAGGTGATGTACTGGTCCATGCGGCGGATCAGATAGCTCTTCTCGCCCCAGCGTACGTCCAGCACCATCGAGGCCGCGTTGGGTACATACACGGATTCGATGGCGCCCTCGATCACGTGGGCCACATCGCGCATGTCGTCGTAAAAACCGACCAACTCGCCGTCGCCGGCACGCATCAGCCTGCCCGCATGGCCGCGGTACACTTCAAGACCCTTGACCTGGCTCTCCTTGGCCACAGGATCGCACTGGCTGGCGGCCAGCAGCCTGCCGTAGTCGTCCAGGGCCGCGGCGAATTTCTCCCGGTATTCGGCGGAACGCGTCCGCAACAGGTCCTTTTCATACTTGCGGACAACCTGGAAGGCGATGTACAGGTCGTCGACAGCGTGCTCCGCCATCTCCGCCTGGAGCGTCTCGGCCATTTCCACCATCTCGCCGTTCAAACCCGACTGGTAGTCCAGGCCGCGGCGGGTCAGGGCCTCTCCCACCTGGTCGAAGTCCGACTTGTATTGTTTCATGATGGCGGTGACCCGTTCCACGGACTGAACGGCGTCGTCCTTGCCGGCTGCCCGGGCGATCCGAAGCAGTTCGTCGGCGTCCTTCTCGAACTCGCCAAGATACCTGTCGTGTTCGGCGAGATACTGCTCATCCGTACGGAGCAGAAAATTCTTCTCCACGCGGCGCATCTGCAGCATCTTGACATCGAGCTCCTCGGCCAGGTTGGCAATGGCGACCTCGGTCTCCAGCAGTGTCTGATAGTTGCCCGTGGTGTCCGATACCACGTACTGGTACACGCCGACCGCGATCACGACGAGCGCGAGAATCGCGACGAAACCGCCCAGCAGCTTGGTACGAAGCTTCATCCTCGTTAACATGGCAAAATCCCCTTTCCTTGTGTTCCGGTTTGCCGTAAGGCGTTTGATGTCTTCCGTCTGTATTATGTTGTCGTCTGGCTCGTTGGCGTTTCGTTGCCGCCTGTCGGCGGAGCGTGTCGCGAAGCGGCGGACCGTTACGGGCCGGCCGTCGAAACCCGCGCGGCAAGCGGACTTTGTCCATGCGCGGTTCCGTTGCCCCGTGTTTTGCAACTAGCGTGCCCGTTTGTGAAATTCATCTCCTCATATATTTATTATCAATGAATTCGGTAGGATGGATTGAAGCAGGCGAGCCGAGGAAGTTGTGATCAGGGATCAGGACAAGGTGTACCAGATTGGAACGTTGCAGGAAGTGGCCAGGGTCCAAAAAGGACCGGTGCAAGCCCGTGACCCCATCCCATTTTGGCATGTCATGGCGGATGTGGCGAAATCCAGGATCGTTAGGAAGTGGCCGGGCCCGGGACTCCGTGCCAATCCGGCGCGCCCCAACGGGGGACACCGGGCCGAAAACCGTCTGTCCGCGTTACGTCACGCAGCGGGACGGGACGTACAAACCCCCATGCCTTTTGCGCGGGGATGAATGTTTTGCCGTTCGGTGGTAAGGTGGTCTAGTGGGGATCGTTCAATTTCGCGTGAATCCGGGGCGGTTTCAGCCCAACATGGAAGGCGGCGCGGCCATGAGGGACAGGATAACGAAACGAAGCGAGGAGATCGAGAAACGGACCGGCGTGGATTTTTCGCGCTACCGTACGGCGGAGATGGCGGAGTCCCTCGCCGACGCCGCGCTGGCGGCGCATCCCCTGTGGCTGGTGCCCGTGTTCCTCAAGTGGATCCTGCTGGTGTTCGTGGTGGCGAACGGTGTCGCCGTGGGCGCGGTGCTGGCTTCCGACCCCGGTGGGGTCACCATATTCCTCCTGTTCGCGGCGGCCAACGCGGCCGTGCCGTTCGTGGGGGTGCCCTTCGCGGTGATCCGGGTACTGGACCGCATTCTGGGCGGACTGGTGGACGCCCTGTACCTGTCCCTGGACGTGGCGCGAAACGTGGTGCACGACCTGGCTGCCAGGGGCGGCCTGTTCAGGGTGGGAGTGGCCGACGTGGTCCAGGGCGTGGTTATAGTGGTGGTGATCCCCAGCCTGAACCGCGCGTTGCGCCGCAGGTTCAGGTGGCTGGCCCTGCCGGTGACCTTCGTTGTGGAGCGGGTTCTGTACAGCTTCGCGGTGACGTTTTCGGCTGTAGTGTCACGCATGCCGGTTGTGGGCGGCGGGCGGAAGCCCCCGGAGCTTGTCGGGACCACGGGCGAGCAAAGGGAAAAGGAGTCGCGAATGGTGGTGATGATCGATGCGTCCCGGGACCGCGTGGACTCGATCCTGCGCGAGTCGGTTCTGCCCGGGGTGCTTTTCCCGGTTCGCCTCGCGTACTACTTCGCCACCTTCATGGCGCTGATGGTGTTGTCCGCCATCCTGTTCGCATAGCAGTCCCCTGAATCCGTGACAACGACGCGGAAGGGGTTTTCACCGGGCCCTAACAGCCCGTTGAAAAACCAGGGATTTACAGCCTGTTCAAAAACGATGAGATGCAAGGCGCGCGAATTTCGAGGAATAAGGCGTACTTATGGTACGCCGCACTGACGGGAAAACAAGCGCAACGCCGCAGATCGCGTTTTTCAACAGGCTGCTAATGATAATCATGCGTCCCCAGCACGACCGGAACGCCGGTCTTGGCTTCCAGGATGGAGGCCATCTGCTCGGGGGTGGCGTAGGGACAGGCCGGCTTGGCCCCGGCCATGCACGAACTGAGGTGGATGGCGTCGGGCTTGATCCCGGACAGCTTGATGGCCATGCCCGTGTTGGGCGCCGCGGTCCGGCCCGGGCACTCGCACTTCACGAACGCGATCACCTTCACCGGCTCGTCGAACTTGCCCTCGCCCATGGCCGCCGCCTTGAGGCAACGCCATTCCCCGGGGCATCCGTAACCGCTGTCCATGTACGCACCGCAACCGACAACCATTATGTTCTTCATGCCAGATCCTTTCGCTCGCAATGAGGGTGTGACGTCCGGCCAGGGCCGGACGAGGTTTCTTAGCATTTGCTCATATGGCTGTCAAACCCGGCATGGCTCTCAATCGAAGCAAGGGTTCATACTATTGATTTTACACAAAATACGATTTCCGGGCCAACGCTTGCCCCTGTCGCCGGACACAACGGGCGGACCAAAAGGCCCGCCCGTGAACAGTCGACCTGCCGGATGCATTTGCCCGGTGTCACGCCGCGACTCCGGGATGCCGTTTCCCCTAGTGCGTCCTCGCCCCCGCTGTTGCGTATTCCTCCCGTGGCACGAGCCAACGCTTTTTCGCGATCGCGAACCCGAGGGCCGAGAACATGAACACCATGAACAGGCCCAGATGGGTCAGGTCGATGGCGAAAGTGAACCCGGGCGAAAACGTCACGTCCGGAAGGTTCTTGGCCACCCGGAACGCGCCGGTGGCCACCAGGCCGGCGACCAGTGCGAACCGGAACCAGCCCGACACCGTGAGGCGGTGCGTCCGTCTGCCCCTAGCGAGGTACACGACCGCCTGGTATGCGAGAAGGGTCAGGAGCAGGGCCGCCCCCATGTAATGCAGTGCGTGGGTGGCGTAGAAATCCGCGAGCCAACCCAGGCCGGGGATGTCCGAGATGTAGTACCGCTTCATTATGGGCAGCTGGGCCATGCCGGTGATCCCCATGGCCACCATGACCGCCACGTACACCCACCGCAGGACCTTTTGCTCGGTGCTGTCAAACATCCTGTTCCTCCTTCCCGCCGCCGGGCGTCGCGAATCCGAATATCCTGAGCGCCGCCGCCGCCAGCCCGGCAAAGGGCGCGATCAGCAATGCCATGGTCAGGTTCTCCTCCGTGTCCATGGCATTGGCCACCTTGTCCATGTGCGGCCTGCCCGGCCCCTTGTCCAGAGCCCTGTTGATGATTTCAAAAGGCACCGCAGACACGTAGACCGTATTCGTGCCGCCGTTTTCGTCCATCCCGTAGAGATACGCCCCCTCTTCCTCGGCAAGGCGCCTGGCCTCGGACATGATCCGGTCCCGCGGGCCGATCTTCTGCACGGCCTCCGGGCATTCCTCGATGCATGCCGGCAGCCCTCCCTCGTCCAGCCTGTCGTAGCAGCGGTCGCACTTGAACATGACCCCGTTGCCCGCGAACCGTGTCGTAGGCAGCTTTTTGTACAGCCCCACTCCTGTCTGGCGTTGCGGAACATGCCAGGGGCA
Organism: Desulfatibacillaceae bacterium; assembly: GCA_046542385.1. GTDB lineage: Bacteria > Desulfobacterota > Desulfobacteria > Desulfobacterales > Desulfatibacillaceae > JBKHBM01. Next base: position 937 of record JBKHBM010000030.1, on the reverse strand, counting down.
GACGATCTTGCACTTGGCGCCGCCCAGACAGATGTCCGCGTCGATCCGGGTGATGCCGTCATTTTGCTTGCGCGCCGCGCCGAACGGGCACAGGTCCGCGCACGGGGGATTCTGGCAGTGCATGCACCGGCGGGGAATGTTCACCTCATGCTCCACACCGTCATGCTCCACCCACACCGTGTCCACGTACAGCCAGTTGTACGGGGTCAGCCGGTCCCGCACGTCCCGCTTGTCCGACCAGTCCTCCACCTTGACCCTTTCCGGGAACATCCCGGGCAACGGCTTTTCCGGCTCCGGAAACTTCTCCGCATTGGAATACCGGCACGCGTCCACGCACGCCCCGCAGGCAATGCATTTTCTCGTGTCGATCAAGGTCGCCAGCTCGCCGCCCGTGGCTCCCTTCACCGAACCCGGCAGCGGAGCGCGGGAAACACCCGCGGCTCCGGCGGCGGCCAGACCGGTCTTCATGAAATCGCGTCTGGACAGTTTGGCCATGTCATCCACCTCATTGTTTTTCCGCCGGGCGATGCCGGCGTGTTCTGTTTGAGTTTCGCGCCGATCATGGGAGGAGCAACAACCGTGCCACGGACACGGATCACACCATAAATATCTTATTTTATTTGACATACTTAATAATGGGGCTGGGGCGTGGTGGAAACGGAAACCGCAACCGAATGGTTACCACACGAGCCCTGCGGGAGCAAGCCGCCTGCACAGCCATGTGTCATTTAATATATTTTGATTGATTTCAAATGTTTATTTGGCAAGTCACCCAAACCGTTACCAGTTGCGCAATACGGGTTGCGCCACCGCGCCGATCCGTTACCAACCGTTACCCGCGCCCCGCACCTCTCCCTTGACACTTCCACCTCCATACACTACACCTGAATCCGTGACGAAAATATTGAAGCAACTTTCAAGAACCCCATAAATCGGG
>JBKHBM010000135.1:0-11157 GCA_046542385.1 Desulfatibacillaceae bacterium | reverse complement strand
TCTCATCGTTTTTGAACAGGCTGCCAATTTCGAGTTTTTCAACGGGCTGATAAAGTTGTTTTTGGTGGGCATAGGTCTGGATCATGGCAGAGATTCCTTTCGAAACAGTGGTATATCCTCTATTCTACGTGATCCCTCGCCGGGGAGCAACTCGATCAGAGGACCAGTTTCTCTGCCTTCCGGACATTTGCCCTAATCGGGAAAAGGCGCGAACACATCCGGAAAAACGTCACTCCATGAAGGACTGCCGCTCCTTGAGATGGACCCGCACGGGCAGGCCCAGTTCCTGGTACAGGGCGCCACGGACCGTATTGATGACGTTTTCCAGGCGCTTGATCTCGTCCGAGAACATGGTGTTGTCCATGCCCAGGGACACTTCCAGCGCCTCGGTGCGGCCCTCGGCCGCCGGGGCCAGCTCGAACCCGGCGGGAACATACCCCAGGGCCTTTTCGACATAGGCGAGCACCTGCCTTGTATGCACCTTGACCCCGCGCACGATGAGGGTGTCGTCGGTCCTGCCGTCCAGCCACTCGATACGGCGCAGGGTTCTGCCGCAGGGGCACGAATCCCCGATCAGGCGAACGCGGTCCCCGGTACGGAAACGGATCAGCGGAAAAGCGCGCGTGGTGAGGGTGGTCAGGACGAGTTCCCCGGCGTCGCCGGGCAGGGACCGTTTCCCGGTTTCCGGGTCCACGATTTCGGGATAAAAGTAGTCCTCGCTCACGTGCAACCCGTCGTGCCGGTGGCATTCGAAGGCCACCGCGGGACCGGGCACCTCGCTGAGGCCGTAGTGCATCCACGTGGTGACCCTTAGTTGCTCCTCCAGTTCACGGCGTTTGTCCACGGAAACCGGCTCGCCCACCAGGATCAGCGTCCTGAGGGCCAACTCGTTGGGATTGCGCCCGGTCCTGTACAGATGGGTCGCTATCTGCCCGGCCAGGGACACGCTGGTCAGCAGGACCGAGGTCTTGTAATCCGTGAGGATCATCACCTGCTTGTCCGCCGGCAGCGCCGTAAGCGGAATCACACTGGCCTGGAGTTCCTCGGCGCCCTGCTTGTAGTCGCGCCCCCAATTGGCGAGGCCCGGGTCCAGGTGAACCTGGAGGATGTCCTCCGCGTCCATGCCGGCCGCCGTAAGGGCCCGGGCCACGATTCTCTGCCACGCCTGGAGGTCCGTGGCCGTGTATCCCGACACTGAAGGGTTGATCCCGATTCCGGGCGCCGTGTGGATGCGGACGATGTCCCGCAACGGCACGGCGAACAGCCCGTAAGGGTAATTTTCCACAAGGTGCTGGCGGCCGGTGAATGGAATCCGATCGAGGTCGTCCAGAGACTGGATGTCGGCCGGGTCGATGCCGCCCGCGGAGAAGCGGTTCTGGTAAAACGGGACCCAGCGGTACGCCCGGTTCAGCGTCGCCTGGAGGCGTTCCAGCTGTTTCTGCGCCCGCTCGCCAAAATCCAGGATTTCGCCTTGCGCAAGATCGGCCATGATCAGGTCCTCCCCTCGTAAAACTGGGTGTAGTCCTTGCCCAGGTAGGCCCGCTTGACCTCCTGGTCCTCCAGAAGTTCGGACGCATCGCCGGACAGCACGACGCGTCCCGTTTCCAGGACATATCCCCGGTCCGCGATTTCCAGGGCGGCCTGGGCGTTCTGCTCGACGATAAGCATGGTGAGTCCCTGTTCCCTGAGCCGCGCCAGCGTATCCAGGATCCTTTGCACCACTATGGGCGCGAGTCCCATGGAAGGCTCGTCCAGAAGCAGCAGCCTGGGGCCGGACATCAGCGCCCTTCCGATGGCCAGCATCTGCTGCTCGCCCCCGGAAAGGGTACCGGCTGTCTGTTTGCGGCGCTCGGCCAGCACCGGGAACATTTCCAGAACCCGTTCAAGGTCCCCCTCCACGCCCGGGTCCCGCTTGCGGTACCGCAGGTAAGCGCCCAGCTTGAGGTTGTCCAGTACGGACAGGGGCGGGAAAATGAGCCGGCCCTCCGGCACCATGCTGATGCCCTGCCCCACTACGCGGGCCGGGCTGGTTCCGGACAGGGAACGGCCTTCGTGGAGGATCTCGCCTTCCCAGTCCGGCAGCAGTCCGCAAACGGCCTGCAGCAGCGTGCTTTTTCCCGACCCGTTGGCCCCGATGAGGGCCACCAGTTCGCCCCGGTCCACGGAAAGGGTCACGTTATTGAGGGCACGGATCTTGCCATAATAGCATTTGAGATTCTGTATTTGAAGAAGGGTGGACATGGGTTCAGTTCCCGAGGTAAGCGGAGATGACCGCCTCGTTGCTCTGAATTTCCCGCGGCGTGCCCTCGGCCAGCTTTTTGCCCTGGTCCAGCACCACGATGCGGTCCGAAATCTCCATGGTGAGGCTCATGTCGTGCTCCACCAGCAAAAGAGTCACCCCGCGGTTGCGTATCTCGCCCATTAGCCTGCCAAGGTCCGAGGTCTCCCGGGCGTTCAACCCGGCCGCCGGCTCGTCCAGCAAAAGCAGTCGGGGGCGCGAGGCCAGGGCGCGGGCGATTTCCACCAGGCGCTGCCATCCGAAAGGAAGGTCTTCGGCGCGCTTTTGGGCCACGTCGGCAAGCCCCACGAACCCGAGCAGGTCCATGGCCTCCCCGCGTGCGTCCCGTTCCTCCCTGACCACCCACGGCCAGCGGGCCACCGCCCCCAGAAGCCCGCACCGGGTGCGCACATGCAGGCCCACCAAAACGTTTTCCAGCACGGACATGCCCGAAAACAACTCCACGTTCTGGAACGTCCGGGCTATCCCCAGGTCCACCAGGGTATGGATGGCCCTGCCCTGCACCGGGGTCCCCTCGAAGACGATGGCGCCCGAATCCGGTGGGAACACCCCTGTCACAAGGTTGAACAGCGTGGTCTTGCCCGCGCCGTTGGGCCCGATCAGTGCGTGGATGTCCCCCCGCCTCACGGAAAAGGTTACCTCGCGCGCCGCGCACACCCCTCCAAAGGACTTGGTCAACCCTTCAAGCGCGAGTACCGGCCCGCGATCCCGTTGTGTGTCTTGCTCGCTCATACGCATCCAGGATGCCCCGGGTGAGCCCCTCGGGCAAAAATACCATGACCACTATCAGGACGAGTCCGTACACGACTATCTCGTAGTCCGCGAACACGTGCAGAAACTCGGGCAGCAGGGTGAGCACGGAGGCCCCGAGCAGGGCGCCCCATATGCTGGCCATGCCGCCGATGACCACCATGGCCACCAGCTTCACGGATACCAGAAAGTTGAATGAACTCGGACTGATGAACGATAACATGTGGGCGTACAGAAACCCGGCGATGGAGGCCAGTACGGCGCTGAACACGAACACCTGGAGCTTGGCCCGGGCCGTGTCCACTCCGACGGCCGCCGCCGCCTGCTGGCTCTTGTGAATGGCTATGAGCGCCCTGCCCACTCGTGAATTCACGATTCGCTCGCAGATGAAAAACGCGAGGAAAACCGTGCCCCATACCACCAACACGCCCGTCTTCCCGGTGAGCAGATCCAGCCCTCCCAACGTGAGGGGCGGAATGCCCACCATTCCCGAGGAACCGCCCGTGTAGGTCCTCATCTCCCGGAACAGGATGTGGAAGATCATGCCGAAACCCAGGGTACCCATGCCCAGGTAATACCCGGTGAGCTTGAGCGTGGGCCGGCCCACCAGCCACGCGACCACCCCGGCGACGGCCATGGCCACGGGCAGCGCCGCCCAGGGAGACCATCCGAAATGCACACCGATCATGCCCTCCTGGACCGTCAGTATGCCGGTCGTATAGGCTCCCAGCCCGAAAAACGCGGCGTGCCCCAGGGAAATCTGGCCGGCATAGCCCATGAGCATGTTCAGCCCCACGGCCAGAAGGGTGTATATCCCGATAATGTTCATGAGCTGCAGGTAGTAGTTGTTGTCCACCACGGCGCCCGCCCCCAGAATCGCCAGGGCGAAGACGCCGTATCGCAGCATTTTTCCGATGCCAGGTTTCATTGTGCCCGCATGTCGAATCGTCGAATCAGGGTCAGAACCTGTGCGAGGACCGCGCTCCCAGAATTCCGGCGGGCCGCACGTACAGGATCAGCAAAAGCAGGAGAAAGGCAATGGCGTCCTTGAGGCTGGAGGATATGTACCCCACGCCCAGGGACTCCATGGTGCCCAGTAGAAAACCGCCCAGGATGGCGCCCCAGGCGTTGCCCAGGCCGCCCAGCATCGCCGCGCAGAATCCCTTGAGGCCCAGCATGGTCCCCATGTCGTGGGCCGACATGGTCACCGGCGCGATGATGGCGCCGGCCACCGCTCCGAGAGCCCCGGAAATGGCAAAGGCCAGAAGCGTCATCCTCTCGCCGGGTATCCCCAGCATCGACGCCGCCTTCTTGTTGATGGCCACGGCCTGCATGGCCTTGCCTGTGAGTGTGCGGGTATAGAAAAGGTGGAACAGTATCACCAGACCCACCACGATGCCGAGAATCCACAGGCTCTGAGGCAACAGCACGGCGCCGGCCAAAAAGATGGGCTCGCCCCCTGAAAACGGAGGCAGGCCGTAGGAGTCCTTGCCCCACAGGAGCATGCCGACGCCACGCAGAAAAATGGAGGCTCCCACGGTGATGAGGACCAGCAGGATCGGCTCGGGCCGCTTCACGGTACGGATCGCAAGCCGCTCGAACAACACACCCACCAGGGCCACGAGGACCACGGTGACCAAAAACGCCACAGGGAGGGGCAGCCCGAAAGGCAGGGGAGACGGGCTGCCGCCCCATAGCGTCACCATGAACAGGGCGCCCAGCATCACGAACTCGCCCTGGGCGAAGTTGATCAGGTCCGTGGCGCTGTAAAGCACCGTGAACCCCAGGGCGATGACCGCGTAGATGGCGCCGTTGGTAATCCCTGAAAAGAGGTACTGTAAAAGCTCCTCCATCCCATTCCAATCTTTCCCGGCGACACCGTGTGCGGACGGTGCTCCGGTATGTTCCGGCCGACCCGCGGAGGCGGATTGCGGCGCCACGCGGGCCGGCGGTTGTCCCATACCGCCGGAGCCGCGTCGACCGCGGCTTCCGGCACGGCTCGTATCCTTACTTCATCAGTTCCCAGGCGCCGTTCCTGATGCGCACCATCACAAAGGCCTCACTGGACAGGCCGTTGTGGTCCTTTGCGGAAAAGTCGAACACTCCGCTCACGCCCACGTACTCGTCGATGGCTTCGATGTTGTCGCGGAGTTTGGCCCTGTCGCCGCCGGTACCCGGGAGCGTCTTTTTGAGGATCATGAGACCGTCATACGCGTAACCGCCGAATCCGGAAACGGACTGGCCCGTGGTCTGTTCGTAGTCCCTGATGTACTTTTGCAGCACCGCCTTCTGGGGATCGCTGTCCGGCAGAAGGTCCGCCACCAGGATCTTCCCGGTGGGCAGCATGATGCCCTCGGCCGCGTCGCCGGCCAGTTCGATGAACTTGGGCGAGGCCACACCGTGGCTCATGTACAGAGGCATGTCGATCTTGAGCTGCCGCGCGTTCTTCGCCACGACCGCCGGGCCCGGATTGGTGCCCCAGCACACGATGGCCTCGGCGTCGGTCCCGCGAATCTTGGCGAGTTGGGCCATCATGTCCGTGTCCTTGCCGCCAAAGGATTCGTCGGCGACAACCTCGAGGCCGTAGTCGCCAGCCTGGGCAAGAAGCTGCTCGCGACCGCTTTCGCCGAAACCGTTGGCCACCGTCATGACGGCGATCTTTGCGAGGCCCTTTTCCTTCATCTGCGTATAGATGGCTGCCACCGCATGGATGTCGCTCTGCGCCGTCTTGAACACGTAGGGTTTCACGGGCTGGGTGATCTTGTTTCCTGCCGCGCAGGAAATCTGGGGCACCCGCGCCTTTTCGACGATGGGCACCACCGCCAGCGTGGTGGGCGTGCGGCTGGGACCCACGATGGCCAGCACGTTGTCCTTGTTGACCAGTTTCTGGGCTGAGAGTACCGCCTTGGTGGAGTCGCCCTCGGTGTCGTAGATGACGACCTCCACCTTTTTGCCGTCGATGCCGCCTTCCTCGTTGATCTGCTCGGCAAGCATCTCCATGCTGCGTTTTTCCGGGTCACCCAAAAAGGAGGCGGGACCGGTTACCGAAAAGATTCCCCCGATTTTCCACGTGTCGGCGCACATGGCAGCCGGAGCAGCTGTCAACGCCGCCATGCACATTATGGCGACCATTCCCCCAAAAGCCTTGCTCCATCTCTTGATACTCATCCGGTACTCCTTTCCTGCGGTTCAAGTGGGGTCACATGGTGTAGAGGGTCTCTCCCTCGATCACATTGAACCCGTTGTCAGAAAGCGCCTTCACCGCCGTTTCGAGTTCATCGAAACGGAAGATCATCACGGCATTCTCCCCCTCATGCCGGACGAAGGCATACATGTACTCTACGTTGATCGAGGCCTTGTGCAGAAAATCCAGGATGGCGTGCAGGCCGCCGGGCTTGTCCGGCACTTCCACGGCCACCACCCGCGTCTTGCGCACGGTGAATCCGTGCTCCTTGAGCACGTTTTCGCACGTCTCGTTGTCGTTCACGATAAGGCGGAGAATGCCGAAGTCCGAGGTGTCGGCCAGGGACAACGCCCGGATATTGATTCCCGCCTCGGAAAGGACGCGAGTGACCTCGGCAAGGCGTCCCGCCTTGTTTTCCAGAAATACGGAGATCTGCAGTGCAAACATGTTGCCGCCCCTTTCGTATAAGCCAGGTTTACAGTTTCCGGTTGTCGATCACGCGCACGGCCTTGCCCTCGCTGCGGGCGATGCCCTTGGGCTCCACCAGCCTGACCCTGGCGGTCACGCCAAGAAGCTCCTTGATGTGCGTGGAAATTTTGTTCTCGAGATTCTGCATCTCCTTGATCTCGTCGGAAAACGCCTGCTCCCCCACCTCCACGTTCACGACCAGGGTGTCCAGCGTACCCTCCCTGTCCACCACCAACTGGTAATGCGGCTCCACCTCGGGAATCTCCACCAGAACGCTCTCGATCTGGGAAGGAAACACGTTCACCCCCCGTATGATGAGCATGTCGTCGGTGCGGCCGGAAACCTTTTGCATCCGCACATGGGTCCTGCCGCACACGCAGGGCTCGTAGTTGAGCGCCGTGATGTCCCGGGTACGGTAACGGATGATGGGAAAGGCTTCCTTGGTGAGGGTGGTGAACACCAGTTCCCCGGTTTCGCCCGGGCCCTTGACCTCTCCGGTCGCTGGATCGATGATCTCGGGAATGAAGTGGTCCTCGAAGATGTGCAGGCCCTTTTTGGCTTCGATGCACTCCATGGCCACGCCCGGGCCGATGATCTCCGAAAGCCCGTATATGTCCAGGGCCTGCAGGTGCAGCTTTCTCTCGATCTCCTCCCTCATTCCCTCGGACCAGGGTTCCGCGCCGAAGATACCGGATTTGAAACGCAGGGTGGAAAAGTCCACGCCCTGGTCCGCGGCCACGTCCGCCAGGTGAAGGCCGTAGGAGGGAGTACAGGTCAGGATGGTGGGGCCGAAGTCCTTCATGATGAGGATCTGACGCCGGGTGTTTCCCCCGCTTATGGGGATGACCGAGGCCCCCAGTCTCTCCGCGCCATAGTGTACGCCTAAACCGCCGGTGAACAGGCCGTAGCCGTAGGCGTTGTGAATGATGTCGTCGCGATTCGCCCCGCCGGCCATGAGTGAACGCGCCATGAGTTCGGCCCAGGTTCCGACGTCCCGGGCCGTGTAGCCCACGACCGTGGGCTGGCCGGTGGTCCCCGAGGAAGCATGGATTCGCACCACCTGATCCATGGGCACCGAGAACATGCCGAAGGGATAGTTGTCGCGGAGGTCCTGCTTGATGGTGAAAGGCAGACGGGCGAGATCGCCCATGGACTGAATGTCGCCGGGCCTGACTCCGGCCTCATCGAACTTCTTCCTGTAAAACGGCACCATGGCGTAAACCCGCTCGCACACCGCCTGCAGCCGTCTTAGCTGGATCGCGGACAAGGCCTCCCTGGGAAGGGTTTCAAACTCCATGTTGTAAATCATCGTTGCCTGCTCCTTTCTCCGCCCCTGTTTTCCCTGCATGCTCCAGGCCCCGCCGGGTCGAAAAAAAAGCCCCGGGTTTGGGGGACCCAGGGCCTTTCAAATAGAAAAACCATGGGTGTCGTTGTCGTCCACCCATGGTTTTGTGTCTGGCTTGTGCTAAGGCTTTCGCCTGATGAGCCCTTTCCACGGGTGGACTTTCAAAAAAGAAAGTACCCGAAGTACCAAAAAAAGCGGCTAAAGACCAAGCGAGACGCCGACATTCGTTTCTCCACCGTCACATGGAAGGGTTTGTAGGCATTTGGGCTGAGATAGCAGGCACTGTTACGCCCTGTCAAGAAAAAACAGGCCGGAACGGGAATTTCTGGCTGAAACCGGTCGCGGGACACTGGCCCCGGGTCAGAAGACCCGCCCGCCCTTACCTGCCCGGGGCCTTGCCCAAATGGGTAAAAGACTGTATTTACGATCACTTCCCGAATATGTATTGATCATGGACAGAAGTCTCCTACCGATGGAGACGCCAGTTGCCTTTATTCGGCTGACACCATTGTAGCCGAAAACAGGTTGACGACCACCTTTTCCCAATCGTCTCGGAGGCAGGCATGGTGGAAGCCCTTCTCGCAAAGGTCACGAAATACGAAGTCCAGGAATGGGACAGGAAGGCCAGCCTTTCCCGCACCCACGTGTCATTTTCAGGAACGCCCCGGCGTCATGCTCTCGACGAAGACAAACTGCTGCTGGTTTCCGATCCCCTGTCCACCAACACCTTCTATTACGAGTTTTTCCTTTCGGACATCGGACTGGTGGAGAAACTCCCAAGCCAGGTAACGGTGGACGGGGAGGGAATCACGGTGGTCAGGCTGTGGGTTCGCAAAGGCGCCGTCGCCTTGCGCAGCACCCCGTTCGTGGTGGCCGACACGGATGCGCTGCATCCGCCGGTCAAACCATAGCAGCCATGGACAGCCCCGAAATCCGCGGCCTGTTCACAAACGATGAAATGCGGGACAGGCATGTCCCGGGGAGCAAACGCCTGCTCATCGTGCGCCTCATCCAACAGGGACACGGCGCAATGGCGCGGACCGTGTTTTCAAAAGAATGTCGGGCGATTTTGGCGCAACTGAATTCCACGTGCCGAATGTAATGGCGGCCCTGCGTCCAAACACACGAAGAGTCTTGAGTACCGGGGTTTCCAGGATGTAATGGATGGAAGGGTTCGTCTGTCTCGGTTATACACGGCCAACAACCGGACATGCAGCTGGATGTCGGGCAACGGAACGGCTGGAGGAAATGTTCTCCGGCAAATTGGACGAGGAGCCCCCCGGCCTCCACGTCCGCAATGTCCAATCAGGCGTTTTCCATGTTCTTCCAGGCCCGAATGACCCTGCCGGCACAAAGGTTGTGCCAACCGAGCTCCAGTGGCTCGATACCCTCCTTGGGGTTGTCGCACATCAGGATGTAGCCCTTGGACCACTTCTGAACGCGACGGATGATACCGCGCTCCTGCTCGGGCAGACGGATGACGTACAGTCGGCCCTGCACGAACACCTTGTCGTCGGCGTCAATAACCACGGTACTGCCTTCGGGAATCGTGGGCTCCATGCTCTTGTCGCTCATGACCATGGCGGCGAGCACATGGTTTTCCCTTCCGAAAAGGTCGGACCGGCTTACGGCAACGGTATAGGACCCGGCGTCCGTGGAATCGAACAGAAGTCCGTTGGGGCCTTCCAGAAGCCTCGCGGTTTCATAAACCGGAACCTCGCGGTAAAAGGCGCTGGCGGACTCCAATCCCGTCCCCCACATGGGCTGGGATTCGCTCACCCTCGAAGAAAAGGATCCACTGGGTTCCCAACCGTTCTGGCCCCGGTTTTCGCCGACAGTCCAGGCAGCCTGTCCCGGAGGAGGACCGCCCCGGCGAAGAAGGCTCCGGCCCAGTGCAAGGAAATCGATCAGCTCATAGCCGAAAACACGGGCGATCTTTGCCTGCGTCGGGGGCCGGAAGCCCTTTTTCTTGGACAGCATTTCGCTGATGGTGCTCTGGCTGACGCTTGCCTCGCTGGCCAAGGCTTCCTGGTTGTTGAAATCGGACCGTTCATAGCAGTACCTAAGTGCGGCCCAGAACTGCTCCTTGGTGTCGTTTTCTGACATGATGTCACTCCCCTACATGTTTTGATGAGTCCCCGACGTTAGCCTATTGTAGCGGTTGTTCACAAGCCCTACTCAACCTTGTAGTGCAATAGCCGGGCCAAGCACAAATTTCGTCTCAAAAAACGGACTCCATCGGCTGGACCCATAAAGCGCTGAAAATCCTTTTCTACCGGTTAACGCTATTTCCGGACATCTGTCTTGCCTGTCTAAAGTGAATAAAATCGAATGGTTAAAAAACCTATTATTTATCTGGCCAACATCCTGCGCCGTGAAGGGATGCTTAGCGCGTAGATGTTTCGTCCATTTTCGCGGAACGCATAAATCAATCGTATAAAGCAAACATTCCGGGAAAATGCGCGTCTGAAGCGGAATCTCCCGGCTTTCGAGCCAATTTGTCACGAATTCGGGCAATCAGGACCTTGCGCCGTTCGTGGAGCATCAGCGCCCGACATGGTGAATCAAACCATGAATAACCGGAACCAAACCCTTAAAACAACTACTTTTTCAAAGCATTTCGGAATACCGACGCGATTTTGGCAGCCTGCGCCGTGCTTTCTTGTGACGTTTACGTCAGAAGAGCGATTTTTGGGGAAAGCCGTCGCTTGTTGAAAAACGTGAAATGCGGCGTTGCCGTGCATGGTTTGCTAATGCAGCGTATCTAAGCAAGCCACTTTTTCCGGAATATGGGCGTCCAGCATCTCGTGTTTCGAACGAGATGCAGGTTCCGGGTCTTGTAAAGGACTTGCAAACAAAGGGAGAAGGAATCGTTCCGGAGCGGTTGTCGTGGCGAGGAGCCTGTCCCGATAATAGGACGGTTTCCTGGAGTGCGGACCATTGTCATTACCCGCTGAAAAACGACCCCCAACCAAATCCTCCCCCGAATGTCAATGGACGCCAGAACCTCTCCCGCCACCCATAACAGCCCGTTGAAAAACTCGGAATTTGCAGCCTTTCAAAAACGATGAGATGCAAGGCGCGCGAATTTCGAGGAACAAGGCGTACTTA
>JBKHBM010000134.1:0-11222 GCA_046542385.1 Desulfatibacillaceae bacterium | reverse complement strand
CGCCTTGCATCTCATCGTTTTTGAACAGGCTGTAAATCCCTGGTTTTTCAACGGGGTGCTAGCGACAGAGGGGAAAGGCCGCATCATGAGCCGGAACACCGAAGGCAGAGCCACCAGACGATTCAGAAAGATCCACCCCGGAATATATACGGCTTCCTTACCGCTTCCAGGCGAAAAACCCGGGCCCGCGAACGTGTACCTGTTCACCGGCGAAACCAACGCCCTGCTGGACACCGGCACGTCCCGCACCGCGGGAATACTGGAAGGCGCACTCGCGGGCCTGGGAATGACCTTTGCCGACATCGACCGGTTGATCCTTACCCACGGCCATATCGACCACTACGGAGCGGCGAGCTACGTCAAGAAACGATCCCGAGGGCGATGCCGAGTGGAGGCCCATGGAGGGGACCTGTACCGAATCAACACGGGACTGGAGGCCCCGGTCGGCAGTACCTTCGGGTTTCTGGCGCTCATGGGGGTGCCGCCGGCACTGCGGGTGTCCATGCTTTCCATATTCCTGGTATTCAAGGCTCTGGCAAGAAAGGTGCGGGTGGACCGCATCCTGGAGGACGGCGACACCGTGGATGTGGGGAACTACACTGGCAGGGTGCTCACCACGCCCGGGCACACCCGGGGCTCCATATGCGTGCACCTGGAAAGCGAGGGGCTGCTGTTTGCCGGCGACCACATCCTTGGCCACATAACCCCCAACGCCCTGATCATGCTGGACGGTACCGGACCGTTGCCCACCCGTTCGCCCCAGGACGAATTTTACGCCTCGGTGCGCCGGGTCGAGAAACTCGCCCCCCGGGTCGTGCACCCCGGACACGGCGCGCCGGTGGACGACCTCACAGGAATCGCGGACATGTACCGTCGCACGTTCGCGGAAAGACAGAAGACGGTGCTGTCCCTGATCGACTCCAGAACGTCCACCGTGTATGCCATGAGTCGCCGGCTGTTCTCCCGGAACATCAAGGGTGTGCGCGCGCCGCTGGAGTTGTACCTGGCGGTGTCCGAGGTCTATACCCACGTGCAGGCCCTGGAAACCGCTGGAGCGGTGACCACCCGTGTGCGAAACGGAATACTGGAAGTCAGAACCGCCGGGTGATCCGGTGTCGAAAGGAAAGAGTGGAATCCATGCAGGCGAGTCTGTTTGATACCGGATTGTTCCGAAAGGGAATGGACACGGCCGGCGGCCTCGTGGACAGGGTGTTTTTGTCCTCGTTGAAGGCGGGTCGGCCGTTTGTCACCCGAATAAAAAAGGACCCGGCGCTGTACGCAAGGCAGGTGGAATGGCTGGTTTCCAGGGGCTATGTGGATGATCCCCGGTCCTTCTTCCGCCTTCCGGACGCGGCGCCGGTCCATGCCGTGGTCAGGGAAACCCGGTGGCGCGGCGGCACGCGGCAGGTGATCTCGTGGGACAGCGGGTACGAGCCGCGAAATCCGCGGGTTGCCGAGGAGTACCTGGGTTACGAAAACAACCGCTCCGCCTGGATGGTTCGATGGACGCACGGCAGGCCGGACACCAACACGGTGCTGTGCCTGCACGGGTTCATGCTGGGCGAGCCCAACCAGGCCGAGGAGATGTTCAAGGTGGCCAGGATGTTCGACATGGGGCTGGACGTCGCCCTGTACATCGCCCCCTTTCACTGGCGGCGAGGCACGGGCGCGTCCCGGGACAAGGCCATCCTGCTGCAGCCCGACAACGCGGTTTTCACCCTGGAAGGCTTCGGGCAGTCCATGTGGGACCTCGGCTCCACCATGCACGTCCTGCGCGGCCTCGGCGCCGCGGACATCGGCCTCATAGGCGCAAGCCTGGGCGGATACAACTCCGCTTTGTACTCCTGCCTCGCAAGGGACCACGTGTTCGCCGCCATGATGGTGCCGGCCGTCACCTTTCGAGGTGTGTTTTTCCCCGGGGAGGGCGATATGCCAAAAGGCGCGTCCGGGGAATTGCGGGAACAGATACGGGCCGTCTGGGACATTCCATCGCCGCTCGGCATGGAACCCCTGCTCCCGCCCGACCGAATTCTGGTCGTCGCCTCCAGGGGTGACCGTCTGTGCCCTTTCCCACATGTTGCCGAACTCTGCGAGAAGTGGGGATGGCCCGAGCACCATTTCCTTGCCGGAGGCCACTGGATGATGTTCGACGCCAGCGCCCGGGGCCGCGCCTGGTACTCGTTTCTGGAACGAAGCGGCCTCGTGCCGGAAGGAGAAGAGGGTAAGCCCGGAGGATGAAGGGCAGGGGCGAACCGGAAGTCCGCGAATGTGAAAGGCTCGCCAAAACCGAAGGAGCGGTAGCATCCGTACCGGGGCAATATCGAAAACAATCCGGCCGCCGCCTTCCCGCCATGAACAATACAGCGTAGCCATGCTTTTCGGAAACCCGGTCCGAAACGGCGGACGCGGTTCCCGGCGGTTCTGCAAGGCGACGCGTGCGCCGGAGAACAGGTCTTGCCAGGTAGCGCTCCCACATGTGACATCGAGTTGAAATCAGGCGCAGGGCAGGTCGTCAGGACCCACCAGGGCGTACCCGCGTACGCCGGGAAGCTGATGACGTATCCGACACGGTAATGCGGTCGATTGCGGCGGGGTATGTTTTGCCAATCGAAACGTGAGAAGGAGAATACCCGTCCAAATTACTTGCATTCTGCAAATAAATTGCTTGCACCATGCAAATAAATCTGTTAATCCAGCGAACGAGGTGCCTGAACATGGTTATCGAAGGCCAACAACAACTGGATGAACTCCTGTACCAGGCACTGCGCGCGGTGTACCGGTTGGAACGGGCCAAGGTCGAAGCCCATGGCCTGGACTACGGCGCGATCTACCTGCTCCAGTACCTGCGACGCCATTCACCCGCGGCCGTGACCATGGCGGCGCGGGAGATGCGGGTACCCGTGAGTACGGCGTCGCGACTGGCGGGGCGCCTTGAAAAACGTGGCCTGGTGCGGCGTTGCCAGGATCCCCGGGACCGGCGCAGGACCCTGGTGCACCTGGAACCCGACGGGGAGCAGGTGGTTCGCGAGGTGGAGCGGCACTCCTTTGAAATCATTTCCGCCAACCTGGAAAAACTGCGCCCGGACGCGCTGAACAGGCTGGTGGAAGCAGCCCGGCTCTTGCCGGAGGTATTGGAGGCGGACGATGAAGACGTTGGTTGACAAGGTCGCGGTGGTTACCGGAGCGGCCATGGGAATGGGCAGGATACTGTCCGGCATGCTGGTTGCCGAGGGATGCCGCGTGGCCCTGGTGGACGTTGCCGAAGACGCCCTGGCAGGGGCGGAACAGGAGCTCGCTGCCAAAGGTGCGGCAAAGGCCTATGTGTGCGACATCCGGGACAGGAAGGCGGTGTACGACCTCGCCGCCAGGATACGGGACGACATGGGGCCGGTGTCCCTTTTGGTGAACAACGCGGGAATCATGCGGGCAGCGCCGCTCCTGGAACTTTCCGACGACGCCGTGGACGCCATGATCGGTGTGAACCTCACGGCCCAGTTCTGGTGCGCCAAGGCGTTCATTCCCCAGATGCTGGAAGCCGGTGCGGGCCACGTGGTGAACGTGTCCTCGGCCGGCGGCCTGCTGGCCATACCCAATCTTTCAGCGTACTGCGCCAGCAAGTTCGGCGTGGTGGGATTCACAGACGCCCTGCGCCAGGAGGCCAAGCGCCTCAAGTGGCCGGTAACCGTCACCTGTGTGTGCCCGAACACGGTGAACACGGGCATGTTCGACGGCGCGCGCATGGTAACGGGGACGAGGATGCTGGACCCGGAGTCCGTGTGCCGGGAGATGCTGCGCGGCATCAAAAAGGACAAGCCATACATCGGTGTGCCGCACATGGCGGTGAACGTGCTGACTCCATTGACCAAGGCGCTGTTGCCCACGGGGGCCATGGACCAGTTCAACCGGGTGCTGGGCATGTGGTCGGCCAATGACGATACTCATGGACGGGCGGATTCGAGATAAAAGGAGGAGTTGATGATTGCCAGGACGTTTCTTGGTTTGATGTGCGACGGATTCGGAGAATGGACCGTGCAGCCCATGGAGGAGATACTGGGAAAGGCCCCGGAACAAGCCACGGTCGACGACTTGAGAAGCCTCGGATGGAGGGACTCGCTCCGGCTGTTCCATGCCGCGCCCGCGCCCGCCATGGAGAGCATGGACGGCGAGTACCGGGCGGACCTCGTGCCAGCGGGCGTATTTGCCCCGCTGGCCGGGTTCTACACCTACAACCTGTTCGGCCCCGGACGGTGGGGCGGCAAGGCGTTTCGTCCCATGGGTACGGCCTCGGGCGAAGGGTACAACATGTTTGCCGGCAGGGGGAAAAACGCGGGTTCCGTGCTGCGGCGCCGCAGGTTCGCCACCTCGCTCAAGCCGTCCATGTTCGACGGCAGGACGTCCTTTTGCCTTGACTACAGCCCGCACAACCGGTTTCTCGTGCACTCCATGCGGGACGAACTCCGGGAGGTGAATGCGGAACTGTTCCTGGGACTGGGCGCCATGGCCGCGGGGGGCGGCGCGGTGAATCCGGCGCCGTTCGTGGTGTACGGAAAACCCGAGGCCTGGGTCGGGGCAAAGTGATCCGGCCTCTACGGCCAAGCAAGGCGGCAGTGGGGAGGCAGTATGGAAACAGCGGGAAAAAACATGGTGGTAACGGGCGCGTCCTCGGGAATCGGCCTGGCTCTCGTCCGGGAGCTGGACCGGCTGGGTGCCCGGGTACTGGCCGTGGCCCGGACAATGGACAAGGTGGACACGGGTTGCGAAAACGTGCACACCCTGGCCATGGACGTGTCCGGCAGGGAGAACACGGACGCCCTGTTCGACCGGGCCCTGGAGACCCTGGGCGGGATCGACATCTTCATCTGCAACGCGGGGTTCGCCTACTACGGGCCGATCGGACAGGCGGACTGGGAGGAGATCGAGCGAATTTACCGTCTCAACGTGTTCTCCTCCATCTACTCGGCCCAGAAGATGCGGGACCTGCATGGAGGCAGGCCTTATCGAGTCGTCATCACGGCGAGCGCAATGAGCTTTCTCTCCGTGCCCGGCTATGCTCTGTACGCGTCCACCAAGGCGGCGCTGCGCGGTTTCGCCACGGCGTACCGCTACGAACTGGGACCGGACCAGAGGTTGCAACTGGTGTACCCCATTGCCACTCGCACCGGATTCTTCGACGCCGCCGGCGACGACACGCCCGTGCCATGGCCGAGCCAGACGTCGGAAACCGTGGCCCGTGCAATTGTGCGGGGTATCCAAAAGGACAGGGACGACATCTTCCCTTCCCTGGTCTTCCGGCTGGTCAACAGGGTGGGCGGCGCCTTTCCGCCGGCGTTTCGCATGATAGCGGAGCGGGAGAACCGCAAACTGGCCGCGTTTCGTGAACAGGGGCGCTGAGCCTTGTCATGGGAAGGCGGCGGGTGATTGCGAAAGGGGGGACTACACGCCCCCCCCTCCGCTATTGGTTTCGTTTCCTCCAAACCCGGCGCTCCGGGTTCGCCCGGAAAAACAGGGTTGCCTTCCTACCAGACCGTTGAAAGACTCGGAATTTGCAGCCTGTTCAAAAACGATGAGATGCAAGGCGCGCGAATTTCGAGGAACAAGGCGTACTTACGGTACGTCGCGTTGAGGAGAAATGACGCGCAACGCCGCAGATCGCGTTTTTCAACAGGCTGATAAGCATCTGAATTTTGACCCACAAGCCAATCACACCCTCGGGCCACGGCCTGAATGCACCCGTGCGCCCCAACTCCGGCAAAAGCCACCTTGCCCCCTGTCCCATCAACGTTAAACAACCCCGAGCATCCAGGCCAACCAGCAAATCGGCATGCAGCCCCTGCATACCGCCTTCGCCGGGAATTGCTGGTTTCGCTATTGACAAGAGGGGTGGTGCACATAATACATGTGAGCTGGCGGAACATGAATCAAGGAGAAATCAAACCCGGCGATCCGGGGGCATGGAGGAGACCGTTGACCAGGATAGGAGTCATCTCGGACACTCACATGAGAAGCCCGTCCAGGGAACTGTGCGCCCTGGTGGAGGAGGGGGGAGTGTTCGCGGACGCGGACATGATCCTGCATGCCGGGGACATCGTGCAG
Source organism: Desulfatibacillaceae bacterium (assembly GCA_046542385.1). Classification (GTDB taxonomy): domain Bacteria; phylum Desulfobacterota; class Desulfobacteria; order Desulfobacterales; family Desulfatibacillaceae; genus JBKHBM01. The sequence goes on along the minus strand of JBKHBM010000134.1, from coordinate 5,129 downwards.
TTGAATGTCCTGGACGCCCTGGCGCCAAAGGAGGTCGTGGCGGTTTGCGGCAACATGGATTTCGGTGACGTGCCAAGGCAGCTGCCCCAAAAGCGGGTGGTGGAGGTGGAGGGCAAGCGAATCGGCCTCATCCACGGCTGGGGGTTCGGAGGCGATCTCGAAAAACGCATTTTGCCCGAGTTCGAAGACGTGGACTCCATTGTGTACGGCCATACCCACAGGCCCGCGAACCGCGTGCTTGGCGGCGTGCTCATGTTCAACCCCGGTTCCTTCGGGTCGGGCAGGACCGTGGGCATCCTGGAAGTGGGAGACAGCATCCGCGGCGGCATCATCGAACTGTGAACCGTATTGACTGATTTCAACCAAATCATAATACGCAATGAGAGGAAGACCCATGACCAAGGCTGTTTACCAGACCGATTTTCCCGATCTGAAACTGGCGCAGCGTGGCAAGGTGCGCGACATGTACGACCTGGACGACGCGTTTCTCATGGTGGCATCGGACCGCCTGTCCGCGTTCGACGTGGTCATGACCGAACCGGTGCCGGACAAGGGCAAGGTGCTTACCCGGATATCCCTGTTCTGGTTCGAGGTGTTCCAGTCCCTGGTGGACAACCACGTGATCACCGCGGACGTCTCCCAATACCCGCAATCCTGCGCGCCGTACGCGGAGACCCTGCGGGATCGCAGCATCCTGGTGAAAAAGGTGCGGCCCCTGCCGGTGGAATGCGTGGTGCGGGGGTACATCTCGGGGTCCGGTTGGAAGTCCTACAGGAAGGACGGCACGGTGTGCGGGATCAGGCTGCCCGACGGTCTGAAGGAATCGGAGAAGCTGCCCGAGCCCCTGTTCACCCCCTCCACCAAGGCGGAACAGGGCATGCACGACGAGAACATCTCCTATGAGGCGGCGGCGAAGATACTGGGCGACGAGGTTGCCGCGAAGGTTCGGGACCTGTCCCTGGAGATATACAAAAGGGGTGCGGAAATTGCCGACAAAAAGGGGATCATCATCGCCGACACCAAGTTCGAGTTCGGCGAGATGGCCGACGGCCGTCTCATCCTCATCGACGAGGTGCTGACCCCGGATTCGTCCAGGTTCTGGCCCAAGGACAAGTACGCTCCGGGTAAGGGCCAGGAGAGCTTCGACAAGCAGTTCGTGCGCGACTACCTGGAAAAGCTGGACTGGGACAAGACCCCGCCGCCGCCTGCGCTGCCCGACGACGTCATCGCCGGCACCCGTGACAGGTACGTGCAGGCCCTCACGCAACTCACCGGCGACAGCCATGGACTGTAAGGAAGATGAGATCGCGCTCGCCCGGATCGATTCCGGGGACCGGACATACCGGGTGAGCGCGTGCTCCGATACCGGAACCCTGGCCACCTCGATCAGGGAGGTGGGGCTGTTGTGCCCTCCTCTGGTTCAGGAGGCGGGAGACGGTTACCGGGTGGTGTGCGGATTCCGCCGGGTAGAGGCATGCCGGAAACTGGGGATGGAGACCATCAGGGCCCGGGTTGCCGGCAGGAGGGCGCGCTCCGCGGACCTCGGCGCCGCCGCCGTGGCGGACAACGCGGCGTGCCGCGAGTTGGGCCCCATGGAGCAGGCCCGGGCTCTGGCCGTGCTGCGGATGGGCAGGGAGGAAGGCCAGGCGGCATGGCTCATGGAAACCCTGCTGGGTACCGGGAGGAATCCGGCTCGAATCCGTCGTCTGGAGGGGCTTCTGACCCTGCCGGACGAGGTCGCCTCCGCGCTGGAGGCCGGTGCGGTCACCGAGGGGACGGCGCTGGCGTTGGGAGAACTGGATGCCCGGGACGCGGTTGTATTGGCCCGGATGTTTTCGGACCTGCTCCCCGGTGCGAACAAACAGCGGGAGATGCTGATCCATCTGGTGGAGTGGGCAAGACGTGACGGCATCCAACCCCGGGACCTTCTTGAAAAAACGGGCGTTCGCTCCGTCCTGGCCGATTCCGAGCTTGACAGGAACCAGAAAATCAATAAAATCAGAACTATCCTCTGGAGGGGCCGATACCCCGGCCTTTCCGGGGCAACGGAACGCTTTGTCGAGGACGTGAAGCGTCTCGGCCTTTCCAAAGATGTCCGATGGGAACCTCCTCCACATTTCGAGGGAGAGGTTCATACTCTGATCATTCGGTTCAGAAACCGTACCGAATGGAAGGAAAGGGCGGCTGAACTGGTGCGGGCCGCGGAACATGGGGCCTTCGCCAGCCTTCTGCCCGAGTGAGCACCGCATGCAGCCCTTGCCCCACATTGTCCGCAAGATTTACGTGGACGAGTCTGTTTCAAACACCCCGATTGTTGAATCCATACTGGATTTTCACCATCAGGTACCTTGCGAGGTCATAGAGGGTCCGGAGGCCGTATACCGCCGTGTTGCGCGCGCCGGAGATCCGGAACGGGTGGGCAAGCAGGTCCTGCTGCTCACCAGGAACCGGGGCCGTTTCCTTCGCGGATGTCCGGGAACCCGGGACTACATCTGCTGCGGGTACCGCATACTTCACATCGGCACGTACTGCCCCATGGACTGCGCGTACTGCATCCTGCAGGCATACTATCATCCTCCGGTGCTGCAGTATTTCGTGAACCAGGATGCCATGCTGGAGGAGCTTGACCAGGTGCTCCGCGAAAAACGCCCCGAGGTCCGGCGTATAGGCACCGGCGAGTTCACGGACAGCCTGGTGTGGGAGGACCTTTCCGATTTGACGGGAAAACTGGTCGCGAGGTTCGGCGAACAGGACCACGCCGTTCTCGAGATCAAGAGCAAGACCGTCAACATAAGGAGGCTCGAGGGGCTGCCCCACAACCGCAGGACCATCCTGGCCTGGAGCGTGAACACGCCCACCGTCATCGCCGAGCAGGAACGGGGCACCACGCCGCTCTCGGCGCGTCTGGCTGCCGCGGCCAGGTGCGAGCGGTGGGGCTATCCTCTGGCATTCCATTTCGACCCCATGGTCCTTTACCCGGGGTGCGCGGACGCCTATGAACGGGTTGTCCGGGAAATTTTCGCCCACGTGTCGCCCGAAAACGTGGTCTGGATCAGTCTGGGCACCTTCCGCCACATGCCGGACCTCAAGCCGGTGGTGCAGAGAAGGTTTCCGGACAGCAAGCTCCCCTATGGCGAGTTCGTTTCGGGCCTGGACGGAAAGATGCGCTATTTCAAGCCGTTGCGCGTCGAGTTGTACAATCGTGTGGCCCGGGCCATTTCCAATGTCGCGCCGGACGTCCGCGTCTACTACTGCATGGAGGATGAGGCTGTGTGGCGGGATACGCTGGGTTTCGTTCCTGACGAAAAAGGCGGCCTTCCCGCCATGCTGGACCGGAGCGCCGCCCGAGTGTGCGGTGTCAGGGAAAGCGGAGTCCATCCCGCCTGATCGCTGCTCCGGTTCCGGCCATCTCATGTTGCCCGCGCGCATCCCTGCCGCCGGGAGCGGAACATTTCATGCCAGAATTCGATCAGATCATCGACGAGTACCGGGTCCACCTGGTGGTGGAAAAGGGCCTGGCCGACAACACTCTGGCCGCGTACACCCGCGATCTCGCCGTATTCGCGGCTTTTCTCGTGGAAAACGGAGTGGACCGCATTCAGGACGTGGACACCACGGTCATTCTCCGGCACCTCATCCGGTTACGCGCCGACGGACTGGGCCCGCGCAGTCGGGCCCGCCACCTCGTGTCCATCCGCGGTCTATTCCGCTATCTCGAAAAAGAGGGCAGGGTGCCCACCAATCCGGCCAGGCTGGTGGACCTGCCCAAGACGGGAATGCACCTTCCCGATGCCATTTCCGTCTCGGAAATGCAACGCCTCATCGACGCGCCTGACCAGGACGACATCCTCGGGTTCCGGGACCGGGCCATGATAGAGCTCGCGTATGCCGCGGGATTGCGCGTTTCGGAACTGGTGGGGGCGCGGGTGCGGGACGTGGAGTTGAACGCCGGGTTCATACGGATTCTGGGCAAGGGCTCCAGGGAACGGATCGTGCCCATAGGACGGGGGGCGCGGGAGGTTCTCAAGGAGTACCTGGACCACGTGCGCGGCCGATTTCCCTGTTACAATCCCAGCCCGTACCTTTTTTTGGGGAGACGGGGAAAACCCATGACCCGGCAGGGTTTCTGGAAGCGACTCAAGCAGCACGCCCTGGCGGCGGGCATTACGAAGAACGTCACGCCTCACACCATCCGGCACAGTTTCGCCACCCATCTGCTGGAAGGAGGCGCGGACCTGCGCGCGGTGCAGGAAATGCTGGGCCACGCGGACATCTCCAACACGCAGATCTACACCCACGTGGCGGCGGAGCGCCTCAAGACCATACACAAGGAATACCATCCCCGGGGATAATCCCGATACAGGATTCCACGGCGTGTTTTTCCGACTTCATCCTTTTCAAATTGTAGAGCGAACATTCGACATGATATGATGCTTTATCACGCGCGAGCCCGTTTGCCGGGCTTCTCCGGGCTCGCCCGGCATGCCCGAATGGAAGGGTTTCCCAAACAGTCAACTACAGATGGGCCGGCAAAATAGTTTTTGGCGAAAATTGTTCCACAATATGTTGTGGGTGGCTTCAATTTGCTACCACGCCTGGATGTGGTAGTAGATTGGGAAATCAGACTTATTGCCGGACCATCAACTACAGAGGAACGACCATGCCCAACAGTTGGATCACGCACAAGGGAAAAAGAATTCTTTTCGTCGACTACAAGGGCGAAGACGAAAAGACCATGTTCAAAACAGTGGATGAATCCACGGAGATGATCACGAAATCATCCGCGCCCGTGCTGGTGCTTGCCGACGTCACCGACGTGGTGGGTACGGTGGCGTTCATCAAGCACGCCGCCAGTCAGGGCGCCAGGGTGGAACACAACGTGCCAAAGGCCGCCATCATCGGCGTCTCCGTCATCAAGAAGGCGCTGCTCATCGGGTACAATCGGGTTGTGAAGCAGCAGGGCTTCAAGCCGTTCAACAACCGGGAGGAGGCCCTGGACTGGCTGGTCAGGTGAAGTCGTGTTGCATCCGTCGGAAGGGAAGCCGGCGCGGGGAGTAGCGGCGTTTCCAGGTGCAATCCGGGTCACCGGATTCCAGGGATAATCGACTTTTCAGCAGGATGGGCAGGCA
>JBKHBM010000029.1:0-42947 GCA_046542385.1 Desulfatibacillaceae bacterium | reverse complement strand
ACTGACGAGAAATGAAGTGCAACGCCGCAGATCGCGTTTTTCAACAGGCTGCTATCCGGCCGCGCGGTCATCCAAAAAGTATTGCGGAGCTTTTTCAAAAGCGACCCGCCGGAGGCATCGCGCGAAGCGCGAAACAAATGTTCGCCCTTATCTTTGCCTTTGCCTTTTGCCCTCCACCTTCCGCCTTCCACCTCAGGCCAGCACATAGAAAACCACGGCCACGGCGATGAGGCTCGCCACCCGGAAGAACTGGCCCAGCAGCAGGATCTGCGCGCCCATCCTGGGCTGGAATATGCCCATGTAGCGCGGCAGCTGGTGGCGCAGGGCCCGTACCGGAAAGGCGATAACGTTGCCGGCGATGAGAGCCAGAACGGTCTGCTTTACGGTGATCACGCCCTGGTCCAGGAGCGCGCCCGCCGCCGCGAACCCGGAGGAGAATTCCGCCACGAAGCTCAGGATGACCACGGAAAGGGCCTCGACCGGAACGAACCGGACGGTGAGCGTGTTTGCGAGCCAGTCCCGGGCCAGGGTGAAGAAACCCAGGACCGTGGCAAAGTAAATGGCCACGTAGATGGGCACCACCCATATCAGGATGTTCGTGTACCGCGCCGGAAGGCTGGCCCTGATGGCCTCCCACACGCCCCTCTGCTTCCGTTTCCTCCCGGCCGTCACCTCGACGGGGCCGTCTTCCGCCCCGGCCACGGGATGCGCGAACAGCCTGCCGTACACCACGAACAGGAGGATGCGCACCACCACCGCGGCAAAGGTCAGGCCGAAATACCACAGACCCGCGACCCTGGTGAGCGGCACCACGATGAAGAACGTGGTGGGCAGGTGCAGAAAGTACGCGGGCAGCTGGTTGATGAAGTTGGTGAGGAACACCTGCTGCCTGGTGATCCTGCCTTCCTCGTAAAAATCCACCAGCATGGCGTTGGCGGCCACGCCGGAGAAAAAGGCCGTGGAAAACGCGGCGCTGCAACGCTCCCCCAGGTTGGCGAAGCGGAACACCGGGCGCGCCAGCACGCCCAGGCTGCGGGTCCAGCCCTTGGCCTCGATGGCCTGAGCCACCACCAGCCCGAAGCCTATGAAGACGAGCAGCCGCAAAAGCGGCGCGAACAGCCTGGACCACGCGGTGGCCGGGGTCATGCCCTCGATGCCCCAGAGGCCCGCCGCGACCATCACCGCGGACAGAGCCAGCGAAATCGCCAATGCCCTGGTTTTGGGACGGCGGCGTTTACTCATACCCGTTGCGGTTCCTGGCCAGAATCAATGTCCAGTAGTCGGGCGGCGCGTCCACGAAATCGCGCACGTTGGTGACCACCCGTTCCCCGGGCAGGCCGCAGCTCACCACGCCCACGCTGTGTTCCATCCAGCCGCTTTCATCCAGGGCCACGGCGATGTCCGAGACGTTCTTGTACGCCTTCATGAACACCACGTTGTCGGCCCGGTCGGACATCTCGCGGAATCGACCGCCGCCGTGCACGCCGGAGAGCACCAGCAGGGATTCCTCGCCCTCGACCAGGGGGCGGTTCACGCGCGCGGCGGCCGCCTGGTAGGAGGTGATGCCCGGGACAGCCACCATGTCGATCCCGGGAGCCTGGCGCTTCACATGGCGCGACACGTACCCGTAGGTGGAGTAGGTCATGCAGTCGCCCAGGGTGAGAAACGCGGCGTTCCTGCCCTTCGCCAGGGTCTCCAGGATGATGGAGGCGTTTTCCGCCCATGCCTTTTCCAGGATGTCCTTGTCCTTGCACATGGGAAAGGCGAGGCGGATCACCGGAGTGTCCTCCGGGATGTGGGGCTCGGCCACCCGCACGGCCAGGCTGTGCTGGTTCTTGGTGGAACTGGCCGTGTACACCACGTCCACGTCCTTGAGCAGCTTCACCGCCTTCAATGTGAGCAGGTCCGGATCGCCCGGTCCCACGCCGATTCCGTAAAGGGTTCCATACTTGGTATTCATGTTCATGCTCCTTAGGGCGGCCGCGAGGCCGACGGTTATTTGCCGGCCTGGTTGGCCATTATAACCAGGGCGTTCACCACCGCAGCCGCCACGTTGGAGCCGCCCTTGCGGCCCACGTTGGTAATGTGCGGTACGTTCAGCGCGGTGAGCGCATCCTTTGATTCCGCTGCATTGACGAATCCCACGGGCAGCCCCACCACCAGCGCGGGGCGCGCCCTGCCGGACTCGACGTGTTCGATGAGGCGCAAGAGGGCCGTGGGGGCATTGCCGACCACGTAAATGCCGCCGTCCATGTCGTCCACGGCCAGGTCCACTGCCGCCTGGGCACGGGTCACCCCGGTTTCCCTGGCGGTTTTCATGACGTCGTTGTCCGCGATGAGGCAGCGCATGCCGCAGCCGAACATGCCCAGGTCCCGTTTGCGCAACCCGGAAAGGGCCATGTTCGTGTCCGTGAAAACGGGGCCTCCGGCGCGGATGGCGGACAACCCGGCCCGGACGGCATCAGGATGGAACCGGACCGTTGCGAGGTAGTCGAAGTCCGCGCTGGTGTGGATCATCCTGGCCACTATGGGCCACTGGTCGGGGGGGAATCCGTGGTCGCCGGCTTCCTCCTCGATGATGGCAAAGCTTCGTTTTTCGATCTCGTCGGGCAGCATCAGCCTGTACCCTCCTTGTATTCGTGGCACGCCGCGGCAAAATGCGCGGCAATACCGGGGTTGCTCAGAAAATGCGCGTGCACATAGCTTCCCACGCAGTTTTTGACCATCCAGCCTGGACATCCCCGGTCGTTCCCGGCCCTGTCCGTGGCGCCGTAGACCTCCCTTGCTCCCCCGGGGGCCTCCGCCATGCGCGAGTAGTGGAACTCGTGGCCCCGCAAGGTGGCGCCCGCCGGGCCCAGGGGCGTGTCGTCCAGCATGCGGACCTCCCGGTATCCGAGTGACGCGAGTTTGCCCTGCATGGCCGTGATGAAGGGAAAAATGCCGCACATGGCATGTTCCGCGCCTTCCCTTGTCACGAGCTTTTCGGACAGGTACATGAACCCGCCGCACTCGCCGTATATGGGCATGCCGGCCTGGCACAGGTCCCGGACCGACTTCTTCATCGGCTCGTTGGCGGCCAGCGCCCCGGCGAAAAGCTCGGGATAGCCGCCGCCGAAGTACAGCCCGTGCAGGCCGTCGGGAACGGTTGCGTCCCGGATGGGGGAAAACGGGACGATTTCGCAGCCCGCCAGGCGCAGGGCGTCCAGGTTGTCCTCGTAGTAGAAGCAGAACGCCCGGTCCCGGGCCACGCCCAAACGGACTGTCGGCTCGGCCGTATTCAACTCCTCTGAACCGGGCGCCACCCTCGGCAACGAGGCGAGCAGGGCGTCCAAGTCCATGTTCCCCTCCACCAGCGCCGCAAGGCCCTGCATGGTATCCTCGCCCAGGGCGTAATCGTCCGCCGTGTACAGTCCCAGGTGGCGCTCCGGGATGGCGATCTCCGCGTTTCCGGGGATGCCGCCTAGCAACGGCACGTCCGGCAGGGCCTCCATGGCTTCCCTCAAATATTCCAGATGCCTCGGGCTCCCCACGTTGTTGGCCACGACGCCGCAAAACCGGCACGCCGGGTCGAACTCCGTGAATCCTTTCACCAATGCCGCGAAACTCCGGGCCATGCTCCGCGCGTCCACCACCAGAAGCACGGGAAGGCCCAGCCACCTGGCTGTCTGCGCCGTGGATCCCGATTCGGATCTGCCGTCGTATCCGTCGAACAGGCCCATGACCCCTTCGACAACGGCAATGTCCGCATCCTTCGCGCCCCTGGCGAAAATTCCCCGGTTCGTTGCCTCGTCCAGCATCCAGCCGTCCAGGTTCCGGCTGGTGCGGCCCGTGACCCGGGAATGATGCCCGGGGTCGATGAAGTCCGGTCCCACCTTGAACGGAGACACGCGCATCCCGCGCCGGGTCAGCGCGGCCAGCATCCCCAGCGTCACCGTGGTCTTGCCGCTTCCGCTTGCCGGCGCGGCAATGACAAGTCCTGGTATGGATGCGTTCAAGGTGACTCCTGTTCCAAAGGCCAAAGGCAAAGGATTAACGACGAATGCCAAAGGCGTAAAAGCAAAGCCAAAGGCGAAAATTTGTTTCACGCTTCGCGCGATGCCTCCGGCGGGTCGCTTTTTGTAAAAAGCTCCGCAAAAACTTCTGCAGAACCGGCCTGTGGCCGGTCAAGCCGGATGGCACGGTAAATGGATGGTTAACAGCCTGTTGAAAAACGCGATCTGCGGCGTTGCGCTTCATCTCTCGTCAACGCGACGTACCGTAAGTACGCCTTGTTCCTCGAAATTCGCGCGCCTTGCATCTCATCGTTTTTGAACAGGCTGCAAATTCCGAGTTTTTCAACGGGCTGTTAAGTCAAGGCGGCGCGACAGCAAAGCCGGACCCAACAATGAACCCGAGCGAAGCGAGTCCCTGTTCCGTCGCCCCGGCGAAGGCCGGGGCCCAGGTGTAATGCGTGTGGCGAAGCCTTGGGCCATGACGCTTGCACAAAGACGGTGAAGCCATTCGTAGGGCCCGACGCGCCGTGCCCAATACAATCCGTTTCCTTTTTCCTTCCAGCAGCCCGCGAAGCGGGAAAGGCCAGTCAGCCCGGAGATTCAGCCCCGGGAAAAAAGCGGCGATGTAACTTCACGTCGTCGTCCGGAAGCCGGAAATAAAATATCGTCAACCACTTCCCTGCACCTGGGCCCCGGCTTTCGCCGGGGAGACGAATGGTTTTGCCGTATCAATGTCATTCGCCGCCTGTCTGGCGTCCGGGCATCGACCACAAGGGGCACGTCGCGCCGTATCCCCGCACCACAAATTCGCGGGCGTGGATTTGATCCTGCCTATGGTCGGCCTACGTCGTGCCCGCTGTCATCCGATTCCGCGCATCGTGTGATCCTTTGCCTGGCCGATGCGTCGAACACGTCGGGGTACAGGGCGTTGCCCATGGTCCAGATGCCTTCGAGAAGGCGCAGGGTAGGACGGGACACGATCTCCTCATCCACGAGCACCACCCGGTTTTGCCGGATCGCCTTGATCACCGAGTACCCCGGTTCGTCCATGATCTCCTCCACGGTGGGCTGGTTCATGGTCCCGCGCTGGGCCATGTACACGTCGATCTCGTCCGCGCGGGACAGGATGCGTTCCTTTCCGTAGTAGGCGATGTTGGTGCCGCGAACGGAGGCGGCGTCAGCGGCCGCGTTCACGCCCCCGGCGGTCTCCAGCGCGAACAGGGGCATTGCCCCGGGCGAAAACGTCTTGAACTTGTTGTGGATCGCCTCGAAGTACACGGCCTTTTTCGTGTCCACCGCGGCGGCCAGTTCCCGGGCAGCCCCCACCCCGCGTGCGAACCGCTCCACCATGCCGAGGGCTTGTGCCTCTGTTCCGGTCAGCCTGCCCAGCGCCTTCCAGTATTCGCGCATTTCCTCCACCGAGCCGGGCTGGAACGAGGCGATTTGCACGCCGAAGGACGCCAGTCGCTCCATGAGGGGGGCATAGCCCCGATCCAGCATGGGCCGGACCAGCACAAGGTCCGGCTGTACCGCCAGAAACCGTTCCGGGCCGTCATGGGCGGAGAATCGTGGTTTTTCGGCAGCCTCGGCCGGGTGGTCGTCGCCCCGCGCAACGCCGATGACCTCCTCGTCCAGGCCCAGGGAAAACAGGTTCTCCGTGTGGGCGCCGTACAGGGATATGATGCGGGAAAACGGCTTCTCCACCTTGATGATTCGGCCCGCGGAATCCCGCACCGCGTTGTCCGGCAACAGGGCGATGTCCGCCGCCGCGGCAATTGGCGCAAGCACTGCCGCGACCAGGATCGCGGCCAATATGGTTGTCGTCCGGATCATCGCAAAAACACCACCTGTGGCGCGGAAAGGGCCGGTTCCACGGCCACCCGCGCCTCCACGTCGAAAACCTCGCGCAGGGTCGCGCCGGTCAATGTCTCCAGAGTCGGGCCGCATGCCGCCACCCTGCCGTTTTTCATGAACACCAGATCATCGGCGTAACGGCACGCGAGGTTCACGTCATGCATCACGGCCATCACCGTCGCACCTTCCGCCACCCTGCGGGCGGCCACGTCCATGAGCAGCAGCGCGTGCTTCACGTCCAGGTTCGCGCACGGCTCGTCCAGGAGCAGTACGGGCGTGTCCTGGGCCAGCGCCCGGGCGAAGACAACCCGCTGTTTTTCGCCGCCGGAAAGCTCGGTGACGTAACGGTCGGCCAGGTGTTCGGCGTGGCAGGTGGCCAGCGCCGCGTCCACGGCGTCCTCGTCCCTGGCCGAGGGAACGGCGAAGCGGGGCATGTGCGGGTAGCGCCCCATGCCCACCAGTTCCCGGGCCGTGTAGGGAAAGCCCACGTGGTATTCCTGGGGAACCAGGGCGATGCGTCGCGCCAGTTCCTTTTTCCCCCACGAGGCCACCTCCCTGCCGTCATGCAGGAGGGACCCCCTGTCCGGGACGAGATGGCCGCACAACAGGTCCAGCAATGTCGTCTTGCCGCAACCGTTGGGCCCCAGCACCGCGTGGAACCGTCCCGCCCCGAGGCACAGGGATACCCCGTCCACAGCCTTTTCCGCGTCGTGGGAGTACTCCACGCCCGACAGTTCAAAAACCATGGCCCCCGCCCGTCTGCCTTTTGCGGAACACGTAGCAGAAAAACGGTCCCCCGATCAGGGCCGTGAGCACGCCGATGGGCACCTCGGCCGGCAGCACGGCCCGGGTCAGGGTGTCGGCGCCAAGCAGGAGGATGGCGCCGGTGAACAGGGACACGGGGATGAGCCTGCGGTTGTCCGGCCCGCAGACGCTCCGCGCCACGTGGGGCACCAGGAGTCCCACGAAGCCTATGATCCCGCTGACCGAAACGCATACCGCAGCCATGGTGCTGGCGCTTATGAGAAGCACCGGAAACACCCGCCGGGGCTCCACGCCCAAAGACGCCGCCGTGCGGGTGCCCAAAGACATGAGGTTCAGGTCCCGGGAAAAGTACAGGCACACCGCGGTGCCCGCCGCGCAAACCGTCGAGACCAAAAGCACGTCGGCCCAGGTCCGGGACGCCAGGCTGCCCAGCAGCCAGAAGATCAGCACGGACACGCGTTCATCCGCCATGTACTTGAGGAAGCTGATGCCGGCGGCCAGGATGGCGGCGACGATGATGCCGGAAAGAATCAGGTTGTTGGACGACAAGCCGCCCGCCGAGGATGCCAGGTACATGACCACGGCCAGGGACGCGGCGGCCCCGGCGAATGCGAACAGGGGTACGTTGAAAAATCCCAGGGCCGCGATGTTGAGCAGCAGGGCGATGGACGCGCCGAACGCGGCGCCCGCGGAGACACCCAGGGTATAGGGATCGGCCAGGGGGTTCAGCAGGATGCCCTGGAACACGGCGCCGGAAACAGCCAGGGCCCCGCCAACGGCAGCCGCGGCCAGGATGCGCGGCACCCGAACGTCCAGGACCACGGCACGGACCATGGGTTCGACGCCTTCCGCGCAGTTACCGAACACGGCTCCGGCAAGTATGCGCAGCACGTCGCCAAAACCGACCCGCACGTATCCCATGCTGGCGGCTGCCACCACCAGCGCGGCCAGCGCGAGAGCCAGCACGACCAGTTGGGGAGCCAGGGCCCGTTGCCGCAGGCCGTGCCAGAAGGGCTGTCTTTTCAGGTTGGCTTCCATTGCGTATGTGAAAAAGCCGGAGCGGGGCACTGTCCGTGACCTGGAAACACCGCGCTCCGGCTTTGCCCATTGCTTTACTCCAGTTCGGCCAGGGCGTCTTTGAGATGATCCACCCAAATGGCCACATAGTCGTCATATTCAGCGGTTCCCCTGAGCACGGTCTCGCACTCGATTCCCGCCTTTGTCAGCACGGACTTCCAGGAGTCCTCGCCGTCGCCGGCCATGTCGTTTCTCGCATGGTCGCCGGCAACGGACATGAAGGGCATGAGCCAGGCGCGCTTCACGCCCTTCCTGTTCAGCATTTCCAGAACTTCCTTCACCATTGGAAAGCCCTCGACGGTGCCCAGAAAGATGTTTTCATCCTGCTGCTGCAAGAGCCACATGAGCGCCAGGTAGAAGGCGTTGGCCGGATGGTGCGTGCCGTGGCCCATGAGGATCACGGCCTCTTCGGACTTGCGTGCCTTCGGAATCGAGGCAAGTGCGGCCTCCACAACGCGCTCCATGTCTTCCTGGGCGCCCAGCAGGGGCAGCCCGACCTCGATCTGCTCGAAGCCGTCCGCCATGGCGGAAAAGCCGTTCACCACGGACAACAGGTCGTGGTACTCCGCGCCGGCGATGGTGTGCAGGGACTGGACGGCCACGTGGGTCACGCCACGGTCCGCCATCTTCGCAAGGGCCTCGGCCGGTGAATCCAGTTCCCGGCCCTGTTTGGCGAGTTTCTTGCGGATGATGTGGGACGTGTACGCCCAGTGCACCGGGATGTCCGGTCCCACGGCATTTTTCACCTCTTCGGCTATGTTGTCGAAGGCCGCCTGAGCCTGGGGCATGCTGGACCCGAAAGCCACCAGCAGGACTTCCGTCATTTTCGGCTTTGCCTCGCCGTGCCCGGAGGCCTGGACCGTTGCCACGGATACGGCCATCACCAATGTCAGAACCAATACCAGCCACATCGTCGTTTTCATTTCCTCGCTCCTCGTGCATGATGGGGTACTTTTGCAACCGCAGGGACGAAACACGTCCCGGCGGACCTTGTCCGTCCGTCGCGCGCACAACGGAAAACAACACGGGAGCCCCGCCGCATGCACCAGGTGATGAGAAACGCGGGTGCGGGGGGCAACTGCCCCAAAAAACGAAAGCCCTCCAGGCCTGTGGCGGCCAGGAGGGCTGCACCCTGTTTCTTCGCCCTTTGCCTGCCGTGAACACGTTGCCTCGCGTCTTCACGGCACCAACAAGGCAGGTCTTCTGACTCTCGGCTCATCCTACTTTCCGCGCCTTCCCACCAGAATATGTGACCGGCAGTGGCAACTCGCGGATTTCGTCCCCGATTACAGCGGCGGGACCGCTCCCGGATTTCACGGGATTCCCTTTTCGGCCCTGTGCGGGCACCTTGTCGCAGAATGATGGATACTCTTTTTGACGCGGTTTGTCAACAAGCACGTCGAAAGTCGGGGGTCCGAACCGATGCCCTGTATTCGCGAGTCAGCGAAAAAACGCTTCCCGTCTCGAATTCGGCTGTCCGGGGCACAGCCGTTCACGCCGTGCGGCTGGGCGCCGGAGCCGAAGCGGGGAAGACTGTTCCTGGAAGGAGACGAACAGGAGAGGGAAGACGTTTCACTGGGGTCCGTTCTCCATGAAACGGCTCACGGATTCAGGCTTCATTTCCGAATGCGCGACATTGCGATCACAAGGGCGGCGTTGGGGGAATCATTGGTTTGGTCCGCACAGGATCCGGGACGGCAGTCTGGGCCGGCAAGTAAAACCACGGGTACAAGGCCTTGGGATGGTAGCCTGGATCACACGGTAACTTCAATTGATTACACACATTTGTTGTGATGCGTTCGGTTTGGGAATGAATTCCGATCGGGTACAATGGTAGTAAAGCAGGAGATGAAAACACGGGAGGAGCGCCCATGTGCAGTAATTGGCCGGGGGGGACAGGGCTTTGGCCACCCGGTTTCGGCTGGAGGTGTCAAATGGAACGAGTAATCGTGAAAACCATGAGATCCGGGTTGAGCCCGGAGAAGAAGGACGATCTCATGCGGCGTGTGCGTGAGGCATGCGCCTCCGATGACACGTCGACGGACGATCCGTATGAGATCACGCTGATTGAAATCACGCCGAACATCACGGCGGAGACAGGCCCCTGGCTCTTTCCGCGGGATTGACAACTGCCGGGCACAGGGCAAAAGGGACGCGGCCCCTGGAAGCGATTCCAGGGGCCGCGCCTGTTTCGGTGGTGGGCCGGGTTTGGCCCATTAGATATCGTAGTACAGGAAGAACTCGTACGGATGAGGCCGCAGTTTGATGGGATTGACCTCGGCCTCGGTCTTGTACTCCAACCACATGTCGATGACGTCCTGGGTGAACACGTCGCCCTTGAGCAGGAACTCGTGGTCGTCCTTGAGGGCGGCCAGGGCTTCTTCCAGGGATCCCGGAGCGGACTCGATGGCGGCCAGTTCCTCGGGGGGCAGGCTGTAGATGTTCTTGTCGAGGGGGTCGCCCGGGTCAATCTTGTTCTCGATGCCGTCCAGCACCGCCATGAGCATGGCGGAGAAGGCCATGTAGCCGTTGCACGAGGGATCGGGCGTACGGAATTCGATGCGTTTGGCCTTTGGGTTCTGGGAATACATGGGGATGCGTACGGCGGCGGAGCGGTTACGGCTGGAGTAGGCCAGGTTCACCGGGGCCTCGAAACCCGGTACCAGTCGCTTGTAGGAGTTGGTGGTCGGGTTGGTGAAGGCGCACAGGGCCTTGCAGTGTTTGAGGATGCCGCCGATGGCGTACAGGGCTTCCTGGGACACGCCGGCGTACTTGTCACCCGCGAACAGGGGGTTGCCGTCCTTCCACAGGGAGATGTGGGTGTGCATGCCGGTACCGTTGTCCTCGAACAGGGGCTTGGGCATGAAGGTCACCGTCTTGCCGTGGCGGTAGGCCACGTTCTTGAGGATGTACTTGAACCACGCCAGCTGGTCGCCCATTTTCAACAGGGGGGCGAAGCGCATGTCGATCTCGGCCTGTCCGGCGGTGGCGACCTCGTGGTGCTGACACTCGACCACGATGCCCAGCTCCTCCAGGGTGAGCATCATCTCGGTGCGCATGTCCTGGAAGTGGTCCGTGGGCGGCACCGGGAAGTAGCCTTCCTTGTGGCGGGGCTTGTAGGCCTGGTTGGGGCATTCGTCGCGGCCCGTGTTCCACACGCCCTCGATGGAGTCCAGCGCGTAGAAGGCGCTGTTCTTGGTGGAGTCGAAGCGCACGTCGTCGAAGATGAAGAACTCGGCTTCCGGGCCGATGAAGCAGGTGTCGCCGATGCCGGTGCCCTTGAGGTATTCAACGGCCTTGGCGGCGATGTTCCTGGGATCGCGGCTGTAAGGCTCGCGGGTGATCGGGTCCACGATGTTGCCGATCATGACCAGGGTGGGCACCGCGTAAAAGGGATCCATGACAGCGGTGGACGGATCGGGCACCACCAGCATGTCGGACATGTTGATGGGCTGCCATCCCCGGATGGAGGAGCCGTCGAATCCGTAGCCGTCCTCGAAACTGCCCTCGTCCAGCTCGGATATGGGCACCGAAAAATGCTGCCAGATACCGGGAAAGTCCATGAAGCGAATGTCGATGACCTTCGCGCCCTTTTCCTTGACCATGTCCAATACTTCCTTGCCTGTCATAATCTCGCTCCTTCCTTGAGTGAGTCGCGGACCAGCCGCGATTTGCGGGGTTGGGTAAAATGACGGGCCGGCCGGTCACCCCCGACCGGCCGGCGCACCCTTGAGACGATTGAATCAGATGGCGTCCGAACCGCGTTCCCCGGTGCGTACGCGTACGACCTCTTCCACGGTCATGACGAAGATTTTTCCGTCGCCGATTTTTTCGGTATTGGCTGCGTTGCGGATGACGTCCACGACCCGGTCCGCCATGTCGTCGTCCAGGATGACCTCGAGCTTGATCTTGGGGATGAAGTCAACGACGTACTCCGCGCCCCGGTATACTTCCTTGTGGCCCTTCTGGCGGCCGTAACCCTTTACCTCGGTGATGGTCATTCCCTTGACGCCGACGCCGTTGAGCGCCTCTTTCACGTCGTCGAGCTTGAAAGGCTTGATGATTGCCTGGATGAGTTTCATGCCGAACTCCTCTCTCTGTGTTGGCGCGCGATGCGCGGTTTGGCCCGGTATTACAGGGTGTAGCCGACCTCGCTGTGCTGGGTCAGGTCCAGTCCCTGGTGCTCCTGCTCCTCGTCCACCCTGAGGCCAACGGCAACGTCCGTGACCTTGAGGATGATGGCGGACAGGACAAAGGAGTAGACGATGGCGGCCAGGGCGCCGATTGCCTGGATGCCGAACTGCTTGGCGTTGCCGTAGAACAGGCCGTTTACGCCGCCGTACATCTCCGCGGCGAACAGGCCGGTGGCCAGTGCGCCCCACAGGCCGCCCACTCCGTGGATGCCCACGACGTCAAGGGCGTCGTCATAGCCCAGCCTGCTCTTGGCCACGCAGGCGAAGTAGCAAAGTGCGCCGGCCACGAGTCCGATAACCATGGCCGCTCCGGGACCCACGAAGCCGCAGGCCGGAGTGATGGCCACAAGGCCGGCCACCGCGCCGGAGGCCGCGCCCAGGACGGTTGGCTTGCCCTGGTAGATCCATTCCGCGCCGGCCCACGCCACCGCGGCGACGCCCGCCGCGACCTGGGTCACGAAAAGTGCCATGGCCGCGGTGCCGTCGGCGGCCAGCTGGCTGCCCGCGTTGAAGCCGAACCAGCCGAACCACAGGATGCCGGCCCCCAGAACCACCAGCGGCACGTTGTGCGGATGCAGCTGGTCCGTGCCGTATCCCTTGCGCCTGCCCAGGAACAGGGCCGCCGCCAAAGCAGCCACGCCCGAGTTGATGTGGATGACGGTGCCGCCCGCGAAGTCCAGCGCGCCCATCTCGCCAAGCCAGCCCCCTCCCCATACCCAGTGGCAGACGGGAAAGTAGACGAGCACGGTCCACAGGACGGTGAAAATCAAAAAGGCCGAGAATTTCATGCGCTCCGCGTACGCCCCGGAGATCAGGGCGGGGGTGATGACTGCGAACATGAGCTGGAACGCGCAGAACAGGATGTGGGGGATGGTGCTGTCTCCGTCCGGAGCGGCGCCGACCCCGTTCAGCATGGCGTAGTCCAGGTTGCCTATGAACCCTCCGATGTCCGGGCCAAAGGAAAGCGAGTAGCCGAAAAGCACCCACAGTATGGATACCACGCCAAGGCATATGAAGCTGTGCATTACCGTGGACAGCACGTTCTTGGAACGTACCAGTCCTCCGTAGAAAATGGCCAGGCCCGGGGTCATGAACATCACGAGGGCCGAGGCAACGAGCATGAAAGCGGTGTCGCCGGTATTCATCGTACTTCCTCCTCAGGTTTTGCCGGTTTCCGGGTGTTCTTCCCTTACGCCGGTAGGTTGGGGTGTCCTTCTTCCTCTCCGTTCCTGGGTTGTTGCTGGGCGCGCCCGAAAATCCGTTCCTCGAGGATTGCCTGGATCTCAGCGACCTGCCTTGGATCGTCCGCCTTCTGGCCGTCGAAGTCGCGCACGTAGAACACGTCCACGACCTGGTCCACCTTGGTGGCGATCTTGGACACCCACACGTCGAGCCGGCATCGATACAGGGCGTCCGTTATTTTGTAGAGCAGGCCAATGTAATCGTAGGCAAAAATTTCTATAATGGTGAAAAAGCTGGAGCTTTCGTTGTCTATTTCGATACGTTCCCTGCGCACGGACGTGGGGCTGGTGTCGGCGCGGGCGTCGGCCAGTTTTTTGGCCAGGGCCTTTTCAAGGTCCAATTCTCCGCGCACGGCGCGGTTCAGATCCCGTTCGACCTTCTCCCACGTTTCGCCCTCGAACAGGGTGTCCAGTGGCGGGTCCACCCAGAAGGAGTCCAGGGCCACGTGGTTGCGCCATGTGTAAATCTGGGCGTTGAAGATGTTCAGGTTGTGCAGGGTGAGAACCCCGGCGATCTTGGAAAACAGGCCGGGGCGGTCCTTGCCGCACACCGTGACTATCCTGGCCTCCGCGTTGGGAACCGGCTGGGCGTCCAGCACGGCCTCCCCGTCCCCGAGGCGCCGGTGCAGCCTTGCGTGGCGCAGGATGTCCCGCGCGGGGACGTCGTTCAGATACCTTGGCGACATCACGGGCAACAGTTCGCGCACCGCCGGCCCCAGGTCCGCCTTTTCCGCCTGCGCAGCGAGGACTTCCTCCTTTTTCGCCAGGACGGAGACCGCCTTGCGGCTGGCCAGTTCACCCGCCGTCAGCACCTGGTGCACCTTGAGGAACAACTCCCGCAGCAGGCTTGCCGTCCAGTCGTTCCAGGCCTTGGGCCCGGTGGCCAGGCTGTCCGCGACGGTCAGGAGATGCAGCATCTTCAGCCGCGTGGGGTCCTGGATCCGCCGCGCGCAGCTGATCGCGGTCTGCTCGTCGTACAGGTCGCGGCGCTGCGCCGTCTTGACCAGGAGCAGGTGGTTCCTGACCAGGAACTCCACCGTGTCCACGTGCTGTCTGGCGTAGCCCATGCGTTCCAGGATCCGCCGGACAATCACCGCGCCCTGGGCTGAGTGGTCCGGGCCCTGTTCGCCCTTGCCGATGTCGTGCAGCAGACACGCCCAGTACAGCAGTTTCTTGGGCGAAATCTCCTTGTAAAGGCGGGCGCACAGCTCGAGCCGGGGATCGTTTTCCGCCCCGGCGAAGCTCTTCATGATCTGCACGGTGCGCAGTGAATGCTTGTCCACCGGGTGGAGATGATACTCCGTGTACTGGATGCGGTGGGATATGGTGGCGAATTCCGGAATGAACCGGGTAAGGAACCCGGTGTTGAGCATCTCGGAAAGCACGTTGAACTCGGACGCGGTCATGGTGAGCACGGCCTCGAACGAGCGGATCACGTCGGGATCGGAGCGGAACGCGTCGTTGATCAGGTAGGAGAACTCGCGAACCAGGCGCTGGGCCTCGACGGACAGGGGCAGCTTGCGGCGGGCGCTCTCCTCGAAGATGCGTACGAGCAGCTTGCGGTCCGCGAGGATGGCCTCGGGTTCCGTGAAGCGAAGCGACTGGCGGGCGATCTCGATGCCGGGTATGGACGTGTCCCTGACCTGGCGGCGGGCCCTGGCCGCCCTTCCGGGGGCGGCGGTGCGCATGAACCAGGCGTGGCGCAGGCCCACGCACTCGAGGTGCCGCTGCAGTTCGCCGAGGAAAATTTCTATGCCGTGCAGATTCTCCCCTTCCGCGAAGCCCATGGCAGTGGCCAGCTTGCCCTGGTAGTCCAGGGACAAGTGGTCGCATTTGCGGCCGGTGAGGTGGTGCAGGTGGTTTCTGACCCGCCAGATGAACTCCAGGCTGGTGACCAGCTCCGTGTACTCGGGGTTGGTCAGGTAGCCCAGGTACTCCAGGTCCCGGGGTTCCCGCGCTCCGTCCGCGCACCGGGCCATCCACAGCATCACATGATAGTCGCGCAGGCCGCCGCGGCCTTCCTTCAGGTTGGGCTCCAGGAGGTAGGCGTTGTCGCCGAACTGTTCGTGCCGGAGTTCATTGGTCGCCTCCATCCACTTCAGAAAGGACTTGCCGTGGCGCTTGATGATCCTTTCAACCAAGGCCTCGCGAAGCTCGGAGTACAAGAGGGACTGGCCGCAGACGAAACGGGCGTCCAAAAGGCTGGTCAGCACCTCGTAGTCCCGGGTGGCCAGCTTGAGGCATTCCTTGAAGTTCCGCGTTGCGTACCCCACCTCGAAACCCGCGTCCCACAGGGGGTAGACGATTTCCTGGACCAGGGCGGCTGCCTCCTCGGGTACTTCCTTCCTGAAAAGGAGCAGCACGTCCACGTCCGAGTGCAGGCACTGTTCCCTGCGCCCGTAACCGCCAAGGGCGATCACCGCGTAGGGATTCTTGTCCACGCGCATGCGGGGTCCGATTCGGCTCTGCACGAAGCTGGCGCGGAAGTAGTCGTCGAGAAGCTGCGCCATGGAGTGCAGGAAATGGGCGTCGTCGCCGGCCGCCAGCTTCCGGACGAGTTCGTGGCGTCCATTCTGAAGGGTGCCGATGGGCGAGTTCCCGTTCATGTTTTTTGTTGGTGCGGTACGCAAGATTTCACCTCGTAAGCGATGGTGCGTTGCTGGTTCATAGAGCAACGCCCGTGCCAAGCGGGAGGTTCGTTTTTTTTAATTCGGGGAAATCAGGTACTTACATGCAAAAGGGGATGGGTATCCGGGATATTGGGGCGGGAGAAGTTTTACAATTTTGTAAATTAAAAGGCGATTACGAAATTGTTCATACAAATTTGTAAAAAACCGGCCGGGGAAGACGGCGCCACCCCGTTCCAGGTTACGGGACTTTCTGAATCACCTGGCTTTCCGGCAAAGTATTTACAAAAATGTATCTTGCTGGATTGAAGTGCAGTCTATAGGAAAAGCGCCGGGTTGAAAAGGGGAAAATGGAAGGCCGTCCCGTGCCGGGAAAGGACCCGCGGGACAGTGGATACGGGATTCGGCCATGCCGGGCATGGACGAACCCCGATCCGCCGGGCATGATTACCGGGCGGTTGTTCTCCATTGCGTTTGACTGGTTTGCCCGATTCCGGAACAATCACATTTTTGTATAACACCCGGAAACCGAGTCGAACGGGGTCGTCGCCAGGTAGTCCGCGATGGCCCGGTCATAGGAGGCGGTGTGGGCGAAGGCCTTGCGCGCCAGGCGGTACCTCAGGCGGAAGCCCAGCAGCCCCTTGTTCTTCTCCAGTTCCTCCAGAACCGTGGAGTAGTCGGCCGGATCCACCACCGAGGCCACGCGGATGAAGTTCTTGGCTGCCGCGCGGATCATGCACGGTCCTCCGATGTCGATTTGCCCCCGGGCCTGTTCCGGCGTGGTGCCTGACCTGGCCACGGTGTCGGAAAAGGGATAGAGGTTCACCACCACCATGTCAATGGGTGACGCGGCGGTGCGAGCCAGGTCCGCCTGGTGGGCGTCGTTGTACGTTTCCGTGAGCAGGCCGAGATATATCTTGAAATCCAGGGTCTTGACCAGGCCGCCCTGGGTCTCGGGCTGGCCCGTGTACTCGGCGACTTGCAGCAGACGTTTGTCCGCCTCATCGCCCAGGATTTCGCGAACCCTGGCAAAGGTGCCGCCGGTCGAGAGAAAGCGCACGTCCGGGCAGTGTCTGACGAGTCCCGGCACCAGGGTTTCCAGGCCGTCCTTGTCCGAGACGCTGAGAAGGACAGTACGCACGGGCACGAGTTCGTCGGTTTTTTCAACCACGTTGACAGCCATGTTTCCACCTCCTGTCTAAAGGTTACATATTTGTAAAAAATGTCCGCTGCGGGGGAGTCGTAAGCTCAATGCGGGAATGGGGGCGGATTGTGCCGGGAGGGTCACTCCCTGTTGGGAGCCCACTGCCAGCGGGCGCCGTCGGCGGCCGATTCCAGGCGTAAAAAGCCGGAGAGCACAAAGGCCTCCAGGGTCCCGGTCACAAGTTCGGGGGTCTTGCCGCATTCTGCCGCCAGCCTGTCCGAAAGCACTGCCAGGGCCTTTTGGGGGTCGCGCACCCCGTTCATGGCTCCGTGCCGTTCCACCAGGTCCTCGCTCAACACCCGGAATACCATGTCCAGTTTGCGTTGTCCCTCGACGCGCAGCCTCTCGTCTCCGCTGGCTGTACCCCTGGTGTACCGTTCGGTCATGGCGGTCCATTCCGCGTCGCACTCGGCGTCGTACCGCTTGACGAACTCGATCATCTGCTCCGGGCCCACGCGGCTGGTTCGCACCACGGGGCGGTTGGCGTCATACAGGGACCAGTCGTCGGTGAGGATTTCGATGTCGTACTCGTCCCGTTTTTCGTAGAGCGTGGTGCCGGGAAAGGGAGCCAGAAAGTGGTAGCCGTAGAGGACGTCCAGTTCCCGGGCAAAGGCTTCCGTATCGGCCAGTGTTTCGGGGGTTTCGCCGGGCAGTCCTACCATGAACGAGGCGTGGGCCAGCACGCCGTTGTCCTTGCAGATCTGTACGGCGCGTCGGGCCTTGTCCAGGGTGATGCCCTTTTTGATCCGTGCCAGCATCTCGGGGTTGCCCGATTCCACGCCGAAGCTGATGCAGTCGCACCCCGCGTCCTTCATGATTCGCACGGTCTTTTCGTCTATGGTGTTGACCCGGGAGAACGCGCTCCATCCGAACTCCAGCTTCCGGCGTTTGATTTCGCCGCACAACTGGCTCACACGGCGGCGGTTCGCGGTGAACAGGTCGTCGGCCACGTTGATCCGGTTGAACCCGAGAGACAGGAGATACTCGATTTCGTCCGCGACCAGCGAGGGATCCCTGAACCGGACCTTGCCGCCCACCATGCGGCGTCCCTGGCAGAAGATGCACTGGTTGGGGCAGCCGCGGCTGGTGATGATGCTCACGGGAAACCCCAGGGCCTTGTATCGGGACAGGGGCAAAAGGTGCCGCGCGGGCATGGGCAGGTTGTCCAGGTCCTGGATGAAGGCCCGGCGTCCCGTGTGGCGGATTCGCCCATTGTCCCGAAAGACCAGCCCGGCGATGTCGCGCCAGGCGGATCGGTCCAACAGCCTCGGAGTCAGCTCCGCGATGGTTGCCTCTCCCTCGCCGGCCACGACGAGGTCGATGCCCGGACAGGTCTCGAGGGTCTGGTCCGAGTAAAAGGAGACGTGCGGGCCGCCCATGACCGTGATGACGCCGGGGTCGATCTCCTTGGCCTTTTCCAGGACCGACGCCGCGGCGTGGTAGTTCAGGGTGACGGACGTTGAGCCCACAACGTGGGGGGCAAATTCCTGCATGGCGGCGCGCAGCTTGCTCTCGGAGTATGCCGAGACCACGTAGTCGAAGATTCGTACGTCAGCGCCGGCCCGTTCGAACGCGGCCGCCACGTAGCACACGCCAAGGGGCGGGGCCGGGGCCTCTTCCAGGGGGTAGGGCGGCGCGATCACGGCCACACGGGGCCGAAAACCGGGGGTGGTGTCTACTGTATTCATGGAAATGGCTTCCTGGTGTCGATGGCCGGGTTTCCCCCAAGGAAACCCGCAAGATGCCCGGTCATATCATTTTGCGGCTCTCGGGAACAGTCCAAATTGCAGGGAGACAAGACGAGGGATGAAGGACCAGGGAGAGACGCCGGAGAGGTCGGAGGCAAGGCGGGCCGTACTCCTGGCGGCGGGGTCGGGTCAATTCGAGGCCCCGGCCAGCAGCCCGTTGAAAAACCAGGGATTTACAGCCTGTTCAAAAACGATGAGATGCAAGGCGCGCGAATTTCGAGGAACAAGGCGTACTTATGGTACGCCGCACTGACGAGAAATGAAGCGCAACGCAGCAGATCGCGTTTTTCAACAGGCTGCTAGAACCGGAATTCGAGGCAGACGGCCAGTCCCCTGTTGGAGGGCCAGTAACCGGCGCCCAGGCGAACACCGGCCTGGTTCTTCAGGTGCCGGACAAACCCCTCCCGCTGGTGGCGGTTGTACTTTTCGACCGAACCCACCGCGCCGTAGATGCTGCCCGTGTAGAAACCCAGGCCCACCGTTGCGATGACGCCCCCGAGTACCTCCATGTCCTGGTCAAAGGCCTCGTAGGCGGCAAAACCCAGCGCCGCGTTCAGGCCGAAGGCGATCAGCGCGTCACGGTAGCGCCCGGTGTACAGGTGCCCGGCGCCGGGGATGATCCCCAATGCGCCGGCCACGGCAGGGTGCTTGGGGTCCAGCGAGTTCCTGCCCACTTCCAGTGCGGCCAGAAGTGTCGGTATGCGATAGGATTCACGGCCCGATTCGGTGAGGTGGGAGAAGGTGTCCACGGCCTGGTCGTAGGAACCGGATTCGACGAAGAGCCAGCCCTTGCGGTACATGGCTTCATTGGCCACGGATTCCGAGTCCGCGGTGATGATGATGTAGTCGAGATGCTGTCCGGCCAGTTCGTATTCTTCCTGCTTTTCGTACGTCTCGGAGATAAGGAACATGGCTCGCCGGGACAGACCGGTTTCCACACGTTCCCTGGTGGCGAGGTCGTTCAGGACGGCGATGGCCTCGTCGTGCCGGCCACCGCGCATGTAGGCCTCTCCCATGGAGAGGCGGGCCTCGTCCGCCCTGGGGTGGTCCGGGAAAAAGTGGAGGAAGCGTTTGTACTCGGTGATGGCGCGGTAATATTCGCCATCCTTCATCAGGGCGTCGGCAAAGGAGAGTTGTTCATCGGGAACCCGGGACAGTTCGTCCATGCACAGGCCGGGGCAGGCAACGGCGACAACCAGTACAACGGCCACCAGGCCGGCCACCCGGGCGCGGAGAAAGGCGGCCGGGACGGCCTGTCGTCCGAGCGTTCGTTCCGGGTTTCCGTAACGTATTGGACGCTGCATGGTTTTGCGTTCCCTTTGGCCTTGCGGGCCGCTACTGCTGGGTTACCCGGAAGACTTCCTCTATGCTGGTGATTCCGGCAAGCATTTTCGAAACGCCGTCCCGCCTCAGAGACAACATGCCGTTCTTCACCGCCTGGGCCTTGATCTGGTTGGCGTCTGCGCTGGTTAACAAAAGGGTCTTGATGTCCCGGTCCATGTTCATGATCTCGAAGATGCCGACCCGGCCGCGATAGCCCGTCTGCAGGCACTCCTGGCAGCCCACGCCCCGGTACACGATGTGGTCGGCGACGGTTTTCCGCTCCAGTCTGAGCATGGCGAGCGCGGCGTCGTCGGGCTCGTACACTTCCCGACAGGTGGCGCACAGCTTGCGCACGAGGCGCTGGGCCATGACCGCCAGCACCGACGACGAGATCAGAAAGGGCTCCACGCCCATGTCGTCCAGCCGGGTTATGGCGCTGGCCGAGTCGTTGGTGTGGAGCGTAGAGAACACGAGGTGGCCGGTGAGCGATGACTGCACCGCGATTTCCGCGGTCTCGTGGTCGCGGATTTCGCCCACCAGGATGACGTCCGGGTCCTGTCGCACGATGGAGCGCAGGCCGCGGGCGAAAGTCAGTTCGATCTTGGGATTGACCTGGATCTGGCCGATGCCCTCGATCTGGTACTCCACCGGGTCCTCGATGGTGATGATGTTGATGTCCGGCGTGTTGATGGTGGACAGGGCCGCGTAGAGCGTGGTGGTCTTGCCGCTGCCCGTGGGGCCGGTTACCAGGAGGATGCCATAGGGAGAATGTATGAGTTCACTGACCGTCTTCAGCTGAGCCGCGGAAAACCCCACGTCCGTCAGCTTGAGCAGAGTGGAGGACTTGTCCAGAAGACGCAGCACCACCCGTTCGCCAAAGGAAGTGGGCACCGTGGAGACGCGAATGTCCACGTTCTTGTCGCCGATGCGGATTTCGATCCTGCCGTCCTGGGGCAGCCTCTTTTCCGCGATGTTCATGCTGGCCATGACCTTGATACGGCTGATGATGGCGGACTGGATGCGCTTGGGCGGCGCGATCAGGTCGTACAGGATGCCGTCCACCCGGTAACGCACCTTGAGCTGGTACTGGTACGGTTCGATGTGGATGTCGCTGGCCCGGGCCTTCACCGCCTGGGACAGGATGTGGTTGACCAGCCTGATGATGGGCGCGTCGCTGGTGTCGTCCAGGAGGTCGGCCGTCTTTTCCAGTTCGGAGATGATTTCGTCCGGGCTTTCCTCCTCCATGTTCTGAACCAGCTGTTCGGCGGAGTCTCTGCCCAGGTCGAAGGCGGTGTTGATGGCGGAGATGATTTCCTGCTGGGGCGCCAGCACCACATTGTAGGAGGTGATGTCCAGGATCCGGCAAAGGTCGTCCAGCGCATGATAGGTGGCAGGGTCGTGTACGGCCACCACCACGGGCTCGGAATCCGGGTCCCTGTCCTCGTCCGGCTTCAGGAACAGGGGGACCATCTTGTGCCGTTTCAGGAAGTGGATGGGAACCTTGCCCGTATAGCCGAATTCAAGGGGGATTTTGCCCAGTTCCTTCCAGACCTCCATGCCGTACATGCGTTCCATGGCCGTGAGGTACTGGTCCTCGGTAAGAGCCTTCTTCTGAACAAGGAACTCGCCGACGCCGCCGCCCTTTTCAGCGGCCATGCGTTTGGCTTCCGACAAAACGGCCTGGTCCACGCCCATTTCCGTGGTCAATATGACATCAAGATTGTTTTGCATGGCCTTCTTTGGTTTGCAGCCCCTGAAAACGCGGCCGGGGTGGTTTGCTGGCCGGGAATGCCTGTTTCCCTGCGTACATGTATCCTAGAGCTTGGTCTGTACGACAAGGAAACAGGTGACCCGAATTGTGTGAAATCCGACAATGGTCCGGTGGGCGCCTATTGCCGGGAGCGCTTTTTCATGGACTGCTATTCCGGGGCGTCGCCGCCCGCGTCAAAGGTCTGGGGCTCCGGAGGGTGGCGCGGAATGTCCGCGGCGCCGGACCCCTGCTCCGGGGCGGACGGAGGATCGCCCTCGAGAACGGTTTCCGTTTCCTTTTCGTAATCCCGCATCTCGTACATCCTGTTCCCGACCCGTGGTTGCTCATCCGGGAAGGGATAGGTGATGCCGATTTTGCGGTCATACAGCTTGATGACGGATTCCTCGACCGACTCGATTTCCTCTTTCTTGTCCTCGTAGACGGCCCTGGCCTCGCCCGGATTTTCGATGATGCGGGGCGTGAGGAAGACGTAAAGGTTGGTCTTTTCCCGGCTTTCCGAGGTCGAGCGGAACAGGTGGCCCAAAAGCGGGATGTCGCCCAGGCAGGGTACCTTGTAGAGACCGCCCTCGGTGGATTCGTCGATGAGGCCGCCCAGCACCACGGTGTTGCCGTCCTGGACGATGACGGTGGTGTCGGTGCTGCGTTTGAACGTGGTGGGCCGCGTGGTCTCCCCCTGGTCGATGAGGCGGGTGACTTCCTGGTGGACCTTCAGGCGGACCAGCCGCTCCTGGCTGATCTGCGGCGTGATCTTGAGGGTCACGCCCACGTCCTTGTACTCGTACTGGGAGTAGTCCACTCCGGACGCCGTCTGCTCGGCCCGGGTGATGTAGGGCACGTTCTTGCCCACCACGATCTCGGCTTCCTCGTTGTTGGTGGTGAGCACCTGGGGCGTGGACAGGATGTGGACGTCCGAGTCCTTCATGTAGGCACGGACAACGGCGCCCAACGTCGGAAACATGACCTGTCCGATCTGGATGGCTTCGCCCAGCACACCCACGGAAAAACCCGGCGGAAAGGGCATGGAGACATCTTGTCCGGTAACCGTGGGAGTGGGGAAGATGTCGTAGCCGCCCTGGTCCCCCGCGCCGCCGGAGCCGAGAAACGCGCCTGCGGGCCTGCCGTCTGCCTCGAAGTCGCTGGCGCCGCGCCATTCCACGCCCAGCTCGAAGTTCTTGGTGGTGGCGACTTCCATGATGAGGGCCTCGATGTAGACCATGGCCCGGGGTATGTCCAGTTTCTTGATGACGTCTTCGAGGATGACGTAGTCGTCCCTGTCCGCGATCATGATGAGGCTGTTGGTGGCCTTGTCCGCGGATATCTGCACGTCCTTGGAGATCACGGGCTGCTCGCTCTTTTTCTGCTGGGCGCCGGCCTGCTTGCCGGGCAGGTTCTGCAGGGTCTTGGCCACGTCCTCGGCCGTGGCGTTCTGCAGGTAGTACACGTGTATCCTGCCGCTGGCCCTGGGCACCTCCTTGTCCAGGTTGTGGATGAGCTGCCGGATGCGCATGCTGTCTTCCTCGGTGGCGATGATGATGATGGAGTTGGTGCGCTCGTCGGACACGATCCGTATGGGGTCCTCCAGCGCCTGGGGCTGGCCCTTCCTGGCCTGTCTCTGGAACAGGGAGTTGAGCAGCTTGACCATTTCCACGGAGGAGCCGTGCTCAAGCGGTATCACCGCCATCTGCTGGCCCACGCCGATGACGTCGATGACGTCCAGGATGTTGAGCAGCTTCTTGATGTTGGACAGCACGTCCGTCACGATGATGGTGTTGGTGGCCGGATACGAGAGGATGACGCTGCTTTTGGAGATCAGGGGGGCGAAGAGCTTCTTGATCTCGTTGGCGTCGGCGTAGCGTAGCGGAATGAGCTGGGTGACGATCCTGTCTTCCGGATCCTCGACCTCGAGTTCGGTGCGTGTTTCCGTGGCCGTGCCCCGGGCGTCGGGGGCGGGGATGATCTTGGTGATGGGGCCGGCGTCCACGGCGGCGAGGCTGCGCACCTCCAGGACGGACTCGAACACCTTGTAGGCTTCCTCCACGGACACGCGGGTGGGCGAGATGATGGTCACGTTGCCCTTGACACGGTGGTCCACCACGAAGTTCTTGCCCGTGACCTTGCTGACCCACTCGATGAACCGCTGAATGTCCACGTTGTCCATGTTGATGCTGACCATGCGCTCCTCGGCCTCTTCCCCGGCCGTGGCTTCCGCCTGGGGCCGCGCTTCCGTCCCGGGTCCGGCCTGGGGTGCGGGAGCCTGAACAGTTTGCGGCGCGGCCTGTGTGCGGGGTTGGGGGGTCTGGGACTGGCCCCTGCCCGTCGGCGGGTTTCTCGCGGGTTCCGCGCCGGTGATCCGCGCCGCGTCCGCCATGTGGGGCGCGGCAAGCAGGAAAAGGGCGATGATGAGGGAGATGCCGGTAAGCGTTGTCAGGTGTCGCATGCGCATGAGTCGCTCGACTTTCTTTATGGTTGACCGTTCCGGGGCGGGTGGGCGCCCGGGTATTCGTGTCGTGTAGCCCGGACTGGCCGGGCGCTGGCTAATCGTTGAAAGAGGCAACGGTCTCCTTGAATTCGGGCAGATGGTACAGGGAGGACAGGTCCTTGTCCATGATGGCCCATTGTCTTGCCTCGTCGTTGATGGCGATGGCCTTTTTCAGGTAGTTGACGGCCTGATTTGGCTCGTCCTTTCGGGCGTGCAGGCACGCGAGGTTGAAGTACGGGTCCACATAGTTTTCGTCGACGGAGGCGGCGTGCAGGAATCCGGTGGCCGCCTTGTCCAGGTGGCCCTGTTCCATGTCCATGACGGCAAGGTTGTTTATGCTCCGGGCGTGGTCCGGGGCAAAACGCAGCGTGGTCTCGTAATGTCTTCGGGCCCCTTCGAGGTCGCCCTTGACATGCAGGCTTACCGCCGTGTCGTACCAGTGTTCCACGGTTCGGGCCGGGGTCGTCTCGGGCGCAGTCACCCTGGTGCGGATTTCCGGGACGTCCGGGTCCCGCTCCACGGGAGGGGAGTGGGTTTCCTTTATCCTTTTGGCGAATTCCCGGCCCCTCTCCATGACTTCAGCGACGTCCGGGGGCTGTTTTTCGACCACCTGGGCGGGACCTTGTCCGGGTTTCGGGTGGGTCTTGTCGCCGGAGGGCGGATTCCGCACCCCGGTTTCCGGTTCCGCCTCGGTGGCCGGCACGGCCGCCGGGGACCGTGCCGCGTTGTCCGGCTTGCTCGCGTTGGCGGTGCGCATGGTCCGGTTTTCGCCTCCGGGCCTTGTCGCCAGCAGCCATCCGCCCACGGCCAGGACCGCCAGGAGGACGGCCGCCGCCGCCAGGATGCCCTTGGCGGGGCGCGGCCGTTTACCGGAATCCCCGGCCCGACCCACGTTGACGTAGGTGTCGGGTATGGCGTCGCGTTGTTTTTGCGCCTTTACCAGGGCTTCGTGGATGGTGCTCATGGCAGCGGCTCCGGAGTGAGCTGATACAAAAGGCCCAGCGTCTGGAAACGGGCCACCCCGTCGTCATGAAGGTCGAATTCCCGCTGGAAGGATCGCACGGCCCTCGATGTGCGCCTTCCGTACACGCCGTCCTGCTCGAGATTGTACCCCATGCGGGCCAGGGCCCGTTGCACCCATTGGACCAGGGGGCCCTTTGCGCCGGGGGCCACCCGGTCCGGGAACCTGTCCTGTGGGAAGAGCCAGACGAGAAAGCCGCCCCAGAGGTCCTCCAGTTGCTCGCCCCCTGTCTTGTACCGTTCCCCGTTTTCCGCCACCAGGAGGAAACCGTCGGGCAGGATTTTTTCCACCACGAGGTGCCTTCCCGACGTGGCCCCGCCCTCTCCGAGGCTCACCTGGAAGGGCCGGGTGAAGTTCCGGGCAAAGGTGAGGGGACCCCGATAGGAAAAGACACCGGGCATGCCGCCCGCCGTGCCTTGTCCGTATTGATCCTCGAACAGGCGGACCAGTCGGTTCACCGCGGATTTGGCGTCCATGGTGCACGACTCCAGGGTTTCGGCCGGCAACACCAGCGGGGATTTCGAGCCGGTGAGGATCTCGTGGGAATCCATGGCCCCTCCCCCGGACACGGGAGTCCCGTCCGTGGCGGCTCCCTCCGCCGTTGCCCCGTCGGAAGCCGGTTGCGGGACGGCCGCGGCGGGGTTTCGTGTCGGCGCGGGATCGGCCAGCAGGGCCGCGGCGGGAGGGCGTTCCACGGCGGCGGGGTAAATCTGCCAGCCGGCCACGCCCAGGGCCGCGACGCAAAGGAACAGGGCCAGGCCCACGAGCGAGGGTCGCCATTCGACCCTGCGCCCAGGGCTGCCCGCCCGCTCTCCGAGGACCTCTCCGGCGGCATGGCGTACCATGGAGGGCGCCACCAGGTGGCGGTCCCGGGCAAAGGCGGCCAGAAGCGCCCGGTCGCAAATGGAATTGAGCCTGCGGGGCGTGCCTCCGGAGACCTTGTACAGTTCTGTCCATGCCCTTCGCGTGAAGGGAGGGGATCCACGGAGACCGGCCACGGACATTCGGTGGGTCACGTAGGCCCGGACGTCCTCCCTGTCCAACGGGCCCAGGTGGTAGCGTACAACGATGCGGTCGTTCAACTGGCGCAGGCCCGGGATTTCCATGAGGTCGGCCAGTTCGTTCTGCCCTACCAGCACGATCTGTAAAAGCTTGTCCCGCTCGGTTTCCAGGTTGGACAGGATGCGCACCTGTTCCAGCAGTTCGTAGGACAGGTTCTGGGCTTCGTCCAGCACAAGGACCGCATTTTTCCCGTCGGAGAAGTTTTTGATCAGAAACTGGTACAGCCGGTCCAGGTGCTGCTTTTTCCCCCCCGCGCCGTCGGTGTCCACGCCGAATTCGTCGCAGATGGTGGGCAGCAGGTCCGTTTCGGAAACGAAGGGGTTGAGCACCAGGGCGGTGCGAACATTGTCATCCAGCTCGCCGAGGATGGAGCGCAAAAGCGTGGTCTTGCCGGTACCCACCTCGCCCGTCACCATGACGAAGCCCACCCGTTCGCTGATGCCGTACATCAGGTGGTCCCTCGCCTCCCTGTGGCCCTTGCTCAGATACAGGTACCTGGGGTCCGGAGTGGGGCGGAACGGATTTTCGGTGAGTCCGAAATGCGAATAGTACATGGCGCCCGCGTTATCTGATGGCGTAGTCCAGGGTCTGCGGGACCCCGTTGCGCTTGATCTGCAATGCCAGATCGCTCGAGTTCTGGAGATTCCTGTAGATGGACAGGGCGTCCTCCATGGTGCGTATTTCCTTGTCGTTGACCCCGGTGATCACGTCGTTGTCCTGCAGGCCCAGGCGCGTGAACAAAGAGCCCCGCTTGATTCGGGATATGGCCAGGCCGTCGGGCCGGCCGTTCTCGAAGTGGGGGCGGACCCTGGCCTGGGTCATGAGCCGGTTGATGTCCCGCATGGACTGGGCCACGGTCGACCTGGACAGGTTGATGGTCTGTCCCGGGCCGGAAGCGGCGGCCAGGCGGGCGGAGCCGGGCTGGGAGGGGCCGGAGTCCTCGCCCATGGAAATCTTTTCGAGTTTGTCCCCGCGCTTGAGGACGACCATTCTGGGGTGGATTTCCCACACCACCGCGCCCTGCACGGATTCCCCCGCCTGGTACAGGTCCTGCTTGCGCTTGACCTGGTCCTCTATAAAGGCGTAGGCCAGGTCCGGGTCGCCCGCGGTGGTGCCCAGCAGCTTTATCCTCAGGGTGGTGTCCTCGATCTCGGCCACGTCGATCTGTTCGGGTTCCTCCTCGGGTTCCTCGACCATGGTCTTGAACAGGTCCCGTTCCACCACCACGCTGTAGGTCCCGTAACCGGGCATCCTGTGGTCCGGCTTCGGCGCCTGCTCCACGCGGGTGGGGGTCACCCTGGGCGGCACGGCCAGCTTCGCGGCCGCGATCCTGTACCCCGTATCGACCATGGCCCAGACCACCAGGGTGATGGTCGCGAGGTAGAGCAGGGGCAGGAAATGTCGTATCATGAAAAACTCCGTATCGGCCCGCCGTTACCGGAAGTTCATCAACGGCCGGGCCAGGGTGCCCGATATGCGCACCGGGACGCGGCCTCTCTGCGCCTTTTCGCGAAGAAGCTGCGCCACGGGCGAATCGGTTCCAATCTCCATGAAAAACTCGTTCGTGGGGTTTATGGTGCCCGTGAGGTTCAGGCTGCTTTGGGGCAGCGACGGCGAAAGCCGGATATCGCCGGACAACTCGCCGTTGACTTGCCTGCCGGACATTTCGCACCGGGACAGGTTCACCACTCCGTTTTTCATGTCGAACTCGGCAATCAGCGAGTCAAAGGTCAGGTACTCGAGGTCGACCAGTCCTTCCACCAACTCGATGCCGCCGCCGCCAACCTCCAGGCGGCCGCCGCCCTCACCCCGGTGCCACTGGTTCACGATGCCGGTGAAATCGACCTTCCCGGAAACGGCGCCCATTACTTTCCGTCCGGCCGCCTTTTGCAGGGCGGACATCGCCGAAACGTCGACGTCCCTGATTTCCAGGTGAGCGGACAATGGGTCCCGCAGGCCGGGCGCGGACATGGAGATGTCCGCTTTCAGGGTGCCGCCGTAAGCCCGGGCAGTGACCGCGGCCGCCGGTTTCTTTCGGAGGGTGGCCAGGACGGCCGGATCGACCACCACGTCGTCGCCGGCGAACACTTCCATGTCCCGCCACCGGACCCTCGGCCCAACCGCGCGCACGGAAAACGGGGCCACCGGCCGGATTTCCTCCAGGGTCAGGTCCGCTGTCGGCACCATTCTCTCGAACCTGGCTTCCGCATAGTCCACGACCTGCTCCGAGGGGAAGAGCACGTAGAGGAAGAGGATGAAGACGGCTATGGTGTATAATGCGTATCCCAGAATGCGTTTCACGGATTATGCCTTCCCGGGCGCCTCATGCCGCAAGCTCCAGTGTGACCACCTGAATCACCGCGTCCACGTAAGGTTCATCCTTGCCGGTCCTGGTGATCTTCATGCGACGCACGAAAACCTCGTTGTCCGAGCTTTCGATCCTGTACAGGTATTGCATGAGCTGTTCCATGCTGATGCGCTGCAGCTTGAGGTCCACCTGGGACCTCCGGAAGGGGCTTTCAGGCACGGGCGAAGCGGACGGATTCATGTAGGCCAGGTGGCTTTTGACCCCGGCCTGGCCGGCCAGGGTGTCCAGGAACGAAAACAGGCTGAATCCCGCGGGCCTGCGGTCCAGCCGGTTGGCCGCCTGGCTGGACCGGGCCATCACCCTGGCATAGTCCTGCGCCAGGATCTGTATGTCCGCGAGGTCGTTTTGTGCGCGAGCCACGCTGTTTTCAAGCCTCTTTCGCCGTTCCAGCACCGGGGTGATGACGAACTCGACCAGCACGATGGCGCAGATGACCATCACGGCCAGTGCCACGAGTCGTTTTTCGCTTTTTCCCAGTTTTGCCATGTTCCCGGGCCTCGCCTTTACAGGGGTTCCTCTTCCGCGGCCTGTTCCTGGTCCGTCCGGAGTCCCGCCTTGATCTTGAATCGCACGGTTTCCCCGTCCTGGCTCTTTCCCGAGGAGACCAGCTCCACCCGCCGGAAATAGGGGACCCGTTCCAGCGCGCTCCTGATCTGGTTCACCGAGTTGAAGTCATTGGTTTCTCCCGCGATCTGGACCCCGTCGTCGCTGACCACGAAGGTGTTGAATTCGGCCTGTGTGGCCCGCGGGACCTGCTCGCTGACGGCGCGCAGCATATCCGCGACGGCCACGGACCGCGCCTGATCCTCGGGCAGAACCCGGGTCTGCTGCATCTCCGCGATGGCTGACCGCACCCTGGCCACCGGATCCCTGACCTCACCGGAGACGTCGGGCATGGCCGCGATGAAGTGGGCCGCGATTTGTTGCTTGAGGCGCTCCTCCTTCTGGTCGAGGAGATGGAGGTCCACCATGTAGCGTCCCAGAAGGGCCACCAGCACCACGAGCGCGAGTCCCGCAATACGGAATACGTCCTGCCGGTATTGCTCCCAGCGGCGCGTGGGCGCGAATGGCCCCTGCCTGAGGTTGAATCCCTGGTTTTTGCCGGGCTCGTGCACCGCCAGGGCCAGGGTGGGGTCGAACACGTCGCTGTTCCACGCAACGCCGCCGTTTTCCTCCATCTCCACGCGGGAGGCGGCGGCCAGGTCCACGTGGCTCACGGGCATGCCCAGTTGCTCGGCCAGCGCGGTTTCCGCCTCTTCCCCGTCCAGACCCGAACCGGTGACCACCATCCGCCTCGGCTCCACTGGTTCTTCCCGGGTTTCGTTGTAGGCGTTGACCAACAGCATGGCTTCGCGGGCCAGCCTGGGGTACGGGTTGGACGCCGGTACCCGAAGGTTGCGGACCGTGAGAATCCTGCCTTCCGCGAACAGGACCATCAGCGCGCTTTTGGGTGCGGCATACAGGAAGATTCCGGGATAATCGGGCTTCACGTCGGACACGAAGGCCAGAGCAGCCGGGAATCCCCCCACGGCCAGGGACTCGGGATCCCATCCGTGCCGGCCCATGAGGTCCAGTTTCCGCCGGATCAGGTCGATGGGGGCCGCAACGGTAACGCACTCCGTCCTGTCCCCGCGCCGCACCACGTGGTAGTCCACCACCACTTCCTCGGCCCGGTGCGGAAGGTGGGCTTCCAGTTCAAAAGGCAGGGCCTGGCGCAGCTTGCGGGCCTCCGTGAACGGCAAGGTCACGTTGCGGAAGGAGACCTCGGTGGGGTCCAGGCTCACCGTGCACACCGCCTGGGTGAGGTCGCACCTCTTCGCGAGGTCGTCCAGCGCCCGGTCCAGGGCCTCGTCAACCCCCTCGTCCTCCTCGACGTCGGCGCGGGACCAGGCCAGCACCTGGCTGCCCTTCAGCCCCACGTTCGCGCACACCGCGATCACCGCGTCATGCTGAATTTCCAGTCCAAGTCGTTTCTCAGGCATATTTTTCCGCCCGTCACGGGTCCCCACGGTTCCCGGTAGCGCATGGCTCGGCCTCCCTGTCAGGGAAGCCGCCGCCGCTCCATTCATTAGTCACTGAGCAGGGTTTGCGGGTGACCAGGACGGCGTTGTCGCCGCCGATAAGTTTCCCGTTTCCAAGCAAATACCAGTTATAACAGACGTCGCGGCCACTGGCAATCGCGGCGTGCCTCACCCCACATGCCAGGAAAGCACCGTACACGTCCACTTTCCCGTTTCCGTATCCTTTTCCCGGTACAGCACCGCCTTCACCGTGCGCTTGAGTTCATCCGCGGTCGCCGTGGCCTTTACCTCGAAATACTGGCTCTCGTACGTGAGCAGGGCCCCGGGGATTTCCACGTCCCCGGCTCCGGGAGCATCCCTGTACCAGGCCGGGGCAGTGATGTCATTGACGAAGTTCACCCCGTCCTTTTCGTGCCTGTAGGCCAGGATGGATTCCGCGAGGTCCTCGTTCTCCACGGGCAAAAGCGCCTTCAATACCGGCGCGGAGCAGGTTCCGATGTTGATCTTGCCCGGATACCGCTCGCCCCCCCGGCTCTGCTCGGAGCCGTACTCGGTGATGAAATCCGAGATGCCCGGTGCGCCGCCCAAGCCTTGGTACATTTCCCTGGTGATGCCCTTGACCAGGACGAGTTGGCCCTTGTGGTCCAAAAAGTCGTTGCGGCATTCGTAGGGAGGGTCCAGGTCCAGGTAGTAGTCGGATTCCGCGCCGTTGATGCCGGTGATGGCGTCGTCGTCGTTCTTGTCCATCCAGTCCTTGATGGAGTTGATGATGTCCGTGGCCAGGTTGATGTCGTCGGGGTTGGTCTCGTCGATTATGGGGCGCAAAAACCTGTCCACCAGGTTCTTCTGGTTCGCGTCGAACTGGTGCCCGTTTGGCGGTTCCACCAGGGCATTGATCTGGATTCTGCCCAGCAGGTCCGTGATCTCCAGTGAGAGGACGCCTTCCTCGAACGGCGTGGAGCGCATGACCTTGGCGATTTCCGTGTCGTCGGCCCAGATGTCCTGGATGGTGTCCGTCTTGTTTGCAAGGCGGTCCTCCACCAGCACGGCCTTGGCGATTTCCACGCCGGAGCAGGCCATCCACCCCAGCTGGTGCCGGATCCTGGTGGCGCCGGTGGATCCCAGGGAGTGGCGAACCTTTCGGTTGGCCTCTATGGCGGCGGTCACCAGGATGGCGATCACCATGAGGGTGACCACCAGGACGATGCCGCGGTCGCGGGCCGTATGTCTTTTCAAAAAGGCCAACTCGTCCCCTTTGCCGGGTCATTCTTCGGGTTCGCGTACCAGGGGCAGACGGACTGCGGTTTCAAACCGGTCTCCCTCGCCCCGGCCCGTGGTCGGGCCTCCGATCTCAACCATCACGGCCACGGCCTTGGGGGTCGCGTGTTCGTACGAATCCGCGTCCGAATCCCACTCGTCCACCCATTCGTCCGCGTCGTTCAGGAACTTGAAGGAGACGTCCCGCACCCCCTCCACCAGGATGGGGTCCAACCGGTAATCCTCGTCGATCTCCTCGAACAGGGGCGCGAACAGGGTGTCCCGGCGTCTCAGCACGAATCCCTTCCCAGCCGGGTCCGGAGTCACGTAATACACGATCTCGGCGATGCCCCCGGATGTGTCGTCGTCCGTGAGGTTCACGTGGGCGAGGCTGGCGAAGCGCAGCCGGGTGAAGTCCAGACCCTGTACATTCTCGCGCTCGGCCACGAGCCGCCACGGGTCGGGCGGGTCGTCGAAGTCCGGGGGCGTGTACGTCGTTTTGGGCCTGACCTGCACGGAATCGAGGTCCAGCTGGATGCGTTCCATGCAGTTTTTCACGCCCTCATAACGCCGCACCAGCTTGTTGGTGCCCTCCACGCTGGCCAGGATTCCGGAGTACGCCCCGAACAGAAGCCCCACCACCAGGGAGAAGATGAACATGGCCACCAGCACCTCGATGAGGGTGAACCCGGCGGCCCTGGATTGAGTCTTTCCGCGCATGTTCAGGCCTAATCCCCGGTGTTGAGCAGGCGGTAGGCCCGCAGTTCGTAGGTGTACACTCCGTCGCGCCACGAAACCACCATGTCCACACGGCGCAGGCGCTCGGCCGTCTCCCCCATGTTCTCGGGAATGGGCACCGGGTCCACGGTGGCATACCAGGCGAATTCCGGGTACTCCTCGCCGAAGTCGCCCCGGTCGGACGTGAGTTCGTCGGCGTCAAGGGCCATGAATTCGGACATCTTCTTCTGGGCCAGCAGGGGAGCGGCGGTCTCGAATTTGGTATAGCCGGCCATGGACGCCGTCTGTCCCTGGAGTTGCAGCACCGCCGTGAGGGTGAGGGCCAGGACGGCCATGGCCACCATGACCTCGAGGAGGGTGAATCCGCGTGAGCGCTCAGTAAACATCGAATCCCGCATACTCGTCCACCCTGCGCACCCTGCCCAGGAAGGGTTCCAGGTACAGGGTCACAACGTCGCCGTCCTCGTTCTCCAGGTGGATGGCGGCCTGGCTGATGTACCCCTTTTCGCTGATCCGGATCCAGGCCGTGTCGAAGCTGATCCTTCCTCGCCGGGGAAATTCCACGTCGGTGACCTTCACGGTTTCGGGGAAGGCTTCGCCCCCCTGTTTTTCCGGGTATCTCTTCTCCTCGTCGAAAACCGCCTCCCAGGTGTCCCCGGAAGGCGGCGCCGGCCTGGCGAAACCGATCAGTCTGTCCGGGAAGTCCACATACATGTACACCGGCGCGGAATCGGTCACCGCGCGGTCCCGCTGGTCCCGGACGGAGGTTATGATCCACCGGACGAACTTTTCCATGTCGTCTTCCAGGAAGACGGTGTTGATCCGCGGCAGGGCGACCATGAAGGCCATGGCCATGATGGCCATGACCACGGTAAGCTCGAGCAGGGTAAATCCCCGGCCGCCCCATGGTTGCCGCCAGCGCGCCGAATGCGCCTTTGCGCCGCCCGGACCCATGTCAGCCCTGGTCGGTTTCCCAGGAGTTGATGTCCGCGTCGAAACCCTCACCGCCGGGCTGGTTGTCGGCCCCGTAACTGGAGATGTCGAAGTCCTCGTGCACCCCTGGGGAGATGTACACGTAGTCGTTGCCCCACGGGTCCTTGGGAACGTGGTTCTTCTCAAGGTACCCCCCTTCCTGCCACTTTTTGGGCTGCCTGCCCGTGCTGGGCGGTTCCACGAGCGCCTGCAGACCCTGTTCCGTGGAGGGGTAGTGCCCGTTGTGCAGCCTGTAGTACTTGAGCGCGGAAGACAGGGACTCGATCTGCACGCGCGCTGTCTGTTGCTTGGCCTCGTCCGTCTTGGTTATTATCTTGGCGCCGACGTAGGTGGCCAGGATGCCCAGGATGACGATGACCACCATGAGTTCGAGCAGTGTGAAACCGCCCGTCCCCCTTTTCTGCCTGCTCCTTGTGAGCATTTGTGAACCTCCTGCACGGTGTTGTTGTCTTCTGCCCGAGTCCGTGACGAAAAAATGGAAGTATCCTTGCACAGCCCCGCGAATCGGGCTTTTACATGTTCCAAAACAGGTTTTCGTTCCACCTTGTGGGTGAAGGAATTGTTTGTCCCGAGGGGCGGTCCGATGCGGCGCGCCGCCGGCTTCAGACCCCGGCCGGGGTACTTTGGTACAGTCGGCGGGTCTCCTCCTTGCACCCGCGCCCCCGAGACCGCTCACGGATCCGGGTTCTTCTTACATCCTAACCACGTTTGTCAAAAATGCCAATGGCTTGGGCCATTATCCGGCCAACTGGCTCATCTCGAAAATGGGCAGCAGGATGGAGATGACGATGACGCCAACGACCACGCCCATGACCAGGATGAGCAGGGGTTCCAGCAGGCTGGTCAACCCGTTGATGGTGGACTCGGCCTCGTTCTGGTACATGTCGGCGGCCTTTTCAAGCATCTTCTCCAGTTCGCCGGAGTGCTCGCCCACGTCGATCATCTGTATGGCCACGGGAGGGAAGACGTCTTTCCTTCCCAGGGCGGCGGCGAGGCTGCGGCCCTCGCTGACCTCCTCTGTGGCCTCCTCCAGCGCGTCCTGTATGACCACGTTCTGGACGACGCTCCGGGTGATGTCCAGGGCCGACATGAGGGTCACGCCGTTAGCCAGCAGCGAGCTGAGGGTGTGGCCGAAGCGCGCCGTGGCCAGCTTGGTGGCCAGAGGGCCGAAAATTGGCGCTTCCAGCTTCAATCTGTCATACAGCCACCTGCCCCGTGTCGTCCTGCCGATGCGCCGGAGCCCGAACATGAGGACCACGAACCCCAAAAGCATGGCCCACCAGTAATGCTGGACAAACGTGGAAAAACCGATGACCACCACGGTGATGGCGGGCAACGCCTGGTCCACGTCCTCGAAAATGGAGGTGATCTTGGGCACCACGAAGATCATGAGGATGGCCATGACCGCGATGCTCAAAAAAATCATGAGTATCGGATACACCATGGCCGACTGGATGCGAGATTTGGCCGCCTCCTGGGACTCGAACAGGTCGGCCAGGTTCTCCATCACCACTTCCAGCGCCCCGGAAGCCTCACCGGCCCGGACCATGTTGATGAAGATGGGCGGGAATATGCGCGGGTGCCGGGCCAGGGCCTCGGCAAAGCTGGTGCCCTCCACGATGGCGTCCTTGACCTCGGCCATGACCCGTTTGAGCGTCGGGTTGGGAATCTGGGGCACCAGCGTTTCCATTGCGCGCACCAGCGGCAGGCCGGCGCCGACCAGGGTCGCCAGTTGCCGGGTCATCACCGCTACCTGGGAGGCGCGGACACCGGAGCCGATGGACCTGGACAGGTCGAAACGACGGGTCTCCTTCCGCTGTCCCCCGGATCGCGTCTCCCGGACCTCGGTGGGGAACGTTCCGTCGTCGCGAAGCTTCTGCCTTGCGGCATAGGCGCTGTCCGCGTCCACGATTCCGGAGCGTTTCCTCCCTTTTGCGTCCAGCACTGTGTATTCGTATACGGGCATGTCAGTCCGATGAAAACCGGGAATCCCCGGCCTGTTCAAAAACAGGGGCAACAAGGGGCGCGAATCCCCGGGAGGCCGGGGTACCCATGGTACGCCGCATCGACAGGGGACGTGGCGCCTCTTGGCGTATTGTCGTCCGGAGTCGGCCGCTGGTGATTATTTCGCGGCAAGGCGCCGCGTCGACCCCCTCTCGGCAAGGGCCACCCGCACGAACCGGCGGTGGCTGTCAAAGGCAATGTCCGGAAGGCTGTCCGGCGCGAAAAATACGGCGTCGTCCGCGTCGTCCCCGGCGATCAGGTCGCCGGTGTACTGCTCCACCAGAAATCCCATCATCAGCACGGTATGGTACTGGGCGCTCTTGTTCGCGGTGACCCCCAGGGTGTCGCTGATCCTGCCGGACAGGCCGGTTTCCTCAACCAGTTCCCGCAGGGCGCACTCCTCCGGCGTCTCTCCCAGTTCCATGAAACCGCCGGGCAGGCACCACCACCCCGCCTTGGGTTCCACGCTGCGTTTGACGAAAAGCACCCGTCCCGCGTCGTCCATCACCACAACGGCCGAAGCGGGAATCGGGTTCTCGTAGACGGGCGCATTACAGGACGTACAAAAGCGACGAACCCGCCCGTCGACATCCCGGTCCACGAGCGGGCCGCCGCAGTCATGACAAAACTTTTTGATGTTCATCCAATCAGTCCGTAAAAAGACTCGGAATCAACAGCCTGTTTAAAAGCAATGAGACGCAGGGCGCGCAAATCCCGGGGAACAAGGCGTGCCGCATCGACGAGGGATGTGGCGCAACGCCGCGAATCGCGTTTTTGAACCGGCTGTCAGTCGTCGAAGTCCCCCTCCGGGCCCTCCTCCTTGACAAGGTGCGAGGCCCTTTCCCGGATCCTGGGCTCGGTCCATTCGTCGGGATCCTCGATGCGCCCGACCTTGGGGCCGAGATCATAGGATTCCGCCTCGAGGATGGCGTCGATGGCCAGGGGGGCGGTGTCCGCGCTGTTGAGCACGTTGGCCATGAGACCGTAGGTGAAGTCCTCCACGGCCTGCGCCATGCGCTCCCGCACCTCGGCGGATTGTCCCAGTATCTTGTTTTCAAAGGGAAGGTTGAGCTTTTTGTAGTTGCCGCCGGACCAGCCCTTTCCCTCGGCGTAGGCCACCATTTCCTTCCAGAGGTCTTCGGTGACGCCCTTGCCCTCCACCTTCTTGAAATTGCCGTCGCTGTCCAGCACGGCATTGCCGTAGTCGTTCACCTCCACGCCCCAGGAGATCATCTGGAGCGCCGT
Organism: Desulfatibacillaceae bacterium; assembly: GCA_046542385.1. GTDB lineage: Bacteria > Desulfobacterota > Desulfobacteria > Desulfobacterales > Desulfatibacillaceae > JBKHBM01. Next base: position 5,964 of record JBKHBM010000029.1, on the reverse strand, counting down.
GGCCACGTTGGCCTTGGTGGTGTTGGTCTGTTCCGCGATTTCGCGAAGCCGGTCCGAGCTGTTGCCCGAGGTGCCGTGCTGGGCGCCGGAGACCATGTACTTCTCGATGGTCTTGTGGATCTCCGAGGTCAGCTCCACCTGGATGCCGGCGTCCGAGTCCTGGATGCCGTGGGATGTGCCGTTGTTGAGCGCGATCCAGTCCGGGAAGATGCCGTGGGCGTTCAATCCCTGTATCAGGAAAAGCGCTTCCTCGGGTTTGGACAGGCCCTGCTTGCCCTTGATTTCGCCCACCTCCGTCTCCAGGCTGGCCCACTGGGGCACCAGCGGCGCCAGGGCGATGCTGGACAACAGGTTGTCCGCGTCCGGCAGGTGGGAGGCGTCTATGGCGATGGACGTGATTCCGTGGTCGAACAGGGACGGAATCTCGGTCCGGGCGCTTTGCACGTCCGTCTGCTTCTTGATGCCGTAGTGGTCCGCGTGCACGGCCACGGGCACGGTGATGTGCAACTCGTTGCATATCTGGTCCACCTGCCGGGCCAGGTTCCAGAAATTGGTGGCGCAGTATGCGTTGGCGCCGCCCTCGGACTTGGCGATTTCCAGGATGATGGCGGAGTTGGCCTTCTGGGCGGCCCGCAACGCGCCACGGATGGTGACGTGGTTGCGGCCGTTGGCGGCCAGGGCCATTGCCTTGCCCTTGCGCAGCATGGCGCGGTCCACCACCTTGCCGCTGACGATGAGGGCCTTGGAGTTGGGGAACAGTTTCACCACGTTGGGCGGACGCCCTACCGAGAGTGCCTTTTCGAATTCCGGTGTGTAACGAGACTCAGCCATGACAACACTCCTTTGGAGATCGGGTTTCATCGACGCAGCGCGCATGGACGCGCCGGTCGAGAAAGGGGCGAACATTCAGGGGTATTTCATATTACCACGGGAAGTGGCAAAGGGCAACTCGGGTGTTGAAATAATAATTGAAGTTATATCAACGGGTTCCCTGTTCCGCCGCGGCGCGTTTCCACCGTGGTTCCCACAGGCGGAAAACCACGCTCACGGACCCTCCCGTTGTCCGGTGACAGGGCCCCGGAATTTTGCCGGGCCGTCTCACGGGTTCGCGTCGCCCTCCTCCGGGGGCACCTCGAACACGGCCGGTCCGGAGCGCAGGTCGTCCAGTATCTCCAGGATGAGTTTCCTGTGCCGTTCGTTGGCCATCACCGCGCCCCAGCCCTTCTGCACCTGGAACAGGCCGTCGTAGGCCGTGTCCCGGAAGGAGCGGATGGAATGGGCCACGTCCCGCTCGTCCAGGATGGATTCCAGCAGCCGGGCCTCGATCTCGTTTTCCAGTTCCGCTATCCGCACGAATCCGTCAGTCATGTTCCGCTCCCGGGGCGCCCGTGCCCCCCAGTCAATTGTTTTCCGACCCAGAAAGGAGTATATGCCCGGCTCGTCCGCTGTCAAGCACGGTGTCCCAGGTTGGCGCCAAACCTGCTCCTGACCGGGTTAGTGGGTCTTTGCATGTTTGCTACATATCCCGGAAGACAACTGGCCTGGCCGACCCGGGTTCCCGTCCCGCTCGCGGACACAACCTGAATCCGTGAGGAGTCCGGGTTACTCCCGCCAACCGACCGGGCCACCGGGCGTCTGGCTGAATGCGCCCATGCGTCCCCACCTCGAAAAAAGGGCCTTGAGCCGTCCTCCCCTTCGACGCCACCTTCCGAGGGACCTCTTTTTCCGACAAACGGGCATCAGGCATGTCCCACAGTCCTCGCTGGGAACTGCTGCATTTTGGCTTGACCGGGAAACCGTCCTCCTTTATGGTGTCACCACAAATATTTCGTGTTGTGTCAAAGCGTTGCGGCTGAAGGCGACAGTCGGCGCAGGCGCAACGCGGGCGCCGGGCCGCCTCATGCCAGGGAAAGAGGGATTTCCGACGGAAGGATACGGCCCAACAGTCCTCCCAACCCCGTGACGGGAAAGGAACGAACCCATGAGCGACGAAATATACGAAAAACTGGCCAACGTCCTGGATACGCTTCCCAACGGTTTCAGCCGGACGGAGGACGGCCTGGAAATCAGGCTGCTCAAGAAGATATTCACACCCGAGGAGGCGGAACTGTTCTGCGACCTCCGCATGAACTTCGAGAACCCTGAACAGGTCGCGGAGCGCACGGGCCGGCCCCTGGATGGTCTGGATGAAAAGCTCAAGAGCATGTGGGACCGGGGCCAGATTTTCGGTGTGGATTTCGGCACGGTCCGTGTCTACAAGATGCTGCCATGGGTCTTCGGCATCTACGAGTTCCAGGTCAAGCGGATGGACCGGGAATTCGCGGAGATGGCCGAGGAATACAACGACCGCTTCGCAAAGGATTTTTTCTCGGGCAGGCCGCAGCTCATGCAGGTCCTTCCCGTGGAGGTGGACATTCCGGCCGAGCACGAGGCCCTGTCTTATGAGAAGGTCTCGTCCATCATCGAAAACGGCCAGTCCTTCGCGGTTGGCGAGTGCGTGTGCAAGAAGGAACAGCACCTGATGGACAAGGGGTGCGACAAGCCGGTGGAAATCTGCATGGGCATAGCCCCGGTGCCGGGCGTGTTCGACAATTCGTGGTGGGGCAGGGCAGTGACCAGGGAAGAGATGTACGAACTGCTCAACAAGGCCGAGGAGGAGGCCCTGGTGCATCTCACCTGGAACATGCAGCACGGCCATTTTTTCATCTGCAACTGCTGCGGCTGCTGCTGCGGTGTCCTTCGCTCCATCAACAGGCACGGAGTCATGGGCGCCGTGCACTCGAACTACTACGCGGAAATAGACCCCGACGCCTGCACGGCCTGCGGGGTGTGCGCCGAGGAACGTTGTCAGGTGGAGGCGATCACCGAGCAGGGCGAGGTTTACTGGGTGAACCCGGACCGCTGCATCGGATGCGGCCTGTGCATCTCCACGTGCCCGGCGGACGCCATCGCCCTGGTGCGCAAGCCCGGGGACGAGCAGGTGGTGCCGCCCATGGACGAGAAGGCATGGTTTGACGAGCGTGCGGAAAACCGCGGGGTTGATTATTCGCAGTACAAGTAAGGCGCGGTCGCGCGCCGTTGCCGGAGCCGGGACCGCTCCGGCCCGTATGGAGGGCATACATGGAACTGTTGGGCATAGACGTGGGGTTCGGCTTCACCAAGGCTACCAACGGCAAGGAATTCATCATGTTCAAGTCCGTGATCGGAGAGGCCACGGAACTCCAGTTCTGGTCTGATCTGGCACAGGGGCCCCTGACCAACAACCTCCACGTCAGCATCGACGACAAGTCCTACTTCGTGGGCGATCTGGCGGAACGCCAGTCCGATGTGCGGCAGTACACCCTGGACCAGGAAAAGCTCATCACCGAGTACGTGAAGGTGCTGGCCCTCACCATGGCCGGGTTGTTCTGCGAAAAGTTCGTGCCGTTGCACCTGGTCTCCGGCCTGCCCGTGGGGTACTTCAGGGACTTCGGCGAGAAGTTCACCAGGCAGATTCTGGGACACCACAACGTGAACTTCATGAAGGCGGACGGAAGCAAGGTGACCCGCAGGCTGAACATCGCCAAGGTGAGGATGGTGCCCCAGCCGTTCGGCAGCGTGTTGAACCTTCTGATGAGCGACAAGGGCAAGATCGTGAAGGCGGACATGGCGCGTCAGAAGCTGGGCGTCATCGACGTGGGTTTCCGCACCACGGACATCGCCATCCTGGACAAGCTCCAGTACATCAACCGGGGCAGCCGCACCATGGACACGGGCATGTCCGAGGCTTTCCGGACCATCGCCAACAAGCTGCGGGAGAAAACCGGTATCTCCATGGAGTTGTACCGGCTGTACGAAGCAGTGGGCAAGGGCTCCATCAAGGTAAGGGGTCAGGAGATCACCTTCGTGAAGATGCGTGACCAGGTGTACGCCCAGATCGCGGATGAAATCGCCAAGGAAATCAACACGCTGTGGGCGGATGAATGGGACATGGACGCCATCGTCCTCACGGGCGGCGGCTGTATGGAGCTGGCCAGGCACCTCCAGCCGCTGGTCATCGGCAATGTGATTCCCATGGAGAACGAGGTGGACGCGCGGCTCAACAACGTGCAGGGCTACTTCAAGTACGCCCGCCACCTGTGGGCCGACGGCGCTCCGGCGGCCGGCTCCCCCGCGGGCGGTGGCGAGGACAAAATGCCCCAGGAGTTGAAGAGCCTGGACAACCGGCGGTAACAGGGTCGGTACAACGGGAAGATTGCAAGGGGCGGCCCGGTTTCGGGACGCCCCTGATGTTTGGAGCTAACCCGCGTACAATACCCCCACCAGCGCCCCGGTCATGCACGTGGCCAGCACGCCGCCCAGGATGGCCTTAAGCCCCATCCGAACGATTTCCTGCCTCCGTTCCGGCGCCATGCCGCCGAGACCGCCGATCATGATGCCCAGGGACCCGAAATTGGCGAATCCGCACAGGGCATAGGTCATGATCATCCGGGAGCGGTCGCTCAGCATGTCCCGGGGCAGTCCGGCAAGATCCAGGTATGCCAGAAACTCGTTGAGTACGATCTTGGTGCCCATGAGCCCGCCCGCTGTCTGGGCTTCCGCCGCGGGGACACCGATGAGCCACACCACGGGCCACAGGAGCCAGCCCAGGATTCGCTGCAGTGTGATCGGGCCGTCCCCGTAATAAGGCAGAAAGCCGAGGATGGCGTTCACCAGGTGCACGAGCGCCACGAACACGATGAGCATGGCGACGACGTTGAGCAGGAGTGTGATGCCCTGGAAGGTGCCCCTGCTCACCGCGTCGATGGAGTTTGCCGCGGGTTCGTGATCGGGTTGAACATCGCCGGTAAGCTCCTCCCTGGGCGTGGGAATCATGATCCGGGCCACGGCGACGGCGGCGGGGGCGCTGATCACCGAGGCCACCAGCAGGTGGCCCAGCGCGTCGGGCAGGACTCCGGCGAGGATGGTGGCGTACAGGACCATGACCGTGCCGGCGATGGTCGCCATGCCGCCGCACATGAGGCAAAAGAGCTCGCCGCGAGCCATCCGCCCGAGGTACGGCCGGACGAACAGGGGCGCTTCGATCATGCCGATGAATACGTTCGAGGACGCCGCCAGCCCCTCGGCGCCTCCCACGCCCAGGGAACGGCGCAGGACCCAGGCGAAACCGCGGACCAGCAGGGGCAGTACGCGCCAGTGGAACAGCAGGGCGGACAGGGCCGAGACCACCAGAATGAGAGGCAGGCCCCGGAACGCGAAAATGTAGGTGTTTGCTCCCTCGACGGTTTCAAAGGGAACATTGCCGCCTCCGAGGTAGCCGAAGACGAAGGATGTGCCTGCTTCCGTGGCATTTTGCAGCGCGTTGACCATCTCGTTGAGCAAAAGGAACAGGGTCTGCGCCGTGGGCAGCTTTAGCAGAAGCACGGCCAGCAGAACCTGGAGGCCATAGGCGCTGGCTACGGTACGCCATTCCACTGCTTTCCGGTTTTCCGAGAAGGCCAGGGCCACAAGCCCCATGGCGGCGAATCCCAGCACTCCATGCAGTACCGCGATCATGTTACACAACTCCCTGGGCGGGTATGGCGTCGACAGTTCGGCCCGGGAACGGCGTGACAAGGGGACCGGACCGGCCATGTCATTCGGATGGCGTCCCTGTTACCATAATGTGATGAGATTGGGAAGTTTTCCGGATAGTGGGAATCACGGCTTGCGTGCGTTGGTCGAAGCCATTGGCAGGTTGGGTGGTTCCGCGCGAAGCGCGGGTTCACCCTACAAAAGGTGACCGGATATGAAAAACACTCCCGGTAACTTACACCAATGATTGTTGGGTGAACCTTGCGCGTTGCGCAAGAACCAACCAACCTACCAAACTGCGGGGTGCGTTGAGGAAAAAGGAAACCAATTGTAAAGGGCACGGCACGCCGAGCCCCTAGCAGCCTGTTGAAAAACGCGATCTGCGGCGTTGCGCTTCATTTCCCGTCAGTG
>JBKHBM010000133.1:0-11308 GCA_046542385.1 Desulfatibacillaceae bacterium | reverse complement strand
CTGCACTGACGAGAAATGAAGCGCAACGCCGCAGATCGCGTTTTTCAACAGGCTGCTAGCCAGGGCCCGATCGCGCACAAGCCAAAGGCCTTGCACGGGGCGCCTTACGGGCGCCCCTTTTTTGTCGGGGACGGCCGACCATCGCCGGCTTGCCAAAAATACTCGCACCCCGGGACTTCCCATACCGTTTCCGGGGTTCACGAGCCGTGAACATCGGCCCCGCAAGGTCGAAGCTCCGGCGGCTGTACTTGTTCCCTGCAGGGCCCGATACGCTCCCTCCGGCATCCCGGCCCGACTTCCTGACGAACATTGTGGTTGACTTCGCTCTGATCGCCGCATTCCGCCGCAGCTCCGGGCCGCCAGTCCCGCCGCCGCATTTTGCACCGACCACCGCCTCGAAACGCAGCACTCGGCACATCATGTTGAAACCATGGAGAAAATTTGTCGAACTGCCTTGAATGCCGGTCGTCTGCCGCTGCAAAGTGGGCAAATCCCGTGCCCCGGCTTCGTCAGTCCCTGTTTGGCGGTACGCGTATTATCCCCATTATATCAGGATATTACGAAAACCACTTTATAGCTCTAATCTGGCCCGCCTCTTGCCCTTTCATATGGCAAACATGACGGCCTGAATGGCCGGGAAGGAGGTAGCCATGAAAACCATGGGCGACGGAAAGGCAAAGGGTGCTGCTGTCGTAGTCCACGACCTGGGCAGCGACACCTGTGTTTGGAGCAACGCCGGGGTAATCGAACCGATTCGCTGCATCAATGCGTTCGACTGCCTGTCCTGTTCCCTGGACAAGAGGCTCAAGAGGGACATCGCGGCGGGCCGCCTGCGTGACGGCAGGGCCCCGGTAGGGGCCGCGTATTTGCGCGACGCCGCGCGCACGGCCGAAGACCTCAAGTGCCGGCACATGCTCTCCGGGCTGGTGCCGGTGAAGTACTGCGTGAACGACTACGACTGCGAACGATGCGAGTTCAACCAGGCCATCGAGGACGAGGGTCTGCTCGCGGCATCGGACAGCGTGGCCCGGACGTATGTGGCGGGATTCGCCCTTGCCCGGAACCACTACTACCACGAAGGTCACATGTGGGCCCGGGTGGAGTATGGGGGCAGGGTGCGCGTGGGGCTGGACGATTTCGCCTCCCGGGTGTTCGGTCCGGCGGACAGGGCGCGGGCGCCGAGGATCGGTCGCCGGGTCGCCCTGGGCGAGCCGGACTTCTCCATTGAAAGGGAGCGTCGCGTGGCGGGTTGCGCAAGCCCGGTGGACGGGATCGTGGTGGCGGTGAATCCCGCGATGACAAACGAATCCGGCGCGGACAGCGGCAGCCCGTATGACAGGGGATGGTTCGCGCTGGTGGAGCCGGTGAAGCTGCGGGGCAACCTCCGCCGGCTCATGTTCGACCAGGGCGGCCAGCGCTGGCTGGAAAGCGAGGTGGACCGGCTGATGGACATGCTGGGATATGCGGGGGAAACCCCACTGGCGGCCACCGGCGGACGGGCCGTTCCCGACATTTACGGCGAACACCCGGAGCTTGGCTGGGACAGGTTGCGGCGCACGTTCCTGAAGACCTGAGTCAGGTCCTTGCCACGGTTGCGCGAAGATAGTGGGAACAGGCGTCGCAAAAGGAGGACAGGCGGTCCAGGTGGTCCACCCTGGCGGAGAAGCCCATGAGGCAGCCGGGCTCCCGGCAATGCTCGCGCCCCAGGAGGTGTGCGGTCTCGTGCAGGGCCACCTTGGCCAGTCGTTCGTACATGAGGGACCTGTCCGCGGACCGGCCGTGGGCGCCGGCGCGCAACCTGTGCAGGGAGACCACGGCGGCGCGTCCCCCCAACCGGGCCTCACCCAGCACGTAGCTGAAAACGGGCACGCAGAGGTCCTTGTCCAGAAGGCCCAGCCGAAGGCCCTCGGCGGGCGTGCCGTTGTCCAGGTCACGCAACAGGACCAGGGCGTTGTACTGCCGTCGCGCCGGTATCACCGCGTGGACAGGGTCTGGCCACGGCGCCGCCACGTCCGCCGGCATGCCCAGTACCGCCTGGATATTGGCGGCGGCCACGCTGACCGCCACGGAGTCTACCACCCCCAGGGGGATGACCTCCACGTGGCACGGATGCGGTCCGACCGAGCTGCCGGAGTGATCCATCTGCCTTTCCCGGTCCTGTGTGGTATCACCGGCGCTGTTCAGGCCGGCTTCTCCAGCCCGAACTTCTTCATGCGACGGGACACCGTGCCCCGATCCACGCCAAGCATGTTCGCGGCCCGGGTGATGTTCCAGCCGCATTTTCTGAGCACCCGCTCCACGTGCCGGGCCTCGACCTCTTCCAGGGACGCCCCGGGCGGCGGAGCCTCCTCGCGGCCGCAGGCAAAGGACAGGTGGCTGCATTCCACGCGGCCACAACCGCACAGCACAACGGCCCGCTCCACCACGTTGCGGAGTTCGCGGACGTTTCCCGGCCAGGAGTAACCGCGCAGGGCTTCCACCGCCTCTCTGGAGAACCCCTCCACCGACCTGCCTATCTCCCTGCAGAAACGGGCCATGAACCGGTTGGCCAGAATCCCGATGTCCTCGGGCCTTTCCCGGAGCGGAGGTACGGCAACGGAAACCACGTTGACCCGGTAGAAAAAATCCGAGCGCATGTGGCCCCCTTCCACCTGGCGTTCCAGGTCCCGGTGAGTCGCGCACACCAGCCGGAAATCGCTTTCCACCTCTTCCTGCCCCCCCACGCGCATGAAACTGCCCTTGTCCAGAACCCGCAAAAGGTCCACCTGCATGCGCAAGGGCATCTCCCCCACCTCGTCCAGGAAAAGGGTGCCCCTGTCCGCCATCTCCACCCGCCCCAGGCGGGTTCCCACCGCGCCGGTGAAGGCGCCCCGTTCATGCCCGAACAACTCCGTCTCCAGAAGATGCTCGGGAAGCGCCCCGCAGTTGACGGCAACGAAAGGTCCGCCGCAACGCGGGCTGCAGTTGTGTATTGCCCGCGCCACCAGTTCCTTGCCGGTCCCGGTTTCTCCGGTGACCATCACGGCGGCCTCGGTGGGGGCCACCTCCTTTACGGTGTCGAACACCCCTCGCATGGCCTCGGAGGCGCCCACGATTTCCCCGGGCCAGGAACAGTCGCACACGGCGCGCTCCTGCTCGCGCAGTTCCCAGGCGTCCCTGGCCTCCTCGCGCTCGGACAGCCTGTCCACGAGGTGCATTAGCTGTTCCGGGTCGCATGGCTTGATGAGGTAGTCCGCCGCGCCCTGTTTCATGGCGAGGACGGCGGATTCGATGGAACCGTACGCCGTTATCACCACCACCGTGGTGTGGGGATGCTCGGCCTTGATCCGCCGCAGGACTTCGTGGCCGTCCATGCCCGGCATCTTGAGGTCCAACAGGACCAGCCGGTACGTCCTGTTCTTCATCTCCGCCAGCGCGGCCTCCCCGTCCTTCGCCGTGGCGGCCGCGTACCCGGCGCGCTTGAGCCAGGCGGCAAGGGATTCGCGCATGGCGAGTTCGTCGTCGACTACGAGTACGGGAATCGCGCTGGCATTCATCGGTCCTCCTTGTCCGGCGGCGCGGGCAGGACCATACGCAACGTGGCGCCCCGACCCGGCTCGCTTTTCGCGGTGATCTCACCACCATGTTCCCTGACGATGCCGTAGACCATGGCCAGGCCAAGGCCCACGCCGTGGCTTTCCGGCTTGGTGGTGAAAAACGGTTCAAAGATGTAGGGCATGTGCTCCTCTGCGATTCCGACGCCGGTATCGGAGACCTCCAGCCAGACCCCGGCCCCGTCCTCTGTCCGGCCTCCGGCGACCGTGAGGCGTCCGCCGTCGGGCATGGCTTCCATGGCGTTAAAGAACAGGTTGGTGAGGCACTGCTGGATCTGGTTGTGGTCTCCCCAGACTTCCAGGGACCGGCCCTCCAGAAGATTGTCAAACCGGATGCCGGCCAGATCCATTCCGTGCCCCGTCAATGCGTAGATGCGTCCCACCACCTCCACAAGGTCGATCTCCCTGGGCTCCACCGGCTGTTGACGGGCAAAGGAGAGAAGGTTGTTGACGATGCGCCCGCATCGTTTCGCCTCGCCCACGGCAAGGTCCAGCTGCCGGATCATGTCCGGACCGTGCTCATCCGTGGGCGCCCCCTCTTCCAGCGATACCTGTACCAACCTGGCCAGATTGATTATGGAGCCTATGGGATTGTTGATCTCATGGGCCACCGATGCCACCAGCTTGCCCAGGGCTACGAGCTTGTCCTCCTGGACCATGCGGACCAGGTCGTCCTTCATGGCCCGGGTACGCCGTTCCACCTTGTCGTTGAGGTCCTCGGTGACGTCGCGGATGAATTCCACCACCTCGATGACGCGGCCGTCGTTGTCCAGCAGGGGAAAGGTGGACACGTCGCAATAGGCCGCCTTCCCGTCGTGCAGGACGTGCTCGTGGATGCCGTGGGCGGACTGTCCGGTTTCCAGAGTCTCCCGGAAGGGGCACGGCGCGTCGGGCACGGCGCAGGGCCGATCCCGGCGGTGGGACACCTGGAAGCAGTAGCTGGCCAGGGCATCCTCCCGGCTTATTCCCGAGGACTTCACCGCGGCGTCGTTGATCCATTTCACCCGGTAATCCGGGTCGAGGATCATCACGCCCACCACCGTGGCCTTCTCTATGGCGCGGGCGAAGGATCGCAGGCGGGAAATCGCGTGGGACTGCTCGGCCAGCCGGTTGGTGACCCCGTGTATGTTCTCCAGCACCTCCTGGAACACGCACGAAGCCGGATAGGACATCACGGCCACACCCCGGCGAACACGACGGGAAAGTTGCTCGCAGAGGGCGCGGTCCCCCGTGAGGTTGATGACGAGGTCCAGGTATTCGAGGTCAAGCAGGAGGGTGTAGTCGGTGGTGGTGAAGACGCCCTGGTCGCGGGCGCGGGAAATACCGGCGGCTTCGGGGTCAATGTCGGCAACCCCGGCGATGTCCACATTGGCTCCGGCCCTGGAGGCGAACACCTCCAACAGGGAGAGGCAGCGCCGGCCGCCACCCACCACGGCGATGCGGGTCCTTTCCGCGGACGCGGCCCGCGGGTTTTGTGGCCGGGATTCCATTTCAGGGCCCTTCCACTTCAGAGGGTGTTTAACAGCCCGTTGAAAAACTCGAGATTTGCAGCCTGTTCAAAAACGATGAGATGCAAGGCGCGCGAATTTCGAGGAATAAGGCGTACTTATGGTACGCTGCACTGACGAGAAATGAAGTGCAACGCCGCAGATCGCGTTTTTCAACAGGCTGTTAACCTTGCCTAATCAGTTTAGCACATGCTACCACGCCGAACAAGGACAACAGCCCCAAAGCGCCAAAAGGAAACCACGGAGCCCCAAAACCCGGGTGTCCGGACGGGCCGCCGTTTACCGGCCGGTTCCGGGGGAGGGAAACGGAAGGACTCCGTGGCCTGGTCCTGTCAATCCGCATCACGAGGCATTGACATGGGCCTCCCGAATGCGGTCGGCAACGTAATCCACAATGCCGGGTTCCGGATCGTCCACGTCAAAGCAGTATCCGTCGTCACCGAGCAATCCCTCGGGTATGAGGTCCCCGGCTTCCAGGGGGTCGGTGATCATGTCCCCGAAAAAGCATACGGACAGCCAGCGCGCCGCCGGATCATCATCCACCACGTCCACCATCACGTACAGGGGCCTGTCGCTTTGGCGTGCATGGCGCGCCCTGAGGGAGTAGGATACGCCCGGACGCGCCTCGAAGGACAGTTCGGCGTCCGGCTGGCTTTCCAGCAGGTCCAGGTATTTCAAAAAAACCGACTTGTTTCCGTTGGTGTCCGTCCATCCGTGGACAAAGTTCCTGATTGCCTCCAAAACATACCTCCTGATTGTACCCGGATCATCCGGCGACGGCGCAGGCCATTATGTGGGAAATGCGTTCCATGGCGTAATCGGCAAACTCCCTGGCCTGCTGCAGAGAGATGACCGGCACCGTGGCGGAAAGCAGCGTTATCTCCTTGGCGCCCATGCCCGTGGTTTTGGCGATCATGAAGTCCTCGATTTCGCCGTCCGGCATGAGCCCGCCACACCCTCCGGCTGTTCCCAGCAGCGTGCCGCCCAAAAAGATCGGCACCGCCACCTTGACCATGCCCGCGTCGCACTCGCCTACGACGGGTTGGCCCGACTTTTGGGCCTGCACCGTGAAGTTCTGGGCGGCAACCGCACAGATCGACTTCAACGCCTCGGGGCTTTCCTTGATCCGCGGGCACAGTGTATTGCAGAAGTTTTGATGGTTGCTCACGTGCGCCCCGGTCACATCGGCGACCGAGCAGCACAGGCCCGATCTGTCGTGAAATTCCCTTACCAACTCATTCCATTCGCCGACCGGCATAATGTCTGTCAAACCCATGGTCTTTTCTCCCTGGCTCCGCCCCATGCCGCCCTGTCGGCGGGATTGCGCGAAGGATTTGGATGTCGCAGCCTTGCCGCGGTCTCCCTTCTTTCATTACCCGCTTCTTCCACGCGTCGCCCCGCGACAAGCGTCCGCATCAGCACGGAAGGCACTCCCAGCACCAGCCGGTCCCGCCCTATTCCGGCGCACTCGCGGGAGTGGGGACAGCCGAATGACAGGCTCAGTTCGCCCGAGACGTACGCCCTGGCCGCAACGCTTCCGCACACGCCCATGAAGCAGGAAATCGGAGCCACGACGGGTTGGCCGAAGGCCAGCTGCCAGTTGCGCACGACGTGCATCGCGGCCTTGGGCTGAGTGAAGGAAATCGCCAGGTCCGCGTCCTCGTAAGATCCCACCGTCACTGCCTTTATGCCCGCGGGAAGTCTGGGCGTATGCTGTACAATCGTCTCCATGTACTGCTGGGGCATGCCGGTTTCCCTGGCCATTTCCGCAATCGTTTCCACGTCCCCGGCCGCCCACCCCAGCGAACGGAGTCCGCCCTGGCAGTCCAGCAGGTCCGGGGTAAGGGTGATGGGCGCCCTTCGTGAACGGGTCACGGCTTCACAAAACCTCATTGGCTCTCGGGCAAGCGATCCCCCGGGATACCCACCGGAATGCAGAGTGATCCCGACCCACCAGCCACCGAAACAATTTTCCAAGGATTCCAAGGCATTCATGTGCTGAGTCCTTCCTCTGTTCTTGCATTGGGCCGTTCTCACGGCATTCCGGGACCCTGGCCCCAAAATCATACGGCCTGTGGTCAGTCCCCCGTAACCTCCTCTTTCCCCATGAATCGGTCGGGCCTTGTTCCCGGCAGGCTGAACGCGGGACTAGCCAGCCGGTTTTCCAAATACGCATGGAGGATGTCCTCCACGGGTCCGCACACTCCGGGAATGACTCGGATTCCAGAGGCGGCAAGAGACTCCTCCGCCAGCCTCGACAATGCCCCGCAGATCAGCAACTCCACTCCCTCCATCCGGATTCGCGCGGCCCGCGACGGGGCGCCGTGGCCGGTGATGTGGAGCCGGTAGCTGTCCAGGGTTTTCCCGTCCCGACAATCAACAATCAAAAGGTTCGTGGAAAAGTCGAACACGGGCGAGACCCTGCCTTGCCAATATGGAATGGCGACCTTCATGACCGTGTAAATGGCAACAGGCATGCCAAAAGAAAGAACGGCTCAAAGAACGTTGCCCTGAAGGGATGTCGGGCGAAAGGGGCTTCACCGCGGAAGCGCATTCTCATGCGTAATGCACGGTTTCACAATAAATACCCTTGCAAAATGCAATGAAATCGTGCACCATGCCCGCATGGACCCGAACTCCTTCCCGACAAAAAGCCCCGACACCTTCCAGGAAATCATCCTCGATTCCATCAACGAGGGTGTCTTTACCGTGGACCGCCAGTGGCGCGTCATGGCCTTCAATCGCGCCGCCGAGCGCATCACCGGCATCGCCCGGAGCGAGGCGGTGGGCAGGCTGTGTTCCGAAGTCTTTCGGGCAAGCATTTGCGAAACCGCCTGCGCCCTGGGCCGCACCCTGCAAACGGGCGAATCGACCGTCAACGTGCGGGCGGACATCATAAACGCTGCCGGCGACAAGGTTCCCGTGCGGATATCCACCGCCCTTCTGCGCTCTTCAGACGGTACCGTGCTGGGCGGAGTGGAAACCTTCCAGGACCTGACGCGCACCGAGATCCTGCGAAAGCAACTGGAGGCGAGCTACACGTTCGAGGACATCATCGGCCGCAGTCCGGCCATGCGGGACATCTTCCGGATCATCCCCCAGGTCGCGGAAAGCGACAGCACGGTCCTGCTGGAGGGCGCCAGCGGCACGGGCAAGGAACTGTTCGCCCGGGCGATCCACAACCTTTCCCCCAGGCGGAACAAACGATTCGCGGCCATAAACTGCGGAGCGCTGCCGGACAGCCTGGTGGAATCCGAACTGTTCGGGTACAAGGCCGGGGCCTTTACCGGGGCGAGAAAGGACTATCCGGGAAGATTCGTGGGAGCGCGTGGCGGCACGATCTTCCTGGACGAGATCGGAGACATCTCCCCGGCCATGCAGGTGCGACTGTTGCGTGTGCTCCAGGAGAGGGTGGTGCAGCCCCTGGGAGGCCTGGACCCGGTGCCCGTGAACGTCCGGGTGGTGGCCGCAACCCACGAGGACCTGTGGCGCCTGGTCGGCGAAGGCCGATTCCGGGAGGACCTCTACTATCGCATCAAGGTGGTCCACCTGAATCTCCCGCCGCTCAGCAGGCGACGCGAGGACATACCCCTTCTGGTGGACCATCTCATCACCCGTTTCAACCATCTCCAGGGCAAGGACATCGCCGGAGTGTCCCACGGCGTGATGGCGAGGCTCATGGAACACGACTATCCGGGAAACGTACGGGAACTCGAGAACATCATCGAGCAGGCCTTCGTGCTGTGCAGGGGCGGCCTGATCGAGACGGCGCACCTGCCGCGGGAATTGCGCGGGAGCGACCATGCCGTGGTCGACGAGGGAAAGGGCGCCATGTCCCTGTCCGGGACGGAGAAAATGCTTATCGAAAAGGCCCTGGCCAGGAACAGGGGGAACCGGAAGCTGACCGCCGCGGACCTGGGAATAGACCCCAGCACGCTGTATCGCAAAATCCGGCGGCTTGGCATGGATGTGCCGGACCGGGACGGCCGGCATCGAAAGGGCTGATAGTGCAATTTGCACGATTATAGCCTGCATTTCCCATCCCCCCCGCCACCATCCCCGGGAACGGATCCACTGTTTTCAGCACCGCCAGTCGCGGCCTCTTTTCCACCAGCCACATGCGGGTCCGTTGTCGCGCGGCCCGCCAGACCGCAAATCCAGGGGGGACCCGCGGCCCCGTCGCATGTTGCGTCCCCGGACGGAACCCCGCCCTCCTCCGGACGGAGATCCGGTGCCATGAGGCGGGATGGCCCGTTTCTTGCCAGTACTCATGGGGTCTGCCCGAATCGTTCACCAAACCATGGAGGAAAGACCCGTGACCAACGTGGCCATCATCCGGTGCGAGAAAAACGAAGACCGTTGCCCGCTTACCGGCGGGATCATGGCGGCAAGACAGGAAACCCAGGGCTTTGCCGGTCATGTGGACCCCGTCATCATGGGAGTATTCACGTGCCGGTGCCCGGGGTACAACGTCGGCGACCTCGCCAGGATTCTAAAGGCCAAGGGCGCGGAGGTGATACACTTTCCGACCTGCCTGTTCTCCTCGAAACGCGACGGGGTCTGGTTCCAGGGTAACGGCTTTTGCGACAGGCTGGAGGAAATCGTCAAAACCGCCTGTGCAGCCTCGGGTCTACCCTGCGTACTGGGCACCGCGCATCTGCCCGAGGGATATGAAGTCCGGGTCCTGTCTCCCGAGGCTTGAACCGGCTTCCGCGTACGTCCCGCCATCTTTTCCGATCCACGAGTCTCCGCCGACCGGTCTGGCCTGTCCGGACAAGTGCATCGTTTCGCCGGGCACGGCCCCCATTCAGTTTTCCCTTGACACCCGCCTCCGCAAATTTTACAGTCGTACAAAGATAACTTCAAACAAAGTTTGAAAATCCTTTGGGGCTTTATCCATACAATTCGGACTTTTAAAATCAAATTCCGTTTGAATGAAACGCATTTGCCACCACGAACCCAGGACCGGCAACGGAGACGGCCCGGCCATGAAACCTTCGCCCAGACAGGCAAAACACACGAAAAAACTCAACAAGGCCCTCAAGGTCGCCGCGCGCCTGTTTGCCAAAAAGGGTTACGAAAAGGTCTCCATCGAGGAAATCGCCTGGAAGCTCAACCTCACAAAGGGCAGCCTCTACCACTACTTCAAAAGCAAGGAGGAGGTCCTGTACCTCATACAAAAGGACGCCATCGAAAACGGCATCGCCGCACAGACAAGGGTTCTCGAGTCGGACAAGCCGCCGCCGGCCAAACTGGCGGACGCCATACGCACCCATGTGACAATCGTTACCAAGTCCGAAGTCGCGGGAGCGCTCAACCAGCAGGAGTTGATCCTGCCCCCGGCACTGCGCGCCTCGGTGATCGACGCGCGGGACAGGTACGAAAACATATTTCAGGAAATCATCAGCCAGGGCGTGGAGGCCGGCGTGTTCCAGGCACGGGACGTGAACATCGCCACCATATCCACCCTGAGCCTGTTGAACGGCATCGCGAAATGGTACTCGCCGGGAGGAGCCAACTCTCTTGGAGAGATCACCGAGGCCGTGACCGAGTACATCCTCAAGGGCTTGGCCCCCCGTTCCCGGAAACGGACATCCACGCGGCTCACGAGCAAGGACGCCGTCGAGGAAACGGACCAGGTTCTGAATCCATGAGCGGTCTCACGTAGTGCGGAGGCAAGGAAGAGCCCCGCCGATTGCACCGGGATACGCCGGTCGGACTCTTGCGCCGCGGACGCTCTGCATGCTGCTGCGCCGCGGGCCGGAAAAGCCATTCACCCGTTGGGCGAACCCGGAAATACACGTAGAAACGTACGAAGGACCGATATGATGAGGCTTTTCACGGCGTATTCAAAATTTTCGTCACAAATTCAGGCAGATGGCATGACACGCGGCCGACGTCGCTGGGCGGCCCCGGAGGAGACGGGGCCGGAAACAGGATTCGATCCGCCTGGGGCATCATGATCATTTCCATCGAGGCAACGACAATTCCGGTGTTTTTCGCCAGCGGCCTGGCATTCCTGCTGGCGCTCGAGCAATTGATCCGCAAACGCCCCAGGACCGCCAATATATTGTTTTCCATTGTCTTTCTATGCTGTTCCGTGATCATCTGGGGGGCCGGGGTGGTTGCCAACGGATTCCCGCCCAAACATCCATGGACGCTCTTCCTGTTCTTTACGGCCATCACCCTGGTGGGCCCGGCCTACTA
>JBKHBM010000028.1:0-43226 GCA_046542385.1 Desulfatibacillaceae bacterium | reverse complement strand
GCACTGACGAGAAATGAAGCGCAACGCCGCAGATCGCGTTTTTCAACAGGCTGTTGGGTGAATCCGCGCCGGTTCATGCCAACTCACGGAAAAGGCGGGCAAATGGTTCCAGCGAATCCTTTTCCAGAAAGCGGTTCCGCGACCACTTTTCGGCCGCCTTTCCGAGCGTCCGGACCAATTCCGGATTTCGCGCCAGCCGTTCGAGTTTGTCGGCCAGGTCCACCGGGTTCGCCGGCTCGAACAACAATCCGGTCACCCCGTCATCGATCAACTCCGCGGTGCCAGCGGACCTTGCCCCCACCACGGCCGTGCCGGCGCGCATGGCCTCCACGGTCACCATCCCGAACGCCTCGTCTGTCCGGCACATGAGCACCGCGTCCGCGAGTGCCATGCACCGCGCAGCGTCATTCCGGTATCCGGCAAAGTACACCCTGTCCTCCACCCCAACCTCCCTGGCCAGGGTTGCAAGGCGGTTCCCGTATGGCTCCCTCACGTCGCCCAGAAGGCACAAACGCGCCTCCACGCCCCGGGACCGGAGCAGGCCCAGCGCACGGACGGCGTCCTCCTGGCGCTTGACGGGCCCGATGCTTCCCGCCATCAAGAGCCGCAGGCCCCCACCGTCGCCCCACAGGGACGACGGGTCCGGTCCCCGCTCCCGGTTCTCCCCGGAAAGGGCCACCCATGGGGGGACCACCTCGGGTTCGCCCGATTCCAGCCATGGACCGTACCATTTTGCCACCGCCCGGCTGTTGGCGACAAGCCGGTCGCTCAGTCGGCTCATGAGCCATGTCGAAAAACGAAACCCTTTCAGGAACACAAAGGTCGCCTTCCTGTGGCGGTTGTCCCCGACGATTTCATGGATAAGCCAGACATGGGGCCTGCGCAACAGGCGGGCGGTCACTGCCCCCAGCGGACTGGCCACGGTGTTTGTGACAACGACTTTCGGGCGCCATTTGAGGCAATGATACAGAGCCACGGGAAGCAGGGCCAGGTTGACGGCGTCACGCGCAACCCCGCTGAGAAAGCGAAACGATTTGCTCCGGTGCCGGGCCTTGATCCACCATTGGAGGGGGACGCGAGCCGTGGTCGCACCGGCCTGGGCCAGGGCGGTCTCCAGAGGGCCTTTTCCGGGCAAAATGACCAGGCACTCCATCCCCAGAGAGGACAGGTAGGCGACGATACCGAGCAGCGACCGCTCAGCCCCGTACATGCCGGCGCTGTGCGAGAAAAACACTATACGCAACCCCCTGGTTTTCATGGCCCTCATTCCCTGTCCGCGAAAGGTTGCCCGCCGGATTTCCAAACCCGCGTCATGAAGCTGCCACAACATGTCCGTGGTGGAAAAGGCTCGGCGCCGGGTGGGCAGGAAAAGCAGTGGACACCGCGTCCCCGGCCTGTTCACCCCCTCGGGAAACTTCCCGGAGGAGGAGGCATGTCCGGCGGGCCGGCGAATGCCTGGGCGTGAAGCATCCACTGGCGGGCCGCGTCGCCGGTGACGGCGAGGCCGGTGTCATCCACATGGCGTCGCTGCACCACGACGAGGCAGAAGTCCTGGGCCGGTCCGGTGATCCTGTCCGCCGCGTCCGGATCGCCCCACGTCCACAACTCTCCGTCCGGCCCTGTTATCTCCACCCGTATCGGCGCGTCCGGGGCTTTCAATCCGCGATTTTTGAAGCTCCACCCGAAGGTCTGAACACCCAGGTGGGCGATGTGCCGAAGTCCAGTGGAGGGCGGGGGAGCCAGGCCCAGGACGTCCACGACGTCCTGGCCGTGGGCCCACGTCTCCATGAGCCGGGCCGTGGCCGAGGATCGGGCGCTCATGTCCGGCCCGTACCACGGCAGGCGGTGTTTGGGGTCCAGGGAACGGAAGGCGTCCAGCATGCGGGCCCTTTCCCCGCGCCACCAGTCCAAAAGTTCCGCGGGAGCCATGTCCCGGGTGCCGGCGATGGTGGCCTCGGCCAGTTCCTCCATGCTCGAGATGCTTCCGAACAACTTCCGGGCGTGGGCTTTGAAGCCGTCAGGATCAGCCACGGCGAGCCACGCCTTGTGGTCGAAATACGCGATGTGCGCCACGGTGTCCGCCACGGTCCAGTTTTCGAACAGGATCTTCGTGCGCCATTGCCCTTCGTCCAGGCCCGAGACCATGCCGTCCAGGCGCGCGTGCTCGTTTTCCAGGTCCCTGCATATGGTCCGCATGTCCGTACCTCTTCCCGTTCCCGCGTGATCATCCGTCCGCCCCAATGATGGCTTCCGGCATGTCGATGACCCTGGCGCGCAGGTACTCGCCCAGGGTCTTGGCCTGGGGATCGCTTCGGGTGGTGGCCGCCGCGCCCTCGCCCAGCACGCCCTGGATGACGAAGTTCACGGCGTACAGGTTGGGCAGTTCGTACCGTTTGATTCCATACTCCGCCATGTCCGGCATCAGTTCCCGCAGCCTGTCCCCGGTGAGGTATTCGCGCAGAAACGCGAACGCCTTCGGGGTTTTGGCCCAGACGCCCAGGTTGGCGTTTCCGCCCTTGTCTCCGGCGCGGGTGGCGAACACGCGCCCCAGTGGCGCGCGCACCGTCGGTCCTCCCGGAACGGGCGGCACCCGGATCTCCGGCGCAACGACGGCCGTGCCGCCAGGGCCGCCACCCGTCACCGGTTCCACCAGGCGCGTCTCGCCCTCCATGACCACCCGCTGCGCCAGCCGGTGGGCGGACACCAGGGCGGGCCAGTGCACCACCGCGGGAGTCGCGCCCGTGGGCGGTCCCGTCATCTGGAACCCGGGTATGCTGGAAAGGGCGAGCTCCACCACCTTTGCCGAAAAGGCGCGGTCCACCCGGTCCCGGTCCGGGTCCCGGACGCTTACGCGCAGGTAGGCGAACGCCTCCTCGTTGGTGGCGGGGTCCTGCTTGTCCGACCGGATCAGTTGCGTGCGGCAATGGGCGAACCGGTCCCTGCCTCCCAGGCTTTCAAACAGTGCCTCCTCGACGATCCGGGCCTTTTTCCCGATGTCCAGCCCCGTGAGGATGACCGTCATGCTGTTGCGGAATCCGCCATCCGTGTTGATGCACACCTTGGCCCGGTCCGGCGCCGGCTCGCCCCGTGCCCCGCGCACGAGAACCCTGTCCGGCCCGACCTCCGACAACTCCAGGGTGTCGAACCGGGCAACCACGTCGGGGGTGAGGTAAGCGGGCTCCGCGATCTCGTAGAGAAGCTGGGCCGTGACCGTGCCCACGGACACCAGACCGCCGGTTCCCGGGTGCTTGGTGACTACGCACGAACCGTCCGAGTACATCTGGGCAATGGGGAATCCCATGTTTGAAAAAGACGGCACCTCCTCGAAAAAGGAATAGTTTCCGCCAGTCGCCTGGCACCCGCATTCGATGATGTGCCCCGCCGCGTACGCGCCGGCGAGCCGGTCCCAGTGGTCGCGCCGCCACCCGAACCGCCACGCCGCCGGGCCGGCGACCAGGGCCGCGTCCGCCACCCTGCCGGTCACGACGATGTCCGCGCCCATGCCCAGGGCCTCGGCTATGCCCCAACCTCCGAGATAGGCGTTGGCCGTGATGGGCCGGGCTCCGGATTCCAGGAGGCCGATACCCTTGTCCATGTGGACGAAGGCCTCGCCCTGCTCTCCCAGTTCGGCCAGCCTGGGCCACAGGTCGTCACCCTCGATGTACGCTATCCTCGGGGCGATCCCTAGCTTTTTCGCCAAACCCTCGAGCGCCGCGGCCAAACCCGCCGGGTTGAGGCCGCCCGCGTTGGACACCACCTTGATGCCGCGGTCCAGGCACTCGGCCATGACCTCTTCCATCTGCCTGAGGAAGGTGGGCACGAACCCGGCCTCCGGGGAGCGGGCCTTTTTGCCGTGAAGGATGGCCATGGTCAGTTCCGCGAGGTAATCTCCGCACAGCACGTCGATGGGACCACCGCGAACCATGTCGCCCGCCGCCGTGAGCCGGTCCCCGAAAAAGCCGCTGCAATTGCCTATGATCAGTTTGTCCCGGTCGGTATCCATTTCGTCACTCACACGTATCCAAGGCCCTTTTCGATCAACTCGTTCGCTATGAGTATCCTGCGGATCTCGGACGTACCCGCCCCGATCTCCAGCAGTTTGGCGTCCCGGAAGAACCGGTTGATGGGGTACTCCAGGGTATAGCCGTATCCACCGTGGATCTGCAGCGACTGGTTGGCGGCACGACTGGCGGTTTCCGCGGCGAACAGCACCGCGGCTCCGGCCAGGCGGTGCAGTTCCGTTCCCTTGCCGCCCCGGTCGCACCTGTCCGCCAGCTGCGCCGCCCGGTACACCAGGCCGCGCGCCGCCTCGATCTCCGTGTACATGTCCGCGAGTTTGGCCTTGATGAGCTGGAAGTTGCTGATGGGCTGGTCGAACTGGTGCCGGGTCCTGGCGTATTTGAGCCCCTGTTCCAGCGCGGCCTCGGCCATGCCCAGCGCCATGGCCGCGATGCAGACCCGTTCGATGTCGAGGCCGGTCATCATCACGTGTATACCGTGGTCCACCTCGCCCACGACGCAGCTTTCGTGAACCCGGCAGTCGTTGAAGACCAGTTCGCCCGTGGGTGAGCCGTGGTGCCCCATCTTCTCGATGCGGGGAGACACGGAAAACCCGGGGGCGCCCTTTTCGATGAGAAATGCGGTGATGCCGCGCGCCCGCTTTGCCATGTCCGTCTTGGTGTAAACCAGGGCCACGTCCGCTATGGGCGCGTTGGTGATGAACATCTTGCTGCCGTTGATAATGAAGTGGTCGCCGTCACGCTCCGCCGTGGTCGTTATGCCCACGGCGTCGGACCCGGCTCCGGGTTCAGTCAGGCCGAGGCAGCCGATCAGTTCGCCGCTGCACAGGCCCGGCAGGTACTTTCGCTTCTGCTCCTCGTTGGCATTGCGCTCCAGGTTGTGCGCGCAGAGATTGGTATGCGCCGCGTAGGAAAGGGTCAGAGCCGGGCACACCCGCGCTGTCTGCTCCACCACCAGGGCGAACGTGAAGGCGTCCATGCCCGAACCGCCGTACTGTTCCGGTATGCCAAGACCCAGGATGCCCAGGTCGCCCAGCGCCGTCCAGATCCCTTCGGGAAAGCAGTCCTCCGTGTCGATCTGGTGCGCCACGGGCGCCACGGCCTTTACCATGAACTCCCTGACCTGCTTTACGATCATCCGCTGTTCCGCGGTAAGAACATGTTCCATGCCCGTCCTCCTTGTCAGATGCGAAGCACGCCGTGGGATGTTTCCCCGAATTCCCGGTTCAACGCCGAAGACAGGGCGATGCCCAGGACCTTTCTGGTGTCCGCCGGGTCGATGACGCCGTCGTCCCACAGTTCCGATGTGGAATACCACGCCCCGCTCTTTTCCTCGTAGTCGGCGGTGATGGCTTCCGTGATCTCGCGTTGTTCCCCCTCGGAAAGCTGCCGCCCCTGTCGTTCCAGCGCCTTAATTCGTATCTGCACCAGGGTCCTGGCCGCCTGCTCCAGCCCCATGACGGAAATTTTGGCGTTGGGCCACGTGAACAGGAAACGGGGATCATAGGCCCGGCCGCACATGGCGTAGTTTCCCGCGCCGAAGCTGCCGTTGCACATGACCGTGAGCTTGGGCACGTCCAAATTCGCCTGGACCATGAGCATCTTGGCCCCGTCCTTGGTGATGCCCTTGCGCTCGTATTCCCTGCCCACCATGAAACCGGTAATGTTCTGGAAAAACACGAGGGGCACCCGGTCGCGGTTGCACAGCTGCATGAACTGGGTGCACTTGCCCGCGCTGTCCGAGAACAGCACGCCGTTGTTGCCGATGACGCCGATCCTCCAGCCGTACAGCCGGGCGAACCCGCAGACGGCGGTGGTGCCGTAATCCGGCTTGAACTCGTGAAAGCGGCTTCCGTCCACGATCCGGGCCACGACCTCGCGCATGTCGAACTGGTTTTTCACGTCGTCCGGGATGATGCCGTACAACTCGCGCGGATCGTAATACGGCTCCTCCGGTTCGCGCCGCTCCACCCGGGCCTTTTCGGGACGCGGAAAGGTGCCGACGATCTCCCGCACCAGGGCGATGCCCTCCTGCTCCGTGTCCACCGCGTAATCGGCGGTCCCGCTGGTGCCCGCGTGCACGTCCGCGCCGCCCAGCTCGTCCGCCTCCACGTCTTCGCCCGTGGCGGCCTTGACCAGGGGCGGCCCTCCCAGAAACACGCCGCCGGTGCCCCGCACCATCACCGAGTAGTCGGACAGCGTGGGCACGTACGCGCCACCGGCCGTGCTGTGTCCCAGGACCAGCGCCACCTGGCGCACGCCCATGGAGGACAGAACGCACTGGTTGCGGAATATCCTGCCGCCCACGTACCGGTCCGGGAAAATTTCGGACTGCAGGGGAAGGTACGCGCCCGCCGCGTCTACGAGATGCACCACGGGAAGCCGGTTTTCGATGGCGATATCCAGGGTGCGGACCATCTTCTTGATGGTGAGCGGGTACCACGCGCCGCCCTTGACCGAGCTGTCATTGGCCATGACAAGGACTTCCCTGCCGGAAACGACGCCGATGCCCGAGACCAGTCCCGCCCCAGGAACCGCTCCGTCGTACGCCATGTTGGCGGCAAGGGACGACAGTTCCAGAAACGGGGTTCCCGGGTCCAGCAGGAGGTCCAGCCTGTCCCGCACGAACAGCTTGCCCTGCCGGGCCAGCCGTTCCATGTCCCGCTCGGGCCGGACATGCCGGGCAGCCTGTTGCCGCTCCCGGAGCTCGCGCACCAGCGCGAGGTTCGCGGCCTCGTTCGCGTGGTATGCCGGGGAAGACGTGTCCACCGTGGAATGGATTCTACGCATCGTCGGCCCCTCCCTTTTCCCGGACGACCACCAGCGTGTCGTTCTTTCCGAAGGTGTCGCCGGTCCCCAGCGGCATGGATTCCACCTCCCCATCCGCGGGCGCGGTGATCACCGTGAACATCTTCATGCTCTCTATGGTGAGAAGCGGCTGGCCGGCGGTCACCCGGTCGCCGGGTTCGGCATGGATTTCCACCACCGTGCCCGGCATGGGGGCGCGGGTCCGGCCGATGTCCCTGCCTGAAAGGCGCGCCGCCGCCTCCACCGGGTTCAGGATGCGCACCTCAAAGGTCCGGCCGAACGCGCGGACGTACACGGCGCCGTTGTCCTCCACCAATTGCACGTCGGTCGAGTCGTCGCCCAATCGTACGGTGGCGTCGAACCCGCCCGTGCGATCCAGGGTCGCGAGGCGGGGTGTGGCCCCGCCCACCGTGAACGTCCTTTTCCCGCGGCGGCCCGCCAGCACGGCTTCCTGTTTCTCGCCAAGAAGGTCCATCACGCGGCGCATGTCAATTCCTCCATTCCCCGATGGTGAGGTAGGGTTCGGGCGGCTCGAACGCCGGGTCGTTCCATTCCCGGCTTGCCAGTGCGGCGGCGGCCAAAAGCAGGTCGCGCTCCCGTGCCTCCAGGGGCGGTGCGCGGAGGTCGTCGACATGATCGGGGATGAAACCGGTGTGTACGCGACCCGCCGCGAAATCCGGGTGCTCCAGGATGCGGGCCAGGTAGTCCTGGTTGGTGGTGACTCCCAGTACCAGGGTGTCCCGCAATGCCCCGGACGCGCGCGTCAGGGCTTCGCGGCGGTCCTTTCCGTGGGCAATCAGCTTGGCCAGCATGGGATCGAACGCCGCGGTCACCTCCATACCTTTCGCGTACCCGTTTTCAATGCGAATGCCCGGGCCCTCCGGGAACCGGTACGCAAGTAGCTTACCGGTGGCCGGCTCGAAACCGTGTTCCGGGTCCTCGGCGTACAGCCGCGCCTCCACGGCGTGCCCATGCGGCGCCAGATCGTCCTGGCCGAACGTCAGGGCTTCGCCCCGCGCCACCCGCACCTGCCACTCCACGAGGTCCAGGCCGTACACCATTTCGGTCACCGGATGTTCCACCTGTATCCGCGTGTTCATCTCCAGAAAATGGAAGTGGCCGTCCGGCCCCAGCAGGAACTCCACGGTACCGGCGTTCACGTATCCGGCCCGACGGGCGATCTCCACGGCGGTGTGGCAAATCCTTTGCCGCGACTCCGCGTCCAGGCCCGGCGCCGGACACTCTTCCACGATCTTCTGGAACCGGCGCTGTATGGAGCACTCCCTTTCCCCCACGTGCACGACGTTGCCGTGGGCGTCCGCCAGCACCTGGACCTCGATGTGCCGTGGATTTTCCACCAGGCGTTCGCCGTACACGGCCGCGTCCCCGAAAAACCGCAGGGCCTCGGCCCTGGCCAGGCGCACGGCGTCCTCCATCTCCGCCGGATCGGCGACCACGTGCATGCCCTTGCCTCCGCCGCCCGCCGCTGCCTTGATGAGAATGGGTGTTCCCAGCTCAGCCAGGCGTTGGATGAAGTCGCCGCCCGAGTCCGCCTCGTCCACGGATGGCGCAAGCGGAAATCCGTTTTCCATGCAGAAGGACCTGGCCCGGACCTTGTCGCCCATGAGTTCAATGGTTTCCGGCGCCGGCCCAATGAAGGCAATACCTTCCTCATGCAATCGGCGGGCGAATGAGGCATTTTCGGCAAGGAACCCGAAACCCGGGTGCACCGCGTCCGCCCCCGTGCGTCTGGCGGCTTCGACCACGGCGTCGATGTCCAGGTAGGCGGCCACGGGCGTGGGGCCCTCGATCTTTGCGACTTCGGACGCCATTCGCGCCGCCGGGGACTCCAGGTCCACGCGATGGGAGGCCAACACGCCGGGAATCCCCATGCGCGAAAGGGTCCGGAGAATCCTGCACGCGATCTCCCCGCGATTGGCCACCAGAACCTTACTCAGGCTTCCCATTTCCTGCCTCTCCTTCCCTTTT
Organism: Desulfatibacillaceae bacterium; assembly: GCA_046542385.1. GTDB lineage: Bacteria > Desulfobacterota > Desulfobacteria > Desulfobacterales > Desulfatibacillaceae > JBKHBM01. The sequence continues at coordinate 34,410 of JBKHBM010000028.1, read as the reverse complement.
GGATATTGCATTGAGCACCAGAGTGGAGAATTCCTTTCCCGCCTCCTCCAGGTCATACTTCCGGTCGAACATGATCCACGGGATCAGGATGTGGTCCATGGTGCCGAAAACGAGGTCCCGCAACAGGTCAAGGTCCAGATCCGGGTCGAACACGCCCTGTTCCTGGCCCCGCGTGATCACGGCGACGACCTCTCCGTGGATGTCCTCCAGAATCCCGTGGCTTTCGGACTGGTGGAATTTCCTGTTGGTCCTGAGGCCCATGACCAGGATCGTGGCGTAATCCTTGTTCTCGCCATGGAAACGGAACAGGGTCAGGAGGATGTCCCGCAAACGTGTCGCCACGGACTCGCCGCTGATCCTGCCGTGCAATTCCCTCAGTTTTTCACCGGGAATGCTCAAAAACAGGTCCTCCTTGCCGCCGAAATACTCGTAGACCGTACCCTCGGCCACTTGCGCGCCCTCGGCGATCTCCAGCATGCCGGCCCGGCTGTACCCGTTTTTCGCGAAAACCCCGGTGGCGCTGTTTATGATGCGCCGGCGCTTTTGCTCCTTCTTGTCCGGCGGGGCATGCTCCCGGGCCGGTTGAACGGCCCGGAACACGAGATCGACAATAGCCTCCACCTTGTCCAGGGAATTGGGGGCGTTGTTGATCGTCCAGTTGATGGCGATGTGGTCCACCATTCCCAGGATCATGTCCCGGATGACGGAGGGGCGGGAAATTTTCATGAACGCTCCGCCGTCCACGCCTTCGCGGATGATCTCCATGAAAACGCGGGAGTAGGCCCGGAGATGTCCGTACGCGCCGGATTGGTAGAAGCCGGGATAGGAGCGGGCTTCCAGCACGATCTTGATGATGTCGCGGTTTTTCGAATACTCGCTGCAATGGTACCAGACAGCCTTGCGGAGCCTGTTTTTCGCTCCCTCGATCCCGGCGAGATGTTCCCTCAGCCTGGCGTGATTGGCCTCCAGGAAGTCGCCGATAATGGTGACAAGGATGTCCTCCTTTCCCCGGAAGTGGGTGTAGACGGCCTGGGGGGTGATGCCGGCGCCGGCCGCGATTTCCGAGAGGGTGGCGTCGGCGAGGCCTTTTTGGGAGAACACGGCGATGGCGGAGTTCAGTATTTCGGATTTTCTTCGTGTTGCGTTTCTCAAGCCATGAAACCTTTTCGATTCCGGGATGAAAATTGAGCATGATTCGGAAATACAGGTCCCGCCGGGTTTTGTCAAGCACCAGGTTCGGGTGTCCGTTCCGAAGGCATGGATCAGGACCCTGAAAATCCGCCATTTACCAGCCTCTTGAAAAACGCGATCCCCGGCGTTATGCTCCATTCCTCGCCGGTGCGGCCTGCTTATCGTACGACGCATCGACGGGAAAAGCGCCGCAACGGCGCGGATCGCGTTTTTTAACAGGCTGTTACGCGAAGTCGTTGCGGGTTCCCGCCATCCGGGGTCGTTCCCGGATTCGGGAACCGGTCATCCGAAACCGGGATGTGAAGGCCGCCATGAACCAGGGGCAAAAGAAAGGAAGGGGACAGGCCGATGGCCGTTGAAATCAGGCGAATAGAGGAAAAATGCAATGAGTGTCTGTTGTGTGTGCAGGACTGTGCTTCAGCGGTATTCCGTGACGTCGGAGGCCAGCCGGTGGTGGTGGCGCCCGATGCCTGCAACCGGTGCAGCCATTGCCTGGCGGTATGCCCCAGGGGAGCCGTGGAGCACGAGGCCCTGGACGCGGGCCAGGTTCGCCGGGCGTACAAAAAGGACCTGGACGCCAGGGCGTTTCGCGAGGTGGTGATGACCCGCCGGAGCATTCGCCACTACAAGGACAGGCCCGTGGAGGACAAGGTGCTGGAGGATATCCTGGACCTGGCGCGTTACTCGCCGACGGCGAGCAACACCCAGCAGGTGGAATACCTGGTGGTCCGGGACAAGGAGCTTCTGAGGTCCGTTTCCAGGACCATTTTCGGCTTTGGCGTGCGAATCTGGGAACTGACGAAGACAAGGCCCGGAAGGGCGGTGTCCGCCGCGCTGGACGCGGCGGGCAGCTCCGTGGGCAGATACCTGGACCGGATGGAGTACTATCAGTCCCAGACGGAAGACGGCAGGGACTACATACTGCACAACGCGCCGTGCCTCATCATGGTGATGGCCCCGGCAAAGGCGGCCTTTGCCTGCGATGACTGCAACATCGCCGCCACGAATGTCACCAACTATGCCCATGCCCTGGGCCTGGGCACCTGTTACATCGGGTTTCTGCTCCTGGCGCTCAGGTTTTCGAAAAAACTGCGGAAAGACCTGGGAGTGCCCAGGGGGAGGAAGGTGTTCGCAAGCCTGGTGCTGGGCTATCCCGCAATACGGCACAAGTACACGGTCTCCCGGAAGCCGCCCGCCGTCACCTGGCGGTAGCGGGGTCCTGAATCCGTGAGCTGTGTCAGGTGGCTTCGGACAGGCTGCAGTGTTGCTCGCAGTCCCTGCAATAACGGATGCAGGGCTTGTCCTTTCCGAGAGGATTGCGCGGGTGGGGCGCTCTGGATGCCTCGTCGGCCGTCATCTGGCGGGCGCAGGCATCCCGGGCGTACACGCCCTCTGAAAAGGCCCGTTGCGGACAGGCCTCCTGGCACGGGGCATAGCAGTCCTCGCACGGGGCGAAATCCGGAATTCCCGTGGAGGGGAGATCAAGCGGCACGTGCACGGCGCGGAGGCGTACGTCCGGGCCGTAATCCCGGGTCACGACCAGGTTGTTCCTTCCGATCACTCCCATGCCGGCATATACCGCGGCGTCCTTGAGGAACACGCCGCCCCGTTCCGGATGATAGGGCAGTTGCGTGCAGGCCAGGTCCATGTCAGCCTGGATCCTCTCGCACATGCGTTCGCACATGGACATGAGCAGGCGGTTGCCTTCCGTGCCTCCCGGTCCGCACCACCAGTCCAGTTCGGGCGAGGTCGGGGGATGGCGCAGGGCCAGCACGATCAGCGCACCTTCGGTATACGGCGGATGAACACCGGGTACCGCCCTGTAGGAAGGGCTGTCCGCGAGGTCGCGCGCGGAGCACAGGCCCGCCAGGGTCGCCCCGGCCTCCAGGGCGTGAGCGACTATCTGTTTCGTGGTCTTTTCCATGTCTTGCATGTTGTCCCCTACGGCCGGGCCAGCTCCCTCAAAAGGTCCTCGGGCAGGACAACGTCCCCTGGCCGGGCCGGTTTCCACCTGGGGGAATGGTCCTTGTCGATGATCTGGGCGCGGACCCCCTCGGCATAGTCGTGATGGCGCACCATGAAGCGCGCCGCCGTCCTTTCCGCCTCGAACACCCGCTCCATCGGCCTGCCGCGGTTGGCGTGAAGCAGGGCCAGGGCCAGGGCCTGGGCCGTGGGTGACCGGGCCCCGACGCGGGACAACGCCTCCCGGCCAGACGCGGTACCCTCATTCGCCAGGTCATCGATGGTTCTTTCCAACAATGTGCGACCGTGAAACATTTTTTCAACCCATGCGTCCCGTTTCGCCTGTTCGCGGGTGGTGAAAACGTCCCGGAGCAGGGGGGCGAGCAGGGCCGCGATTCGCGCCGCGGCCTCCCTTCTCGGCTCCCTGTCCATGGGCGCGAAGGTTTCGAGGATTCCGGCTGTCGCGCGAAGGTTCCTGGCCTGATGGGTGGCCAGTCCGATCCTCGCGCATTCGGCGCCCTGTTGCTCGCAACCGCACAGGGCCAGGTATTCGGGATAGCCGGGCAGGCATCTTTCGTGCAACCAGCCGGTGGCCCCCACGTCAGGGAAGAACCCGATTCGTGTTTCCGGCATGGCCATGGTGGTGCTCTCGTCGCAGAGGACGAGGTCCGCGCCCGCGGCGAGGCCAAGGCCCCCTCCCATGGTGATTCCATGGGCCAGGACGACCACCGGCTTGTCCAGCCGGTGGATCAGCAGGTCCATGGCATACTCCTCGGCGAACAGCCGGTCCGCCGCTTCGAAATCCCCGTCCGTCACGTATCCGTACAGGGCCTTGATGTCCCCGCCGGCGCAGAACCCGCGCTTTCCGGCTCCGGTGACCAGGACAAAGGCGCAGTCCGGGTCCTCTCCCGCCTGCCGGAAGACGGTGTCCAGCCCGCGGATCATGTCCATGTCCAGGCTGTTGATGGCCCCGGGCCGGGCAAGCTCCACGTGGATGCCGGCCCCCAGGGGACGGACAGCCACCTTTTCCGTGTGAAAGGGTTTGTTCAACCGGTTTGTCCCTCCCGGGCCGGGGGCAGGTCGTGGAAGAACACCCTGTCGCCGGGTACGTGTTCACGGGCCAGGTCCACCAGGTGCCTGTGGTGGGTGAAGAATATCACCTGGACCCTGTCCGACAGGTCGGCCAGTACCTTCAGCGCGGCGGCAGCGCGATCGTTGTCGAACTTGACCAGGATGTCGTCAACCACGAACGGCATGGGCTCGCCGCCCGCCGTCCACGCTTCCACGCTGGCAAGCCGCACCGCAAGGTACAACTGGTCCGCGGTGCCTTCGCTCAGGGCGGATACCGGCAGCTCCGGCTCGCCCGAAAGGCGTTTGGCGAAAAGCGCCGGCTCGTCCCTGTCGTCGTAACCCGCCACCAGCCCGGTGTAGGCATTGTTGGTGATGCGGGCGAAGATGCCGGAGGCCCGGTCCAGCACCGGATTCTGGCTGCGTTCCCGATAGCGTTCCACGGCCCGGGCCAGAAGGGCGCCGGCCAGTTTCAGCCGCGCGTACCCGACGGCTTTGGATTCCACCCGGGCCAGGGCCTGTTGGGCTTCCTGGGCGAGCTCCGCGGCCCTGTCGCTGCCGGTCATGGTGGAGAGCACGGTCTCCTCACGGCTTTTGTCGCGGATGGCCGCGTCCTTGCGCTCGCGGGTCTCCCGGATTTTCTCCTCGTGGTTTCCGATGTCGGCTATAAGGCGGTCCGGGTCCACGGCAAGAGCCTCTTCCACGAACCGGTCGAGTTCCAGGCCGCCGGAAAGATTCCGGAGCCGGTCCTCGGTCTGCCACAGGTCGTCCTCCAGGACCTTGCGCCGGGCCGCCCGTTCGATCGCCGGGTCCAGTTCCAGAGGGTCGTCGCAACCGGCTTCCCTGCATAGCTGCTCCATTTCCGCCTGTATCCGTGCGATCTCCTCGCGGTTCCTGTCGAGTTCGGTGGCGAGGTTTTCCCGCCTCGTGTCCAGTTCCTTTTTGCGCGTGTCCAGTTCCCTGGCCCTTTCCAGGCGAAGGTGCAGTTCCCTGGCCATGCGTTCGGGGTCGAGATCAACAAGGTCTTGGGCCAGATCGCCGGCAAGGTCCCGGGCCTTGCGGGTAAAGTCCGCGATCCGCTCCTCCATTCGGGCTAGCTGTTCCGCAAGGCGCTCCGCTTGCCGCTGTTTGGCCTCCACTTCCCGGATTCTCTCCAGCACGGCCTTTGCCTGGGCCGGTTCCATGTCACGGGGGAGGCCCGTGGCTTCCATGGTCCGGATCCATTTTTCACGCCATTCGTCCAAGCGTTTTTCCGTACCGGCCAACTCCTGTCGCGTGTCGGCAAGGTCGCTCGTGCAGCTTTCAAGCTCCTTTTCCGTGCTCCGGCGGTTTTCCGCCTCCCGGGCGGCCTCCTCCAGGGCCTCCCTGGCCAGTTCCCGGGCTTCGGCGAGCGCTGCATTGTCCGGGACGGATATACCGTGAGAGGATAGACGATCGCGCAGCCTTTCCAAAAGATCGGTAACGGTTTCGCTGGTGGACCGGGCCGCGGTCCGGGCGTCGGCAAGCCGGGAGGCGGCGTCCAGGGCCTTCCCCGCATGGACGAGCCACGAGCGCATCCTGGCCGGAGATTCGGGTTCGACGCCGCATGGCCGCCACAGCTCGACCCATTTTCCCCATGCGTCATCCCGCCTCCTTCGGGCATCCTCAAGGTCTCCGGTCAGGTCCTCCACGCGCTTTTCCAGGTCCTTTTTGCGCGTTTCCAGTTCGTCGCGCCGCGCCACCAGGTCCGCTGCCTCGCGAAGCGTATCCGCGACGTCGTCCGCATTTTCCATGGATTTTTCGAATGCGTCGGGCAGGGTGCCGACCCCGGGCCACTTTTGGATGAAGTCGTTCTCCATGCCCTCGGGCATGGAGCTTCCCTCCAGGGTGGAGCGTACCAGGTGCCATCCTTTTTTGCGAAGGTCCCGGGCGGCATCCAGTTCCCTGTGCGCGGGAACCCGCCTGTCCGACACCAGGCTGTCAAGTTGCCGGGACGTGTCTTCCAATCGCTCACGGGCTTCCTTCAACGCGTCGTCGGCCTTCTCCAGTCCCGAGTCCGCCTTGTCCAGCGTTTCCTGGTGGTCAACCACCAGATTTTCATCCGGCAGGGGCAGTTGCTCCAGTTCCTCCATCGTGCCGGTGAACCGGGGCAGCTTTCGCAGGGCAAGATCCGCCGCCCGGGCAGCCTTGTTTTCCTCGGCCTTGTTACCGGTGAGGATGTCGTCGATGCCCCGGTGCTCCAGGGCGTCCGCCCATACCGCCTTGAGCGCGTCCATGGATTCGGGGGCGGACACGGATTCCAGCCGACGGGCAAGCTCGGCCGCCCGTCGTTCCAGTTTGGTTGTCTGGGCCTGTGTCATTTCGAGTCTTGGCCGGAGGCTGTCATGCTCCTCGATGAGTTCGTCCACCAGGGCCTTCTGCCCGAGGTCCGGCATGGAGGCCGGGACGTTGGAGGAGACCAGTCCCGCCTCGGAAAGCCCGGCGCGGGCTTCCTTTTCCAGCCGCGTTTTCTCCGCCAGGGCCTCCTGTTTCTGTTCCACCGTGTCCGCGTAATTGCCCACGTTTTCAAACAGCGCAACCACTTCCGCGCCCCGCTCCAGGATGCGGACGGGCACGTCCATGCCACGGGCCTCGGCTTCGACTTTCTCCAGGTCGTTCCGCGCCTTTTCCCCCTCCCGTCTGCAACCGGCAAGATCCCTTTCCAGTCGGCGCTGTTCATCCGAGAACCCGGGTCGCAACCGGGGCGTGTCTTTCATGCTTTCCAGTTCCGCCTTTATCTCCCGGCGCTTCCCGATGTCCTTGAGCGCCTGCCTTATGCGTTCCAGTCTGTGCTTTTCCGTCTCGAGGTCGGCAAGCTCCCGGGCCGCCCGTTCCTCCTCGTGGGCGGCGGCGTCCCGCAGTCTTTTGTGCTCCGCCCAGATTTCCGCCGAAAGGCAGGCGCTCCCGGATTCGGCAACCAGCCTCCTGTACTCGGAGATGGCCTGGTTCAGCGCCGGCTTTCTTCCCTGGGGCTTGAACAGGTCCTCGGCCTCCTGTTCCAGTGACTTCTGCACGCGCCTCAGGGAACTGATTCCCGAGCCCGCGGAAAACAGCAGTCCACCCACGCCGCCTTCGCCGGAAACGATCAGCCGGCCTCCCTCGACAAGGTCGTCGTATCCTATGCCGAACATGGTGGCGAAGTGTTCCTTGCCGACTCCGGACAGGAATCCGGCCAGGGTGGATTCATCCAGGGTTTCGGCGTCGTCCCGGGTTCTTAGCGTCCTCTTGTTTCCCTTGCGGCGGACAAAGGCCAGGCGCGAGCCCCCGGAGTGTTCGAGGTGGACGCCCACGCGGAGGTTTCTGTAAGGATGCAGGAAATCGTAGGGCGTGCGGGCTTCGATGCCGTACAGGGCCTGGTGCAGGGCGGAAAGGGCCGTGGACTTGCCCGCCTCGTTTTCCCCGTAGACAATGTGCAGCCCGTGGGAACCGGCGGAAAAATCCAGAACCGTGTCCGTGAACCGGCCGTAGGCGATGAGGTTCAGTTCCAGTATACGCATAGGCCCGCCATGTCGCCGGGGGGGTGCCCGGCGTCTCAACTCTCGGGGTTTGTCAGCCGCTGGACCAGCAGGTCCCCGGCCTGTTCCACCAGCCTTGCCAGGGTTTGTTGGTGCAAGGGATCAAAGCCGTCCGCGTGGTTACGCAGTTCCCGCGGCAGTTTGTCGGCCATGTCCTTTACCGCGGCGCCCAGTTCGGCAAGCAGTTCCGGGTCGTTAGCGGCTTCCCGCAGCAGGTCGGCCAGTTCGCCCATGGGCCCTTCGTCGGACAGGGCCTGCTCGTGTTCCGCCGTGGGGCGGGTAGCGAATATCACCTGTTCGATCCAGGCCCGGCCGGTTGCCCCGCCCATGGCCGCGGCCCGGACCTCGGCGGTCCATTTTTCAGGGTCCGCCAGGAACCCCTCATGTGCGGAGGTGGCGCCGGTGACCCCGACGCGGACGGCGGCAGGGAGGCTTCCGCATTGTGCAAGCCGCTCCTCGATGGCCGCCGCGGCAGCCTGGGGCAGCTCGTTGGCGGTCTCCATGCCTCCGGCGTCCACCTCCACCCGTTCCCAGCGGGCCACGCAGGCGGAGCGGAATTCCACGTCGGCGGCGCCCGTGTCCCCGACCCTCACCAGCAGGCATCCCTTGTCGCCGCACTCCCGCACGTTCCTCCCCTGGACGTTGCCCGGAAAGACGATCCAGGGATTCCGGGAAACCTCCTCGTAGGTGTGGACGTGGCCAAGCGCCCAGTAGTCGTATCCCGCCGCCGCAAGGTCCCCGGGCCCGCACGGGGCATAGGGCTCGTGTCCGGGTCGGCCCGTGAGGCTGGTGTGGAGAAGTCCCACGTTGAACATGCCGGGTAGGGCGGGGGGAAAGCCCGCCGCCAGGTTGTCCCGCTCCGCCTTGGTGGAAAAGCTCCTTCCGTGTATGGCCGCGTTGATGTCGTCAAGGCGTACGGTTTCCGGTTCTTCCCACGAAAACACATGCACGTTGTCCGGCGGGGACAGGCGATGGGTGATGGCGTTGGCCGCGTCGTGGTTTCCGGCCACCACGAAGACGCGGATGCCGGAGAGGGCCAGTTCGTGCATCTTTCGGCTGAAATAAAGGGCCGTGTTGTAATCCTGGCGGTCACCGTCGTACAGGTCGCCGGCAATCAGCATGAAATCGACCCCCTCGGCCATGGCGAGGCGCACGACGTTGTCAAAGGCGCGCCGGGCCGCGCTACGCAACTGATTCACGGGAGCGCCTTCGTACCAGCCCAGTTTCTCCATGGGGCTGTCCAGGTGAATGTCAGCGGTATGGACAAAGGAAAACACGATACCTCCGTTTGCCGGATGATTTGCGCGATGTCGTCCGTGCCATTACGTCCCGAGATTAGCACCGAAGGGTGGCGCGGGCAAGGGCGGGCAGACGGGTGTGCCGGATTTTTTGGTTCCGTGGCCGTGCGGGGTGTTTTTGCTCCGGGTGCGGCGATTTCACCCTTCGTCTGAAAAATGGGCGCGTGGATTGTGGGACAGGGGGGAAGCCGGCGTTTGGCACGAGCTGTCCGTGCGTGGAAAAAAACACGCTGTATTCGCCTTTTCGCATGGTAAAATCCTTGCAGTTTTTTTAACGTTTGCGAGTTTTCCCGCTGCTTTGCCCAAGCCCGGAACGATTTCCGGCGCTGGCTGGGGCTTGGCACGCATCTTGATACCAACACGGGCACCTTCCGTGCGTCCCGGCCACAACCACGGCAAACCGGGCCGAACACGGCGACACCAATCTTCAAGGAAGCCACCATGTCTTACCCTCTGCAGAAGACTCCGGCTCGCGGAAGGGCGTGCGCGAACGGACGTTGGCCTAAAAAGTCGGGAACCCTCGCAACAGTCATGGCGATCCTGTTCGCCTCGATGCTGGTCCTGTTCGCCGGTTGTGGCGGGGAAGAGGAGGAGCCGGCGCCCAATGCCGCGTCCGGCAGGACGCCCACCAGCTCCGGCGTGTTCGTGGACAGTCCGGTGACCGGCCTGGGGTACGAGTCGGGCGGTATTTCCGGCACCACGGACCACTCCGGGAAATTCCGCTACGTCAAGAGCGGCGACGTCTCCTTCACCCTGGGGGACATGCTGCTGGGGCAGGTGCCGGGTGCGCCTCTGGTCGCGCCGCACGACCTCATCCCCGGCGCCGTGGACGAACGCCATCCCTGGGCCACCAACCTTTGCCGGCTGCTCCAGTCCCTGGACAAGGACCGCAATCCGGAAAACGGCATCACCATCACCGCGCAGATGCGTTTCTGGCTGAACAATCGGAACATCGACTACAAGCAGGGCGTGGCGGATTTCGAGAACGATCCCGAGGTTCTGGGGCTTTTTCAGGACCTGAACCTGAACAACGCCTTTTCCGACGGAGGGCAGTACACCCTGTGCAATTGCGAGGAAGCCCGCGAACATGCCCGCATACAGTACCAGCTGGCCAATCCGGACTGCAACGTGAAGTTCCGGCGCGAGTACAAGGATTTCGAGAACGCCATCGGCGACCCGGAGCTGGACGATCTTCGCCTGCGCTGCATCCAGGGGCCGGCGGGCGCGGGAGTCGAGGATTACACCGTGGGCCAGTTCACGGTGCGGGGAGACTATGTCCTGGGCAGCCAGCCCGACGCCGTGATCTCCGTGGGATGGACGGGAGGGGAAGTCATCTACACGGCGGACGGCAACAGCACGCAGAACGTCACCGCGCCGGGCGAGGGTTCCTTCACCGTGTCGGTGAAGACGTCCCAGGGGGGCGGCTATCCTGTCCTGTATGTACGCATGGCCTACCAGGGCCAGCGGGTCATGGACCTGTATCCCAAGTGGGACGAGGTGGACGGAAATCCGAGCCCCGTGAAGGACTGCGACGTGTGGTGCACCTATGGCTGCGACTCCTTTGACGAGTGGGGTCTCACCTGCGAGGAGGGTGCGGCCACGCGGCATGTGACCGATCAGTGGGAGGAGCCCATCGACGGCACCAGCCTGGTCAAGGAGCATGAAAGGGGGCTGCTCATCTACATGGGTTCCGGCAACGTGTACACGTATTACACCATCTACAATCAGTTGGGCTGCAACAGTTACGTCAAGGTGAACGACGAGTGGGTGTGTTACGGCACGGCGCAGCCGCAGCAGTGATTCCCGCCAAAATGGCCGTCCGCGCCCGGGCAAGGCGAGGGCGGCCGGCATTCAAACGCCTGGTTTCGTTGTTTTATCCCTCCGAACGTGGTATGTCCTTTCATTAAATGGCGCATTCAATGGCGCATTGAGCCCGTCCGCCGCGATTCAGGCCGCTACCGTCCTCCCGCGCCAACGGCGCGGGCGGCCACCGGTGCGGCATAAAGACTTCATCCGGGGGAAGTGCTATGGGAAGAACCATCATCATGGTACACGGCCGGGGCATCAAGCCGCCCCGTCGACAACTTGCCGCCACCTGGAAGGACGCCCTGCGCTATTCCATCAGCCGCGACTTTCCGGAGGCCGCGGGCCTGTTCGAGCAGACCTGGTGCGAGATGGTGTACTACGGGGACCTGTCCAACCTGTTCTTCCAGAAAAAGGACGGGTCCGTGCCCATCGGCAGCCTGGACGAGCGCCTGGTCACCATGTCCCGCCTCAAGCGATACCGCGCCGACGAGTTCAACGGGCAGAGCTACCGCCAGGTTCCTGGGTACATGCGCTATTCCGAGGCCATCGCCCTGCGCGTCGGTTCCGTGGCCAAGGCCCTGCGGCTGGGGCGCCCCTACATCGAGATATACGCAAAGGACATGCGTCAGTACTGGAACCAGGATTCGGACTTTGGCACCGAGGTGCGCACGAGGATGCTGGGGCCGGTGCGAAACGCCCTGGACCGGGGCGACAAGGTGCTGGTGCTGTCCCACAGCCTGGGCGCGATGATCAGCTGGGACATCTTCTGGAAACTGTCCCGCACCGGCGAGTACCGGGAGGAGTACGGGGACAGGAGGAAGGTGGACATGTGGATCACCATGGGCAGCCCCCTGGGGGACGTGGCGATCCGCCAAAACCTCAAGGGGTTCCACGCCTCGACGCCCAGGAAGTACCCGTCCAACGTACGCCGGTGGTTCAACGTGTGGGCCGAGGACGACTTCATCTGCCATGACGGCGCCATACGGGACGACTACCACGAGATGCTGGAGCACGGCGTGTGCGAGTGCGTCGAGGATGCGCAGATATACAACCTCGCGGTCAAGGCGGGGCGCTCCGACCCTCACAACGTGCTGGGCTACCTGATGCATCCCGTCCTGGCCGAGGCCGTGGCCTGCTGGCTGGTCAGGGCGGAGATGGAAAAGGCGGCGGAGCACAACGGCGGGAATGACGCCGGGGTGGCACTGGTCGGGGACGGGGAGTACAACTGAGGCGGGCACGCGCGAGGTCAGTGGGGGCGGCCGCGGGTTGGCGCCGGAAACGAGCGAATGGTTCATGTGAGCCGGTTTGATGCTCACGGCCGGGTGGCGGATTCGCGGCATTGAATACAAAAAGGGACCGCCCGAAGGCGGTCCCTTTGATCTCTCCCGTATCCCGCGTGCCTCCCGCATCACCCGTCGCGCCCGAGGTGTCAACCATTTCGTTCACGACATTCGCCGGGCTGGGCGAGGGGAGGGCGAGGTCCGAGTACCCCTACTTTTTGAAGTGGAAGATGCCCCAGGCGAGGTTGCTCTGCTTGCCGCCCTCGATCCAGTGGCCCAGTCCGGTCTTCATCCTGTCGATATACTCCTGGGAAACAGCCCCTTCGAGCTTGCCCTCGTTGGCCTCGGTTTCCTCAAGGATCCTGCTGTAATGCCGGGTCAGGTGGGGCGTGAGGGTGGTGAATTCCCCCTCGCCCAGGCCGTGTTTCCTGCCGGCTTCGAGGTAGAAGGCGGGCGAACCCAGGGTTTCCAGGTTGATGCGCGCCAGGATGGGGGACAGGTCGGACATGGAGCAGTTGTCCGACTGCATGGGGTCGGTGAAGACCACCTCGCCGCCGGGCTTGACGATCCGGGCGATCTCCTGCACCACCTTGTCCCGGTCGCTGCTGTGCAGGATGGCGTCCTGGCTCCACACCACGTCGCAGTAGTCGTCGGGCAGGGGCACGCTTTCAAAGCTGCCGTCCACCACGTCGATGAGGTGGTCCAGGCCCTGCTCCCTGTTCATCTTTCGGTTTCGCTCGTTTTCCCGCTCGCTGATGTTCACGCAGGTCACCTTGCAGCCGTATGTCTTGGCGAGGTAACGCGCCGATCCGCCGAATCCGGCGCCCAGGTCCACCACCTGGGTGTTCGCGTCCAGGGGCTTGTCCAGGGTCTCGGCCATGCGCTGCACGGTACGGCGCGACGCGTCGAAGATGCTCTCGTCCGGGGTGTCGTAGATGCCGAGGTGCAGGTCCTCGCCGCCCCAGATGATGTAGTAGAAGTTGTCCGCGTCCTCGCTGTTGTAGTATTCCCTCGCGCTCTTTTCCGCGGTGGTTTCGTAATCGGGTGTCATTGTCGACCTCCTTGGTTCGGGTTGTTGTCATCGGCCCGCAGGTTATTTCGTGCCCGGGTCTGAAGCGCCGGGGCAGGCCGCTACAGCCCCAGCTTCTCCGCGCGATAGGCCATGAGGTAGTCCATGCAGTCCTCGTCCCTGCCCGCGAGAGCCAGGGCGGCGTGGACGTTGGAGACCATCCTGGTGTCCAGGGGGTTCATGATGACGGCGTCCAGACCCGCATAAACGGCCATGGTCACGAACTCCTGGTTGAGGAGTTTGCGCACGGGCAGGCCGAAGGAGATGTTGGACAGGCCGCACACGGTGTGAGCGCCGGAAAGTTCCGTCATGACCCGCTCGATGGTCTTGAGGAGCGCCACGCCGTAGTTCATGTTGGTGGACACGGGCTGGACCAGCGGGTCCACGTATATCCGGTCGCGCTCCACGCCCTCGGCCTCGAGGCTTTCCACCAGGTCCTTCGCGATGGCGAAGCGGTCCTCGGTGGACTCGGGCATGCCCTTGTCGCTCATGCACAGGGCCACCACCTTGCAGTCGCTGCCCTTGACCACGGGAAGCAGCTTGTCGTAGCGGTCCTTTTCAAGGGAGATGGAGTTGACGAAGGCGGTGCCCTTGTGCACGGCCAGCGCCGCCTCGATGGCTGCCGGGTCCGGGCTGTCGATGCAGCAGGGCGTGTCCACGTTTTCCTGGACGATTTTGACCAGCCAGGGCAGGTATTCGATCTCCTTGCCGACGAAGACGCCGGCGTTCACGTCGATGTAATCGGCGCCGGCTTCCTTCTGGTTTTTGGCGATCTCGATGATGGCCTTCTCGTCCTGGTTCTGGATGGCTTCCTTGATCTGCTTGCGGCTCGCGTTGATCAGTTCTCCGATGATCAGCATGTTTCCTCCATTTGCTGCCTATTTGCGGCGCATGCCAGGCCGTTTCGGCGGCGCGCCATTGTGGTTGCGATCCTTTGCGATCACGTCATGAAAGGGTTTTGCACGACCTTTTCCCCGGGCTGAAGCACGACGAAGTCCCCCTCGTCGTAGGGGCCGTGCAGCATTTTTTCAAAAAAGGCCCGGGATCCTTTTATCACCTCGAATTTCTTGTCCAGGAAACGGGCGTTTTCCTCGCCGCGTTTTCGCAATGCCTGTTCGTCGCCGGTGTCGGTCAGGACCAGGGCGATGCGCGAGTAGTGTTTGAGTTCCTCGCGAAGGGCCCATTCGGCGTCTTCCCTGCCCACTCGGGGCACGTAGTCCCGTTCCATGTATCCAAGGGGGTCCTGCTCCTCGGCCACCCACCCCGCGGTCATGTAATAGGTTCCCGGATTTTCGCTGAACTCCCGATGGTATGCCTCGCCGGAGCCCAGAAACAGGGCGATGCAGTCGTGCACCCTGGGTATGGCCAGTGGCTGTTTTGGCGCGCTCACGCCGACGATGCCGCCGGAGCACAGGCCATAGCCCAGGACGAACATGCCGGCGTTTTCGGCCGCGTCGTCGATCTGTTCCTGTATGATCCCGGGCAGCCGGTCAGGTGTCCTGTGCAGGTTCTGATCGAGGTATCTCACCTCCGCGTCCTGTCGTGCGGGGTCAAGGGCCTCTAGTTCAGGCCGCAGACTCCCGCAGGCTATCACTACCGTCGGTTTTTTCATTGGTGTCGAATTCCATGCTCATGACATAGCGGTCCATGTACTCGGGTTTGTCCACCAGGTGGACGTGCCGGACCCTGGTCATCTTGTCCTGTATGAATTTTCTGCCATTATGGTCCGCCAGAAGTTTCAGCGAGCCGAGCAGGCTGGTGTTGCCGGCGAACACGACCTTTTCCGCCATGCCGGGCGGTATCATGCCGATGATTTCCAGGCTTACGGGGCGCAGGGAGTGTCCGAAGCCGCCGGAGAGGATCACCGCGTCCAGTACCGGGTTGCCGCCTTCCTCGATCAGCATGTCCACGGCGGTGCGGATGGCGCTTTTGGCAAGCTGCACCTGGCGCACGTCCTTCTGGGTGAAGTACACGCCTTCGCCGACGCGTACGGCGGGCTGGCCGTCGATTTCCTCCAGGCGACCGGCCAGTTCCCCGGGCAGGTCGTTTTCCTGTCCGGGCCGGACCATCCGGCCCGTGAACTCCATGGCTCCGGTTTCCAGGAGGGCGGCCACAAGGTCGATGACGCCGCTGCCGCAGACTCCTTTGACCGGCGCGTCGCCGATGGTTGACAGCACAAAGCCCTCTTCGGCGGACACGGCCTCGAGAGCCCCGACCCGTGCGCGCATGCCGCAGGACAGGCCAGCGCCCTCGAATGCGGGGCCGGCGGCCGTGGACGTCACCGTCCACTCGCCGTTGGCGGAAAGGCCCATCTCGCCGTTGGTGCCCACGTCCAGGAAGAGGACGCGGCTGTCCTTTTTGAAGAAGTCGGAGCAGGCAAGCAGGCCGGCGCTGACGTCCGAGCCCACGAAGGCGTGGGCGATGGGTGGAATGTACAAACGCGCCGCCGGGTTGACGGGCATGCCGAAGTCGGTAGCCGCGTACACGGCGCCCCCCTGTAGCCCCACGTTGAAGGGTGTGCGCCCCAGAGGTTCGGGATCGACGCGGCCCGCCAGCTGCAACATGGTGGTGTTGCCGCCCAGAACCACGTCCACCACCTGCCGGGGATCCGTCTCCGAATCCTTGCAGACCTCCATGATGATGCGTTTGAGGCCCTTGTGCGCGGCAGCCGCCAGTTCCTCCAGGCCCTCGGCGTCCGATCCCTTCTGTATCCGCGTCATCACGTCATGCCCGTACGCCGTCTGCGGGTTCAGGCACGAGGCGGTGGACAGCTCCTCGCCGGTTTCCAGGCAAAGCAGGCTGGCCACCATGGTCGTGGTGCCGATGTCCACCGCAAGGCCCGTGGGCCGGTATTCCGGTTTCCAGTCCGGGAGGGGCAGTGCGCCGGGATGACCGGCATAGACCAGTTCGTACCCGCTTTCGGTTTCGCGTATCCGGGCCGAGGGATTGAGCTTCCACGCGCCCACGTTCTCCAGCATGTCCCTGTCCTGGTTCTCTTCGGAATCCTCCTGGTCGAAGCTGTCGTGGGACAGAATGCGGCATTCCTCCTCCGTCTCCCCGGGGCTCAGCAGCGGGATGGACACGATTTCGATGTCCTGATCGGGAACCAGCCGGCACGCCAGCCGGAAGCCCATCCGCATTTTCTCCTCGCCGAGGCCGTCATGGGGCGTCTCGGGGACGGAGCCGGGATTCTTCACCCTGATGAGGCATTGTCCGCATATCCCGTTGCCGTCGCAGGGGCTTTCCATGGCAAGACCCTCCCGTTTCAGGGCCTCCAGGACGGATTCCCCGGGCGCGAGAGCGATGCTTTGTCCCGTTGATTGTATGATCATTGTCGGCATGGGTCGTCTCTCCGTGCTTCGCAATGCGTTAGCAGCCAGTTGGTCAACGGGATCCGCGGCGTTGCGGCGCGTTTCTCGTCGGTGCGGCGTACGCCGGGTACGCCAACCTGGTCGGAATTCGCGCGCCTTGCATCTGTTCGTTTTCAAACAGGCTGCCAATTCCGGGTTTTTTCAACGGGCTGTCAGTGTCCGCCCGAGGCTCGGTCGTTTTTGATCCTCGTCAGCGAGATTACGTCGCGAAGCCCCTCGGCGAGGGACTCCAGCATTTTGCGCAGGATCTCCACGTCCACGGTTTTGGGGATCACCATCTTCGTCCGCATGACGAATTCGGTGTAGTCCTCGTCGTCCGGAGCGTTTCGGACCTGTGTGCTCATTTCCACTATGTTGACGTGCAGGGAAGCCAGAAGCTGCGAGGTGCGGTACACGAGGCCCATCCTGTCCTCGCCGCTGACACGCAGTTCGTAGTTGGGCTTCGGTTTTTCGAACGTCTCTTCCCGGTCGTATTCGCCCATGGGAAACAGGGCCACGTTGAGTCCCTCGTCCTGTCCCAGGTGGCGGCATTTCTCGCGCAGGGCGCTACCGGCTGCCTCGCCGTCGCCGTCGCAGGAGACCAGGATCATCAGGGTGAAGTGCCTCTCCACGAAGTTCATGGAGGAGTCCTCGAAGTTGCCCCCCGCGTCGTGAATCGCCTTGGATACCTTGGCCACGATGCCCGAAACGTTGGGGCCGGTGGCCGCTACCATGTAATATTGGCTCATATCGTGTTTCCCGGCCGGCTTTGGCTTGCCTGTTTCGTGAGCGCAAGGCTCCACCGGCGGCTTTCTCCGCTCGTCCTTCCGGTTTTCGGTCAGGGGCATGCCGGCGCCGTGTCGCTGCGGGCCGGCGCGGTAATCAGATGAACGTGGGGTTGCACATGTTTATGAGGTCTTTGGTGCCGACCTTGTATGACATGTCGTGGACGCCGGGGTTGAAGTACATGAACTCCAGTTCCTTCACGTCCGGGTGCATGTACACCGGCAGGTCCTCCATGTGGCCGAAGGGGGGTACGCAGCCGACCTCGCAGCCGACGCGGCGGGCCACCTCGTCCTTGTCCGCGAAGGAGACCCTGGAGCCCGCGGCGTTGGACACGCGCTTCCATTCGGCCTTCATGTCACCGGGGAGGACGAACACGATCATGTCGCCGGTCCTGGTCATGAGCACCAGGGACTTCACCGTGGCCGCCTCGTCCACGCCCAGGGCCTCGGCCATGGCCGGGTTCGTGTACACGGGTTCGTGCGCGACCGCCTCGTAGGCGATTCCCTGCTGGTCCAGTTTATTCCGGATCCTCTGTTCGAGAACGTTGTCGTCTTCGCTCATATGTCGCGATCCTCAAAACGGGCACGGCGAGCCGTGTCCCCGCGAATTATGCGGTTTCCATGTGGGGCACGGTCAGTTGGCCATGCTTCGGGCCAGGCTGGGGTTGCCCATTGCCCGGGCCTGGATGCGTTCCATGGGGCCTTCGCGTACCACCTCCACGTGCACCTGGGGATAGCTGGCGCCCGCGGCGCGCGCCATCTCTAGGGCCGTTTCGGACACGGTGTCCCTGGCAAAAGCCACGGCCTGTTCATAGTCGGAGTAGGTCTTGCTCCTGCCCTCCAGCTTGACCACGTACTTCCTGGAGCCCGAGGTCTCCCGCACATACACGATGGCCTCGGAATCCACCACCACCGAACCCGCCACGGCGCCCACGGCGTTGGCCACCTCGGAGTGCCTGGGCAGCACGAACTGGGAACGCATGGCCTCGGCCACCCGTTTCACGAATATCTCGGCGGGCGCGCCGATGCCGATGATGGGGAATCGGCTGGATATGGCCACGGCAAGGTATGGGTTGTTCCGCGCCAGGGTTTCCCCGAGCAGCCAGTTGCCCCACTTGCCGTCCACGTTGTCGGGCAGCGTCTCCTCCTGTCCCTGCCGGGCCAGGAAGACGATGGCCTCCTCCACCATGTTTCCCACGATGAGGTCCATGGTGTCGCGGATGAAGGCCTTTTTGTCCTTGCCATGCATGGCGCACAGGGACTTTATGGCCTGGGTGGCCGCTTCCACGCTCCACTTGTCCATCTGCCCGGAGGCATGGAGCAGGTCGGTGGGGGTGACCCCGCCTTCCTCGATGGTCCCGTTCTGCAGCAGGGCATCCGCGCCCAGTTGCACGGCGTGGTGTGCGTCCAGCCTTTTCAGGATCCCGGCCACGGACATGGGTCCGTCCAGCAGCAGCCGCAAAAGCCGCTTCAGTTTGGGGTCCCCGTATTCCTCGGGATCCACCTGCCTGTACAAAAACCAGTAGCGAAAGTCCTCGTGCGACAAAAACGCGGGTTTCCGTTTCGCCAGAGCGAGGATTTCCTCCTCCACGTGCCCGTGCTGGGAAGCGAGCCTGGAAAGGGGGACGACCCGGTCCGGGCCGACTTCCACGTCCTTGCCCTGGGCGACGCGTATCCTGCTGTCGCAGCCCACGCACGCCGTGCGGATGTGCGCGGCCCGCACCGCCGTCTGTATTTCGCCCACCCTGGCGCCCTGTCCGGAAACCCGTGTCCTGTGGTTTTCGATCAGGGTCATGTCCGTGGTGGTTCCACCCACGTCCACGACCAGGGCGTTGCCGTGCCCGGACAGAAAATGGCCGCCGATGGCGCTGGCCGCCGGACCGGAGAGTACGGTCTCCACGGGCTTGTGGCGCGCCTCCTCGTAAGGCATGAGGGAACCGTCGCCCTTGACGATCATGAGTGGGGCGTGAATGTTCCGCTCGGCGAGGGCCTCCTGGACCGAGGCGATGAACTCCTGCATCACGGCCACCAGCGAGGCGTTGAGCGACGCCGTGGTGGCCCGCTTGATGGAGTCCAGGCGCGTGGACAGCTGATGGCCCAGAACAACGGGGAGGTCGCACTCCTCACGGATTACCGCGTGGGCCCGTTCCTCGTGCTCCTGGTTGAGCGGGCTGAAGTAGGAGGACACGGCCAGCGCGTCCACCTCTTTTCGGTGCTCCGCCACCCACCTGCGTATGGCTTCCGGGTCCAGCGGTTCCTTTTCCCGGCCCTGGGACGTATGCCCGCCGGCAAAGAACCCGTAGATGTCGGTGGAAAAGCGGGTCTCCAGTCCATAGGACGCGACCAGGTCGGGATCGTACCCGATGAGCAGAAGACCCGCCTTCCGTGTCTTGCCTTCGGCCACCGAGTTGGTGGCAAGAGTGCTCGAGATCCCGACAAGGCGAACCTTGCCGGGATCGCGTATGTCCAGTTGCCTGAGCACCCTGACCGCGCCCAGCGCCAGGTCCTCCCGCGTGGTCAGCGTCTTGCTGGACGCGAGAATCCGGCGGGTGCGGTACTCCAGGAGGACCCCGTCCGTGAACGTGCCTCCCGTATCGATGCCTACAACGCATTCTTCCATCGTATTATGCGCTCTCTTTGCCGGCCTTCGAGCGCATCCTCTCCTCGGCGTCGTCCAGGACCTTCCGGATTTCCTTCTTGGCCTCGGCCGGCACCTTGTTGATGGGACCCTCGTAATTTTCGATGAGGTCCCGCGTCTTCTGGAGAATGCGGTCCTTCATGGTGGTCGAGCCCTGCGAGACCCAGTCCTCGTAGCTGTTGCGGTCCATGAGGGTGGGGCGCCAGTGCTTGCGGAACCACTTCATGGTGTGGTCCTCGTACAGGTAATGTCCGCCGGGACCAACGTTCTTGATCTGCTCGACCGCCATGGTCTCCTCGGTGACTTCAACGCCGCCGGCGATGAGCCTTGCCATGCCGATGAACTCGTCGTCCATCACGGTCTGGAAGATGTCACCGGTGATGCCGCTTTCCGTGTAGCCGTTGTCGTGCACGAAGTTGGCGCCGGAAAGCATGGCCATGTGGACGGAGAAGGCGGCCTCGATGGCGGACTGGACATCCATCTTCTTGGTGTCCGTGCAGCCGGAGGTGGAATACATGGGCAGGCCCATGAACTTGCACACCTCGGTGGTCGCGGCGGACAGGATGGCGAGCTCGGGCGCGCCATAGGAGTAGATGGTGTTTTTCATGTCCAGAATGGACTGCACGCCGCCTATGATGACGCATGTGCCCGGGTTGATGAGCTGGGAGAGCATGACGCCCACCATGGCCTCGGAGATGCCCACCGTAATCTGGCCTGCATGGCTGGCGGGCACGGTGCCGCCGCCGATGCAGCAGGGGCTGTACACCTGAGGGATGCGGTGTTCGGCGCAGTACATGCACTTGTCAACGGCGTGAAAGTCGCTGATCAGAGGCGAAATGGGCTCGCCGTAGTGGATGTAGTTGGGCTTTTGCTGAAACGCCTCCTCGCCGCCGGCCATGATGATGCCGATCTTGTGCTGGTCGCGGCATCCTTCCACCGTGAAGGCCCAGTTCATGATGGGCGTGGTGGTGTTCTGGATCATGTCCGCGAACTCGTAGAGATCGCCCAGGCCGTTGGTCACGTCGTTGATGGAGCCCAGCGACTGCACGTAGCCGATGTTTGGCAGCGCGTCGCACACGCGGGCCACCACGGACGCGTCCTTGCGCAGGTAGGGACGACGTTCCAGGGTCTCCGTGTCCGTGAAGTTGGGCGGCGTGGGGCCGGGGCCGAAGTAGCTCCGGTTCTTCTGGATGAAGATCTTCTTGTCCTTGTCGCCGTCCCAGCAGTGCACCTCGGTGAACGGGGGCAGGGACTGAAGGGCGTCGGTGATCAGTTCCTGAGGAAAGCGCACGCGCTTTCCGTCCACCCAGCACCCCGCCTTCTTGAAGATTTCGCGGGCCTTTTCGTGGTGAACCTGGGCGCCCGTGGTCCTCAGGGTACGGATGATTCCGTGGTATATGTCTTCCTTCTGGTCCTCGGACATAAGCTCGAACCGGGGACTGGAATATTCGGAAAGATTCGTTCTCGTGCTGTAACCCATGTTGGTATTCCTCCGCCAGGGATTGGCCGCCGGCTTTGCGGCGACCGGTCCCTGCTATTTCGAATGCCGTTCGTCGGCAAGTTCCACGATGCGCTTCATCTCGGAGTACGCCTTTTCCTCGATGGGTTCGGGCGTGTGGTTGTCGAGAATCCACAGGGTGCGTTCCTTGATACGCTCCTGCATGGACTTGCTGCCGTTGGCGACCCAGGTGTCCCAGTCGGAACGGTCCTGGAGGTTTGGCCGGAACCATTCCTGCCAGTGGTCGTAGGTATGGTCGTGGGTTACGAACTCACCGCCCGGGCCGACTTCGTCGATGACGTCCAGCGCCAGGTGGGACTCGTCCGTGTTGATGCCCTTGCCGACCTGACGGACCATGCCGATGATCTCGTCGCACATGACCAGGCTCTCAAGGGAGGCGTTGGTCCCGCTGTCGATGTAGCCCACGTCATGGACCAGGTTGGCGCCGGAAAGGAAGGCGTACAACAGGTTCATGGTGGACTCGCCCGCGGCCTGTTCGTCCACGATCTTGCTGTCGGAGCAGCCTCCGGTGGAGAACATGAGCAGGCCCAGCCACTTGCTGATGTCGGTGTTGGCGGCGGAGGCCAGGGCCAGCTCCGGCGCGCCGTAGGAATACGTCGTCGTCCTCATGTCCATCACCGTGGTGACTCCGCCCATGATGAGGGGCATGCCGGGCTTCTTCAGGTGGCACAGGGCCACCGCGAGCAGGGTCTCGGTCAGGGACTGCACCAGCATGCCCGCGATGGTGGCGGGGGCCGTGGCGGCCGAGCTGGGGCAGGGGGTGTACATGGCCGGAATGCCCTTTTCCGCGGCGAACAACAGCTTCTCCACGGCGGTGCGGTCGTTCTTGAGCGGGCTGATGGGCTCGATGTAGGCCACGAACATCGGGTTCAGGCGGAATTCGTCCTCGCCGCCGGTGAGTACGCAGGCCATTTCCCACAAGTCCTTGAGCCCTTCACCGTCCACGCTGGTCAGTACAAAGGGCTTGGTGCACTTTTCCACCATGGCCATGAACTGGTGACGGTCGTACGTCTGCGTGTTGGGCGCGTCCGAGACGATGCCATGGGACATGAAGAAGTCGTACTGGGGCAGGAAGTCCACGATGGTGGCGGCCGCGTTCACGTCGGAGTAGGTCGTGCGGCGCCTTTCGCCCGTCTTGAGGTCATAGGTGAAGGGCAGGTCGCTGCCGGTGCCGAAAGCGACTTCGTCCTTCTGCAGCCTGAGGGAACGTTCCCCGTCCCTGCCGGCCAGGGTGATCTTCCTGGGATAGCCTTTGAGGGCCCTCTCCACGAAGGAGGCGGGCACGCGAACGTTGTTACCGTTGACCACGGCTTCGCCGCTGTTTTTGAACAATTCCAGGGCCTCGTCCTGGTAGATATTGCCACCCACGGATTCCAGGACGTCCAGCGCGGCGAAATATATGCGTTCGATCTGGTCCTCGGTGAGAACCCGGTAACGCGGTGTCCGATTGATCAGTTGATTCAATCTCGGATTCATAAATCCACTCTCCCACTGTCCGGAACAACCCGCGCCCCCTGCATCCGGGGGCGCGGACCGTTTCCGGCATTGTTGGTTCGTATTACCTGCCCAGCAGTTCCTTGCCCTTGTCCACAGCCATGGCCGCGTTGGCGCCGTAGGCGTCTGCGCCGATTTCCTTGGCGAACTCCTCGGTGACGGGAGCGCCGCCGACCATGATCTTCACCTGGTCGCGGATGCCGGCTTCCTTGAGGGCGTTGATGGTTTCGCCCATCTTGGGCATGGTGGTGGTAAGCAGGGCGGACATGCCCAGCAGCTGCGGCTTGTGCTCCTTGACCGCGTCCACGAAGGCCTGGGGCGGCAGGTCGATGCCGATGTTGACCACCTTCAAGCCGGCGCCCTCGAACATCATGCCCACCAGGTTCTTGCCGATATCGTGGAGGTCGCCCTCGACGGTGCCCAGCACCATGGTGCCGGCGGATTCGACGCCGCCTTCGATCAGCTTGTCGCCGATGACTTCCGTACCCAGGCGCATGGCCTTGGCGGAGCGCAGAACCTCGGGGATGAACATGTCGCCGGCCTTGAAGCGCTGGCCGACCACGTCCATTCCGGCCAGAAGGCCCTTGTTCAATATGTCAGCGGCGTCGGCGCCCTCGTCGAGAGCCTCCTGGGCGAGCTTTTCCACATCCTGGATCTTGCCGGCGATAAGGGCCTCAGCGATTTTTCCGAACTTGTCAGACATTTTTCGTCTCCTTACTGTGATTCCGTCGTTTACGCACTTGCGTGCCGTATCCAATGCGGCTTCCACCATACGGCAAAGCGCTACAGTTCAAACGTGTGGATGGCGTTCACCGTGGTAAGATCCTGCAGTTCCTCCACCACTTGCCGGGGCATGGGCTCGTCGGTCCGGATGAATATCTTGTTGCGGGTCCCGTCCACGTCCTGGCCCACTGTCATCCTGGCGATGTTGATGTCCTTCTTGCCCAGCAGCGAACCGATGTTGCCGATGGAGCCCGGATCGTCGTTTCCCTCGAGGATGGCGAAGTATCCGGCCGGGATCATCTCCAGGCGAAGCATGTCGATACCGACGATCCTGGGGTAGTTCTTGCCAAAGAGGGTGCCCGCGACCACTGTGTCCTTTTTCTCCGTCTTGACGGTCACCCGAATCAGGTTCGAGTAGTCGTAGGACTCGGCGCTGGTCGCCTCGCTGATCTTGATGCCCATCTGCTTGGCGAGGGACGGAGCGTTCACGAAGTTGACCTCGTCGCTGGCCAGGGGGCTCAAAAGTCCCGTGAGGATCGAAGTGGTTACCGGAGACATGTCCTGCTGGTGGATGTCGCCGATGTACTCGATTTCCACGGCCTTGATATGGCCTTCGATGATCTGGGACAGCAAAAGGCCCATGCGTTCGCCCAGGGTGAGGAAGGGGGCCAGTTTTTCAAGGACCTTGCCGGAAATCTGCGGCACGTTCACCGTGTTCACCGCCGTATTGTCCTTGAGGTACTTGATCATCTGTTCCGCGACCTGCACGGCCACGTTGGTCTGGGCCTCCCTGGTGGAGGCTCCGAGGTGAGGGGTGGCCACCACGTTGTCCAGCTCGAACAGGGGGTGCTCTCCCGGGGGCTCGGTCTCGAACACGTCCAGGGCGGCGCCCGCCACCTTGCCGGAGGTGAGCGCGTCATGGAGGTCCTGTTCGTTGACGATGCCGCCGCGTGCGCAGTTGATGATCATGACGCCTTCCTTCATTTTGTCGAAGGCGGCCTTGTTGAGCAGGTTCAGCGTCTTCTTGCCCTTGGGGACGTGTATGGAGATGTAGTCGGCCTGGGCATAGAGTTCGTCCAGGTCCACCGGCTTGTGTCCGTCCTTTTCGATCTTTTCTCTGGGCACCACCGGGTCGTACACCAGGACGTTCATCCTGAGGCCCCGGGCCCGGTCGGCGACGACGCTGCCGATCTTGCCATAGCCGATGAGGCCGAGGTTCTTGTTCATGACCTCGCGGCCCTGGAGCAGCTTCTTGTCCCAGCGCCCGGCCTTCATGGATGCGGTGCCCCTGGGGATGTTGCGCGTCAGGGCCATCAACATGGAGATGGCGTGCTCGGCGGTGGTGACGACGTTGCCCTTGGGCGTGTTCATCACGGCGACGCCGCGGCTGGTGGCCACGGGGATGTCCACGTTGTCCAGGCCGATGCCGGCGCGGCCGACCACCTTGAGGTTTTCGGCCTTTTCCAGGATTTGTTCCGTGACCTTGGTGGCGCTGCGGATGATCAGGCCGTCGTAATCGCCGATGATCTCGAGCAGTTCCTCGGGGGCCAGGCCGGTATTCACGTCCACCTCGATGCCCGGCTCGTCACGGAGCATCCTGATGCCCTTTTCGCCCAGCTTGTCGCTTACGAGAATGCGAAACGTCTTGTCTTCGCCCACGGACTGCACGTCGGTACACATTTCAGGGTCCGTGGATACGACTTCCAATGGATCGGAACCGAAGATCGGGTCCATATTGTCCTTGTTCATGTCCTCCTCCTCACGCCGGCGGCTGGCCGGCAGCTGGTTTCCTTATGCCTTCAGAAGGTTCATCACGTGTCCCGTGACGACCTTGGGATAATAAAAGGTGGTTTTGTGGGGCATGGTCAGCCCGCTGCTGGCCACCTCGCAGACTTGTTCATTGGTTGCGGGGTTGAGCAGAAAGCAGATCTCCCGCTCCCCGTTCTCCACAGTCTGGATGGCTTCGTCCGAGTCGCTGGTGTAGGCGAAAAGGTCCCTGTCGCCCAGTTCGGCGTGGCTCATGCCCATGATCCTTTCCAGGACCAGGCTGGTGAGCACGCTCACATCGAGCCGCTTGAGGGGCTTTTCCATCTCGTCGGCGAAGACCTTGTCCATGATGCCGGGCTTGAGGGACAGCGCACGAAACGTGTTGTCGCCCTTGATGCACATGCCGATGACGTTGCCCGTGCCTTCCGCGCCTTCGTCCATGGCCTTGAGAAGATTTTCCCGGGCCTCGGCGGCGTTTCCGTTGGTCGCCGAAAACTCCGTTATGTCGAAGTACTCGGCCAGTTCCTTTTGCAGCCTTTCCATACGCTGGTCGTCCACGCTCTTGATGAGCCGGTGCGTGGGCAGGATGACCAGGCCCGGGTCCTGCATGCTGGACAGGTACATCATCACGAAGTTGGCGGGATGGTCCTCACCGATGTTCCCGGTTTCGCGAAGATGGTTAAGGTAGTTGATCGCGGTCTCGTACCTGTGGTGCCCGTCGGCGATGTACAGTTTTTCTTCGGCCAGGGCCGATGAAATCCGTTCGCACATGGTCTCGTCCGTGATGCGCCAGACCTTGTGGCGGTGTCCCAGGTCGTCCACGTGCCCGATGAAAGGCTTTTCCTTCGCGGCGAAGGCCTTCAGTTCGTCGATCACGGACTGTTTGTCCTGGTACAGGCTGAATATGCAGCTGAAGTTGGCCTGGCAGGCCTTCATCAGTTCAAGGCGCTCCGTCTTGGTCTTGGAGTGCGTCTGCTCATGAGGCAGAACCGCGCCCTTGTCGTACTCCTGGATGCGGACCCTTGCGATGAGCCCGTAACGGGTCACCGTCCTGCCATTGAGCGGAAACTCCGCGGCGGACAGGTAGTAGGCGGGCTTTTCGTCGCGCACCAGCACGCCCTCGTCCAGCCATTGCTGGAGGTGGCGCGCCGCACCCTGTTGAGAAGTGAGCTTTTTGCCGTCCACTTCCTCCTCCCGGCACTTGTCCAGCCGGATGATGCTGTAGGGGTGGCGGTCGTAAAAGGCGCATTGTTCCTCGCCCGAAATCACGTCGTAAGGCGGCGTGACCACGTCCTCTATGCGAGGCACCTTCTCTTCGTTGTAAAGAAGTGCTTTGAATGGTCTTACTTCGGTCATGTCCTTGCCTCTCTGGCCGGTCCCGCCGGCCGTACTCCGCCTGCCCAGCGGTTTCGCGCGCGAAACCGCCGGCGGGGGAGGGGCCGACAAATCGAGACCAGCCCGATGGGGTGTGTATGGGCTAGTACCTGTAATGGTCGGGCTTGAACGGACCGCTCTGGGGAACTCCGATGTACTCGGCCTGTTCCTCGCTCATTGTCGTGAGCCTGGCGCCCAGTTTGTCCAGGTGGAGGCGGGCCACTTCCTCGTCCAGCTCCTTGGACAGGGTGGTCACGCCTATCTCGTGCCTGTTCTGCCACAGGTCGATCTGGGCGAGCGTCTGGTTGGTGAACGAGTTGGACATGACGAAGCTGGGATGGCCGGTGGCGCATCCCAGGTTCACCAGGCGTCCCTCGGCCAGCAGGTAGATGCTGTGGCCGTCCTCGAACGTGAACTTGTCGACCTGGGGTTTGATGTTGGTCCTCTGGATTCCGGGCCAGTTCTCCAGTTCGTCCACCTGGATCTCGTTGTCGAAGTGGCCGATATTGCAGACAATGGCCTGGTCCTTCATTTTGGACATGTGCTCGGCCGTGATCACGTCCTTGTTGCCGGTGGCCGTCACGTAGATGTCCCCCTGGGGCAGGGCGTCTTCCACCGTCGTCACGGTGAAGCCGGCCATCAGCGCCTGCAGGGCGCAGATGGGATCGATCTCGGTGATGATGATCCGGGCGCGGTGGGCGGCCAGAGCCTCCGCCGAGCCCTTGCCCACGTCACCGAAGCCGCATACGACGGCGGTCTTGCCGGCGACCATGGTGTCGGTGGCGCGCTTGATGCCGTCCACCAGGGACTCGCGGCAGCCGTAGATGTTGTCGAACTTGCTCTTGGTGACGCTGTCGTTTACGTTGATGGCCGGGGTCAGAAGCGTGCCTTCCTTCTTCATCTGGTACAGGCGGTGTACGCCCGTGGTGGTCTCCTCGGAGACCCCCTGCCAGTCCTTGACGACCTTGTGCCAGTGCTTCGGGTCCTCGGCGAGAGTAGCCTTGAGGACCTGGTTCACGACCTGGAGTTCCTTGTTGCTGGTGGGCTCGTCCAGGATCGCGGGATTGTCCTCGGCCTGGTAACCCCTGTGGATGAGCAGGGTGGCGTCACCGCCGTCGTCCACGATCAGGTTGGGACCCTTTCCGTCGGGCCAGGTCAGCGCCTGCTTGGTGCACCACCAATACTCCTCGAGAGTCTCGCCCTTCCAGGCAAAGACGGGGACTCCGGCCTCGGCCACGGCCGCGGCCGCGTGGTCCTGCGTGGAGAAGATGTTGCACGAGGCCCAGCGCACGTCCGCGCCCAGTTCCATAAGCGTCTCGATGAGCACCGCCGTCTGGATGGTCATGTGCAGGCTGCCGGAAATCCGGGCGCCGGCCAGGGGCTTTTCCGGTCCGTACTTTTCCCGCGTGGCCATGAGCCCGGGCATTTCCTTTTCGGCGATCTCGATTTCCCTGCGGCCGAATCCGGCCAGACCAATGTCCTTGATCTTGTAGTCGGGTTTCTGGTTGAGCTTTTCCGCGGCTTCCGCGTTCATGCTTGGAACTCCTTTATGTAGAGGTTGTTTTCGTTGTTTCGTCGTCTGTCCACCCGTTCACGTCCGGCCTGTCACGCGGCGGTCCGGCTGTCGGCCGCCTTCTTCAGGGCCTCGGCCTTGTCCGTCTTCTCCCAGGGGAACATGTCGCGGCCGAAATGTCCGTATGCCGCGGTTTCCTGGTAGGACCAGCCCGCGGGCTCGAGCAGGCCCAGCTGGTCGATGATGGCGGCCGGACGGAAGTCGAAGAACTCCCGGCTTTCCACCATGGACTGGATCCTGTCCTCGCTCACGGAACCCGTGCCGAAGGTGGACACGTTGATGGAGACCGGGGCGGCCACGCCGATGGCGTAGGCCACCTGGATCTCGCATTTCTCGGCCAGCCCGGCGGCCACGATGTTCTTGGCCGCGTAACGGCAGTAGTACGCCGCGGAACGGTCCACCTTCGAGGGGTCCTTGCCCGAGAAGGCGCCGCCGCCGTGGCTTCCCACGCCGCCGTAGGTGTCCACGATGATCTTGCGGCCCGTGAGGCCGGCGTCCGCGTAGGGGCCGCCCAGCACGAACTTGCCGGTGGGGTTGATGAAGAAGTTGGTGTCCTCCCTGAGCAAACCCGTGGGCTCCAGCAGCTGCCTGACCTCCTTGACAAGGTCGTCGCGCACCTTTTCAAGAGACACCTCGTCGGTCTGGTGGGAGACGACCACGTTGCGGACGTGGTCGGGCTTGCCGCCCTTGTACTGGATGGAGACCTGGCTCTTGGAGTCCGGCCTCAGGTAGGGCAGGCTGCCGTCGCGCATGCAGTTTTCCAGGTGCTGCAGGACGCGGTGGCTGTAGGCGATGGTCGCGGGCATGAATTCCGGGGTCTCCGCCGTGGCATAGCCGAACATCATGCCCTGGTCGCCGGCGCCCTGCTCCTCGTACAGGCCCTCGCCCTCGGTCACTCCCTGGGAGATGTCCGGGGACTGCCCGTGGACGCGGCTGATGTATTCGAAGGACTCATGCCAGAACTTGTATTTCTCGTCGTCGTAGCCGATCTCCTTCACCACCTGGCGCGCGATCTTTTCCGTTTCGATGTCGTCCCAACCGGAGCAGGTGACTTCACCCACGTTGACAACGAGGTTATGGCCGACCGTGGTTTCGCAGGCCACGCGGCTCTTGTGGTCCTTGGCGAGGCACGCGTCCAGCACCGCGTCCGAAACCTGGTCGCAGACCTTGTCGGGGTGGCCCTTGCTGACCGATTCGGATGTGAACACATGGTCTGTCAGGATTTTGCTCATACTAGGATTCTCCTTTTGTTCCTCATAAACAGGGTTGAGGTCATTCCCGTTAACGTGATGAGGCCCGCTGCCTCGATGGTATCGATTGTTTTCCGTGCGAAGCGTCCATGGGGGGACGCACGGGAATATTGATTCCGGCATCGGAAGGTGACAGGGGTGTTGCAATGACCGGGCCAGGAGTTGAAAAAATGTTACAAACGACTATTTTGACTTGGAAAGTTTCAGATGAAAGTAATTTTTGCCCTCCAAGCCCTGGCTCGCCAACATCATTTTTGTGCACATTGTGTACAGTATCGCCCATATTGGGCAAAAGCGTGGGCACATTGTTACCACCCGGTAGTCGTTCGCCGGAAGACCTTGTGGGCGATTCCCCTTCTGTGGCCACCACCCCGAAACGCTCATGAAACCTTAATGTACTCCCGACATGGTAGACATGACTGCCCATCGGCAATCTTGGAAAATCTTTTTCAATCCGGCGAGGTGGGCCGAAAGAAACCGGTTTCCCTCAATCCGCCCATGTGTAACCTATGTGCACACTTTCCTTGTTTCACCCCCATTTCCCCCTTGATCTCGGCTTGCCCTTACTATATATGTATCTCTGCTTCATCGGGTGCTGGCCTTCATCTCGTGCGGAACCCTTCTGCTCACGCGTTTCGATCCCCCTGACTGATGGACGGCCATTGTTGGTGACACAGTCTTTTTTCCCGTAAAAGCAAATTTTTACGTCTTTGGAGTATCACCGTACATATATGTTTAACAAAGCCAAAATACTGTGTGTCGAAAAAACCCCGGTCCTGGCGCGGAGAGTCGCCAGGATACTGGGTGACAGCGACGTCATGATCGTGTCCGAGCAACTGGGTTCCCGCATGCTTCGCCGCTTCGAGAACGAGGCCTTCGACATTCTGGTCTTTTCCTCCACCACCCTGGAAAAGGACGAGGAAGCGCTTGAACTGTTGGAGATCGTGGCGACCGAGGTTCCCTCGACCCGGATCATGTTCATGGGCCGAAGCCGTGAGATCAAGCAGGCCATGTCCACTCTGCCGGCGGGATGCTGCCAGTTCTGCAAATTGCCGATGGATGACGAGGAGCTGGAGCTGCTTTTGAGGAACACCATGGAGCAGCGCCAGGAGGTGACCCAGTCCACCCTGCTCAAGGACCGGGAGAAACACCCGGGTTTCGAGGACCTGGTGGGCCGCTCCGAACCCATGCTGGAGGTCTTCCGCCAGATACGCCTGGCCGCGGCCTCGGACATCCCCGTCCTGCTGCACGGCGAGACAGGCACGGGCAAGGACGTCGCCGCCCAGGCCATACACAGCCTGAGCGATCGCGCGGACAAGCCCTACCTTCCCGTCCACCTGGGAGCGTTGCCCAGGGAACTGGTGTCCAGCGAGTTGTTCGGCCACGAAAAGGGCGCGTTCACCGGAGCCACGGCGCAGCGCCCCGGGACCTTCGAGCAGGCCGACGGAGGCACTGTCTTCCTGGACGAAGTGCCCAGTATAGATGAGCGTACTCAGATCAGCCTGCTCCGGCTCATCGAAACCAAGACCTTCAACCGCATCGGCGGCCAGCAGCCCATCAACGCGGACGTCCGCATCATAGCGGCCACCAACGAAAGCCTTTCCGACTCTGTGAAACGCGGCGCCTTCCGCCAGGACCTGTATTATCGCCTGGACGTCTTCCGTATCACCATGCCCCCCCTGTCCGAACGGCACGGGGACATCCCGCTGCTCATAGACTACTTTTTGAGGGAGCTGAAAAAGACCTTCAAGAAGAACATCCGGGGCATCTCGACCCAGGCCATGGCCCTGATGGAGGAATACCGGTGGCCCGGCAATGTACGGGAACTGCGCAACGTGATCCAGCGCGCCGTGGTGACCTGCGAGCAGGACATCCTTTTACCCGAGCACCTGCCCGAAAGGATTCGCTCCGAGAAGAAGAGGGCCAAGCGTACCGTGCCCCTGAAGGTGGGCATGACCCTGGCCGAGATGGAGCGGGAAATGTTGATGCGCACGCTCATGTACACTGGCAAGAATCGCAAGAAAGCCGCGGAATTGTTGGGAATCAGCCGCCGCGCCCTGTACAACAAAATGGCCCGCTACGACATCCACCTGGGAGAATGATCCCGGGCCGTCCCGGGGAAGACCGCCCGAAGAACCCGCGTCTTCCGTATTTCATTTGAACATCAGCGGAATCCCCGACAGCAGCAGCAGGGTGTAGGTGAGCACGCGAAACGTGTGTTCGTTTACCCTGTCGTGCAGAAACTCCCCGGCTGCGACGCCCACGGGCAATGCCAGCAGAATCGGTACCGTCATGGACAGGGACCGGGAATCGATGCGTCCGTTTGCGAGAAACACCACGCACAGCGCCGAGTTGAACACGGCCCAGACCACGCACAGGGTGGCCCGGAAGACCCGCTTGGGCAGGTTCATCCGCGACACGGTATATATGAGGAAGGGTCCACCCGCCGTGTAAAAGGCATGGGTCACCCCGGCCAGAAACTGCAGAATCCCGGCCTGCAACCTGTTGAGGCCGGCGGCCCCCTCCCGTCCCCTAGCCACCAGCCATAACTGGCGCGCCGCGAAAACCACGACGATGACCCCCAGAATCCATGCCGGAGTCAACCCGCGCAACACCTCCCAGGCCACCAGTCCGGCCACGATGCCCGCGCCCATGAACGGGAATATCTGCGAAATCAGGATGCGCCAGTCCACGTCCCGCCTGTGGCGTATGGCCAGGGTGCCGGTGACGGCGACCGAGGGGGCCACCAGGATGGGCACCAGTTCGGCGACGGGGATGAAGTTGGCGCCCAGGGTGAGGGCGACCAGCGCGCCCCCGAAGCCGGTAAACGCCTGGGTGGCGTAGGCCAGGATGACGACCGGCGCGAGCAGCAGGGCTTCCGGGGGTATGGCGGGCATGGCTTCCCTTCCATGAGGCGGATGGGCGACTGTTTTGCGTGAACCGTGTGGCAATAGAGCACGGGACTGGCGGACAAATCAAGAGGGGAAACCGGGAGCCGGTCAAACGAACTCCATGTGGGCCGAGGGCCGGGTTCCGGCGGAAGGCTGGTTTGTTTGGAGGTGGAGATGAGGTGATTTTGGGGTTGACAGCGGGGGTCGGGCCGTGGCAATTATGACTGACCAACCAGTCATAATTGCGAACCAGGGCAACCATCATGGCAAAGCTCACCTTCAAAAACCTCCCAACGGAAAAACGCGAACGCGTGCTCGCCGCTGCCGCGCAACTGTTCGCGAAAAAGGGCTTCTCACGCACCGACGTCGCCCAGATCGCGGCAAAGGCCCGCGTGGCCAAGGGCTCCATCTACAACTATTTCGCCTCCAAGGAGGAGATTTACCGCGACGTGTGCACGGACGGCCTGGAAAAGTCCCGCCGTGCGGTCTACGGCGGCATCGAGCCCGGTTGGAACGTCTACGAACAGGTGGAACACATATTCCGACGGGGAGCGGACTTTGCCCGGGCCCATCCCGAATACATTCTCATGTACGTGAACGTGTCCTCCTCGGGCATGGAGGAGTTCGCCAGGGAGATCAGCCGCGAGGTGGAGGCGTACACCGCGAACCATCTGAAGCGACTGCTCGGCCAGGGGGTGGAAAGGGGGATCGTGCGCCGGGACGCGGACGTGAACATGGCCGCGTTCACCATAAACGGGTTGTACATCCTGTTCCTGCTCTCCCTGGTTTCCGAGCATTTCCGGATACGTCTAAAGGAGTACCTGGAGGTTGAAGGCGAGTTGGACGACACGGTGATCGACGACGTCGTGGCGCGGATATTCGAGGTGGTGCGCGCCTTTCTGGAACCCCGGGAATAACATTCCCCCCATCACGGAATTACGGAGGAATCGACGTGTACGAGGATCTCAAGAAACAGACCGCGGTGGTCACCGGTGCCGGCAAACGCACCGGCATCGGGTTCGCCATAGCGGAGAAGCTGGCTTCCTGTGGCATGGACATCGTGGTGGCGGACCTGGGAGAGCCGAGCGCGGAGAACCCGGCGCCCACCGGGGAGATGGAGGAGATAGCCCACATGCTGGCCAGGGAGCACGACGTGAAGGTCCTGGCCATTTCCCTGGACGTTACCGACACGGAGTCCGTGGCTGCAATGGCCGCCGAAGTCCTGGACAAGCTCGGCAGGGTGGACGTGCTGGTGAACAACGCGGGGGCTTCCTTCGGCGTGCCGGCCGCCGTGCACCAGTACGACGAGGCGGACTGGCTTCGCACGGTGGACGTGAACCTGCACGGCGTGTACCGGGTTTCCAGGGCCCTGGCGGAGGAGCTGGGGCGAAACCGGGGCAGGATCGTGAACGTGGCGTCCCGCGCCGGCAAGGTGCCGCCGTTGTTCAACGGGGCGTACGCCGTGGCCAAGGCGGGAGTGATCATGCTCACCAAGGTCATGGCCAAGGAGATGGCCGGCATGGGAGTGCGGGTGAACGCGGTGTGTCCGGGGCAGATCATGACCGACCTGCAGCGGTGGCGGTTCGGGCTGGAAGCCGAGTTCTTCGCCTGCACGCCGGAGGACAGGGAAAACGAGATGTGCAGGACCATCCCCCTGGGCCGTATCGGCGAGCCCGCGGAGGTGGCGTCCCTGGTGGCGTATCTGTCCTCGGTGGAGTCGTCCTACATCACGGGGCAGGCGGTGAATGTTACGGGCGGCCAGCTCATGGAACTCTGACCGGCCTGCATTGAAAACGCGGTCTGCCGCGTTGCACATCGCCGTTCGTCGACGCGGCGTAC
>JBKHBM010000132.1:0-11924 GCA_046542385.1 Desulfatibacillaceae bacterium | reverse complement strand
CCGCACTGACGAGAAATGAAGCGCAACGCCGCAGATCGCGTTTTTCAACAGGCTGTTAACGCGATCCGCGCAGTTTGTTTGTTGGGTCCGCCCTCGCTATCGCGAGGGCTTGACCCAACCTACGATACTGGGTTCCCGCTTTCGTAGGAATGACGAGGTGGTGAGGTGACGAGTCGTTGAGGTGAGGAGGTGGTGCGTGCACCTGGGCCCCGGCCTCCTCCGGGCGACGGTTGTCGTGTGCACCTGGGCCATAGCCTTCGCCGGGGCGACGGAATGGGGTCTCGCTTCGCCCGGTTTGTTTGTTGGGTGAACCGCGATTCGGGCGGAACCATCCAACCTCCTCGAAATTCACGCGCCCTGCATCCAATTGTTTTCGACCAGGTTATAAAGTCCGGGTTTTTCAACGGACTGTCAGCGAGGCATGTAAAGCCATGTGTCCTCCGGATACGGACCCGTCTGAAGGAATGGCCGGCGGCGCACCGCCGCTTCCCGAGTTCGTCCTGCCCCGCGCCGTCCTTGCGGGACTGCCCCCCGTCCACGAGCACCTGTATGTCCTTGGCACACACACACCGGCGGACCGGGAGCGCCACCTGACCAACCTGGAAAGCCTGGGCCGCGTGGTGGCGCACGAGCCCCTGCCCGACAGTGGCGACGACTCCATCGCGGTGCTGTTTTCCACCATACTGGATCCTGCCACGGTTTCCTTTGCCGTTGGCGTGAAAACGGACCACATCCTCTACGTGAACAAATCCGATCTTCTTTGCCAGGAGGGCAATGCTCTCCATACCGGGCGGGCAAGCACCCCGTTGAAAACCCTGCCCGGCCGGCATGAGGGCGCGGCCGCGAGGACCGCATAGCCGCCACGCTCCCGGGTTTCGGCAAACGCCGTACAGGAACGCCCCTGGAGGCACGGATGGGTATTCCTCCACGCTGATGGTGGCCGGCGGGATCGATTCCAGGAAGACCGTTGCGGGGTTGCTCAAACATCTCGGGTACAACAAAACCCTGGAAGTCGGCGGCCCTGGCGCAGGCCGCGCCCGGCTGAGGGAAAGCGGAAAGTCCGATTTATGGGGCTGTTGCACGTTTTTTCATCATTTTCGTCACGGATTCAGGGCTTGCCGAAAAGCTGAGCCGGGTACTGGACTGACACCGGTTGCGTTCGGTGAGGGTTATCAGGATGAAACCGGAGGCTCGGCGCGCACATCCCGGGAAGGCTGGCGTACCCTATATACGCCATGTCGCGGAGGGAGGGGGCGCAACGCCGGGTTTCGCGTTTTTCAGCCGGCTGTCACGGGTCCCCGCCCGGATTGTGCGCCTTGTCCGGCCTGTTTCCGCATGGGGTAAGCACCCCATCCGTGGCGTGGATGGACCGTATTTTTGTGAGTCTTCCCAGATCCCTCAACCGTCCGGTGGACTTTGCTTCAGTGCGCATCCCTCCGATTTCATTACGCATTAAGAGGGATTTACGCCACCGGTCGTCACTGGGCGCGACTTGCCGGACATTTCCGCCCTTGCTAAGGTAACGACGCTTTTCCGGATCTGGAAAAGCGTGACCCGTTATGCCAAACCCAATCGCAAGGCTGAACTCACCCCCCTTGAAAGGCCGGTGGCATGTCCGGCACGACAGAAATTCGTCTTCCCGTCCTGTTCCTCGTCGCATGGTTTGTGCTGTGCGGAACAGGCATGGCCCGGACCGTCCAGATAGCGGTGATCCGGGATACGCGGATGCATGGGGAAACCCCTTCCTTTGCCCTGTTTCGGAAGGAACTGGACGCCCTTGCCCTGGGCCGCTTTGAAACGCGCTATCCGGAGCAGCTGCAGGGAATCGTGACGAACGGCCGCGAAGCGACAAAAGCCCTGGACGTCGCCCTGGAATCTCCAGACACGGACATCGTCGTGGCACTTGGCACCCTGTCATCCCTTGTGGCGGCCCAGCGCAAAGGGGCGTCCCGCCCCGTGCTGGCTTCAGGAGTCTGTTTTCCGGACATCATGCACACTCTGGCGGAAGACGACCAGGTGGCGGCATACGGGGTTTACGGGAAGTTCGACTCCCACCTGCGGGTGTTCAAGGACCTGTACATGCCTTCCCGGACCGCGATCCTGGTGGAGACTGGGCTTTTGGAGAACATGCCGGGCCTGGGGGAGAAACTGGAGTCCCGGGCCTCCGCCCTGGGAGTGGACGCCGTTGTGGTCCCAATATCAACAAAAGCCACGGATGGCTGGCCCCGGAAATTGCCGGCCGGGACGGACTCCGTGTTCGTGGCTCCCCTGGATTCTTTTGACGATGCCCGGCTCGAACGGGTAGCGGACACTCTTTGCGGCATGGGCCTGAAAAGCTATGCAATGTCAGGCAGACGCGGGGTTCGCGCGGGAATACCGACCGGGTCCGGGGTGGACTCCGGGAGAGACCGGCTGGCCCGGCGCCTGGCCCTGGCCGTGGAACGGATAGCGACGGGGGGTGCTGTCGGTGATCTGCCCCTGCATTCCGATCGGGCCCCGGAACTTTTCCTGAACATGAAAACGGCCCTGGCCGTCGGCTACCATGCTTCATACGACGTTCTGCACTCCGCGGTGGTCGTAAGGGAGGAAACTCACGCCCGAGGGAAGCCGCTTACGCTCCCCCAGGCGGCCCGATTGGCGATAAAGGCCAACCTGGACGTGGCCGGGTCGAAAACCAGGGTGGCGGAATCCCGCCACGTCGCGGACGAGGCCCGGGCCGCCGCACTACCTCGGGTGGGGGTGGGGCTCACCCAGACGATCATCGACGAGGACCGCGCCAGGGCGAGTCTGGGGCAGCAGCCGGAAAGGGAACTTGCCGCCTCCGTGGAGGCCGGGTGGAAGGTTTACTCCGACGAGGCGGTGGCGGGCTGGGAGGCGGCCGAAAGACAAAGCGACGCCACGGCGATGCGGCACCGGGCCACCGTCCTGGACGTGGTGGCCGAAACCGCGGTCAGTTACCTTGAGATCCAGTCCGCACGGACCCGTCTGCGACAGCAGCGCGCCAACCTCGAGGCGAACCGGGCGAACCTTGCCCGGGCCCGGGAGCGGAGGCTGGCCGGCATGGCCAATCCCTCCGAGGTCTACCGCTGGCAGGCGGAAATCGCCCGGAACCGCTCCGCCGTGGAACGCGCCCGTGCCGGGGTTCGCACGGCGGGGGTTTCCCTGAACCGGGTGCTGAACCGGCCCCAGGACATGGCCTTGTGGATGGACGTGTCCGGCCCGGAGGAAACCGGCATGGTGTCGTTCGACCCGAGGTTTGCGCGGTTTGTGGACAGCCCCCGGCTGTTTTTCCTTTTCGTGGACTTCATGGCGGCAAAGGGGCGAGAGGAAGCCCCGGAACTTTCTGCATTGCGGGCGGCGATAAAGGCGCGGGAACGTCTTCTGGTATCCGCGGAACGGTCCTGGTGGCTGCCGGAATTCGGTGTGAATGCCCGGTGGGGGAGGGTGCTGGACGAAAACGGGGCCGGCGTGGACCCTCCACGGCTTCCTTTGCCGATTACCCTGCCCCGGGCCGACCATACGGACTGGAGCATTGCGCTTACCGTGGAATACCCGCTGATTTCCGGCGGAGCCCGAGCCGCCCGGGAAAACATGGAAAGGCAGAGACTGGCGCGCCTGCACCTCCGGCACGCCTCCGCGGCCGGAAAGATTGAAGAGCGGGTGCGCAAGGCGGGCGCCAAAACCGAAACGGCATGGTCATCCATCGGCCTGGCCCGCCGCGCCGTATCGGCGGCGGGTCGAAACCTGGAACTGGTGGCTGACGCTTATTCCGAGGGGACGGTGGGATACGTGGACCTGGTGGACGCGCAAAACGCACACCTGGAAGCGGTTCTGGCCGTGGTGGATGCCGAATACGGCTTTCTCCAGGGGATGGTTGCCATGGAACGGGCGGCGTCCTGGTTCGGATTCATGAAAACCCCCGCCCAGGTCGACCAGTGGTTCCGTACCATGGAGAACTATTACCGAAAACGGGGCGTGGATCCGGCGCCCACGGGCAGGGCGCCGGCTTCCGTGCTCTTCGCGCCCGGCGACGAACCGGCCCGGGACTCCCTGCCACGGACATCCGGAGATAAGCCATGAGACTTCGGTACAAAATTGCCTTCGGCCCGCTGTTCATGGCCCTGATGCTGGCGGCGGGTGCTTGCGAAAGAGGGCGGGAAAACGCGTCGGAAGAATCCCCCAGGCCGGTGCGCACCGAAAAGGTGCGCGCGGTTTTGCGGAAGCAGGCCAGCAGCCTGCCCGGAGTGGTCGTCCCGGGAAAACAGTCCAACCTGTCCTTCAGGGTGGGTGGCAGGGTGTCCGGGGTGGACGTTGAAATGGGCGACCGTCTTGGTACCGGAGACCCGGTTGCCCGGCTGGATTCCACGGATTTCAGCATCGCCGTCCGCCAGGCCGAGGCTGCACTGGGCAAGGCCGAATCCCGGGCCGGGTCGGCCTCGGCGACGTATGAACGAATACGGCGGCTTTACGAGAGCCGGCATGCGTCGCGGAACGAGCTGGACCAGGCCCGTGCCGCCGCCGAAGCGGCGGAGGCCACGGTGCGCGCGCTGGAGCAAAAGCTGCGTCTTGCCCGCCGCAAGCTGTCCTACACCCGGCTCGAGTCTCCCGGAGACTGTTCAGTAATCCGCGTACTCGTGGAGGAAGACGAAAACGTCGGCGCCGGTATGCCCGTGGCCGCGCTGGAGTGCGGGGACCATGACGAGGTAAGGGTCTCCGTTCCTGAAACCCTCATCGGAACGATACAGACAGGTGACACGGCCACCGTGGATTTCGACGCCCTGCCCGGGTCCGGAGCCGCGGGCAGGGTCACCGAAGCAGGGCCCGCGTCCGTGGGCATGGAAACCACCTTTCCGGTCACCGTGCGGATGAACGAAAACCTCCCCGAGGTGTTGCCCGGCATGTCGGCGCGCGTTACCTTCGCTCCGGACGAAACCACCCGGCACGTGCTTGTCCCGGCTCATGCCGTGGGAGAGGACCGCCGGGGTCGCCATGTGTTCGTCGCTGTCCCGGACGACGGCGGCGAAACCGCCACGATTCGCCGCAAATCCGTCAAAACGGGCGAGTTGACCTCCCGGGGCATTCGCATTCTGGACGGGTTGAAACCCGGCGACCTCCTGGTGGTCGCCGGAATGTCCCGGATGGAGGACGGCCGCAGGGTACGGCTCGGCGGAGGGGAGGCCTTCCGGTGAATCTTACCCGTACGGCCCTGGACAACAACCGGGTGACCCTGGTTCTGGTTGCGTGCATCCTGGCGGCCGGAATCCACGCGTACCTCACCCTGCCCCGAGCCTTTTCACCGGATTTCACCATCCGCACCGCACTGGTACGCACCGTGTTCCCGGGCGCCGCGCCGGAGCGCGTTGAAAAACTGGTCACCGACGAGATCGAAAAGAAGATCCAGGAGATGCCCGAACTGGATCACGTGACCAGCAGGTCCTACTCCGGGATATCCGTCATCAGGGTCCATATCCGCGAGGAGTACACCGACCTGCGTCCCATCTGGGACAGCATGCGCCGGAAGATCCGGGACATGGAGGCCGGTTTGCCGAAGGGCGTCGTCGGCCCCTTTGTCAACGACGATTTCGGCGACGTCTACGGCATCGTCGTGGCCCTCAGCGGCGAGGGCTTCACCATGCCCGAACTGGAGGAGGCCGCCGAAACCGTTCGCGACCAGTTGCTCCGGCTCGAGGATACGGCCAGGGTTCGCATTCACGGAACCCGGGACAAACAGGTGTTCCTGGAATACGACAACGCCCGGCTTTCGGAAATGGGGCTCACTCCCTACAGGCTCATGGCGCTCATACGCGGCCGGAACATCCTCATGCCCGGTGGAGAGGTCAGGGCCGGGCCCGAACGCATCGTCCTGGAACCCTCCGGCAATTTCGAGTCCCTGGAGGAACTCCGGGACACGGTGATCGCACTGCCGGACGAACGCGGCCTGGTTCGCCTGGGAGACGTGGTGAAGGTGCGCCGCGGTTTGGCCTCGCCTCCCGACAGGCTGGCCCACGCATCGGGATCCCCCTGCGTGGCCCTGGCGGTTTCCATGCGGGATGACGGCAAATTGACCGAACTGGGACGCGAGGTGCGCGCCCTGCTGGAACGGATTCAGTCCAGGTTTCCCGTGGGGCTGGAGTTTTCCGTGGTCAACTTCCAGCCCGACGAGGTCAAAGACAAGTTCACCAGCTTTCGCAACAACCTGCTGCAGGCGGTGGGCGTTGTCTGCGTGGTCATGCTTGTGACCCTCGGCCTGCGGACCGGCCTGTTGGTGGCCACCCTCATCCCCTCGGCCATCCTCATGTCCATGGCACTCATGAAACAGTTCGACATCGGACTCGACCAGGTGTCCCTTGCCGCCCTGATCATCGCCCTAGGCATGCTCGTGGACAATGCCATCGTCATGTCCGAATCCATCAAGGTCATGATCGGCGAAGGCAGTTCTCCGCGGGAAGCGGCCACCCGCTCGGGAAGGGAGCTGGCCCTGCCGCTTCTCACCTCGTCGCTGACAACGGCCGCCGCGTTTCTGCCCATCTACCTGGCCGAATCCACCACCGGCGAGTACACCGCGCCACTGTTCAAGGTGGTGACCATTACCCTGCTGTCATCCTGGCTTCTTTCCATGACGCTGGTTCCCCTGTTGTGCGTGCGATTCATGAAAGGAGAGAAACGCGGCGACGACCGCTACGCCTCCGGGGTGTACAAGGGATACCGGAGATTTCTTCTGGGCGCGCTGCGGCATCGCGCCCTGGTGCTCCTGGTGGCGGCGGTGGCCTTTGCCGCCGGGGTCTGGGGCTTTTCCAATCTTCCCAAAATATTCTTTCCACCTTCGGAACGGTCCTATTTCAAGGCTGAATTCGAACTGCCCATGGGCACCGCCATCGAACACACCAGGGAAATGGTGGAGAGGATCGAACAATACATGGCGGCCAATCTCATGGCGGACGGACCGGACAACCCCGGTGTCACGGGGTGGGGGGCCTACATCGGCTACGGAGGGCCGAGATTCATCCTGCAGCACAGTCCCGAATTCGGAAATCCAGATTACGCGCTGCTGGTGGTAAACACGAGCACGTGGCGCCAGGTGGAGCCGTCCGTCCGGAAACTGAAGCAATGGGCTCGGGAGAACCTGCCCGACGCCAGGATCACCATACGCCGAATACGGAACGGCCCCATCGTGGAGCACCCCGTCGAAGTGAGAATATCCGGGGAGGACACGAACGAGCTGTTCGACATCGCGGACCGCTTGAAAAGCAGGCTCGTGAACCTGGAGGCCGCCCGCAACGTGGGGGACGACTGGGGGCGAAGGATCAAGAAAATCGAGGTCGTGGTGGACCAGGACAGCGCATTGAGGGCCGGGGTGACCAGCCGCGACGTGGCCGTATCCCTGCAGTCCGCTCTTTCCGGCATGGACATCGGGGAATACCGGGGACGGGAGGACATCATTCCGTTGCGGCTGCGTTCCACGTTCGCGGGCAACGACGAATTGGAAAAAATCGCCTCCGTACAGGTGGCGTCCCGCCGGACCGGTGAATTCGTGCCCCTCGAACAGGTGGCCCGAACACGGCTCGTCTGGCAGAATGCCGAAATACACCGGCGCGACCGCCTCCGCACCATCACGGTGTATGCGGACCCGGCCCCGGGCGCCACGGCCGGGGAGGTAAACAGCCGGATCGCGCCCTGGCTTGAAAACAGGGAGCGGGACTGGAGCCTGGGCACCTACTGGGAACTGGGCGGGGAGGCGGAAACCTCGGGAGAGGCCAACCGGTCCATACTGGTGAAACTGCCCATAGCGGGATTCATCATCCTGCTGCTTCTGGTGGCCCAGTTCAACTCCCTCAGGCGGCCGCTGATCATCCTGGCCACCATCCCACTGGGCATTGTCGGCGTCACTCTCGGCCTGCATGCGGCGGACCTGTACTTCGGCTTCATGACCCTTTTGGGCATGGTGTCCCTTTCCGGCATCGTGATCAACAACGCCATCGTGCTGATCGGCCGCATCGACACCGAAAGCCGGGACAAGGGACATGATCCGCCGCGCGCCGTGGTGGAGGCGTCCCAGCGAAGGATGCGGCCCATACTGCTTACGGCCGCCACCACCACCCTGGGAATGATCCCGCTGTACTTCGGCGGGGGCGCGATGTGGAAGCCGCTGGCCATGGCCGTCATCGCGGGCCTTCTGTTCGCCACGGTCCTCACCCTGGTCTTCGTCCCTTCCCTGTACTCCGTCCTGTACCGGATATCCTACAAGGGTTTCCGGTATCCTCCCGCAAACCAGGGCGCATAGCCCGTGAATTTTCCGGGCTGCGGCATGTTGACCATTTCTGGCAATAATGCAACATACAAGGATGAGCGGTATCGCCCATGCCGGAATATTCCCGGACACGGACCGTGGTTGCGGACGCATGCCAATTCACGGAAAACGCACCGGAGGCACTACGGATATTGGAATTGTGGAGGTCTTTTGCGAATACCGCGGGCTAGTTGCCCAGAAACTGGGAGATCCAGGCCCTGAGGTCGTCCTCGAAACGGCCCGTGGACACACAGCGGATGCGCTCCTTGCGAACCAGGTCGCCGTTGGAGTCCCACCACCCGTACATGATGTGGTAATGGGCGCGCACCACTACCCTGGTCTCCCGGAGACCCGTGGAGGAAACGGTGATGGTGACGTCGCGTCGAGCGTCACCCAGCACAGGGTCCTTACCCAGTCGCCCGCAATCCGCG
This sequence comes from Desulfatibacillaceae bacterium, assembly GCA_046542385.1. Classification (GTDB taxonomy): domain Bacteria; phylum Desulfobacterota; class Desulfobacteria; order Desulfobacterales; family Desulfatibacillaceae; genus JBKHBM01. The sequence goes on along the minus strand of JBKHBM010000132.1, from coordinate 3,206 downwards.
TTTCCGGCCACCGGAACCGTTGCCCTGGCCAGGGTGATGGTGCCCTCCTCCTTGAGGGCGGCCAGGGCCGTGGCTTCGGGGAGTTTTTCCACGGCCCTCAGAGTGGCGTTCCAGACGGTGTCGAAGTCCCGGTAGAACGTGTACACGTCATGTGGCTCGGGGGTTTCCGGCGGAATAAGGATGTCCACGGTCTGGCCGCCGCATCCCACAATGGCGGCTGCCATCGCCAGCAGGCACGCCAGACACGCGGCGAGAATGAACGGCTTTGTTCCGGATGCATTGTTCATGGCGGTTTTCAGCCAAACCTTCCTGACAGGGGACAAAGTCGAAAAGCGCATGAGCCTGAATAGCACAAAGAACGTGCCTGCGCAACGACCGGAAAACACGCGGGAAACATGGACCGGGACGGACATCGTGTTCCCTTGTTGAATCCGTGGCGAAAACATTGGCGCAATGGAGGAACCATGCCGCAATACAGTTACGAGCCCATTGGCGTAATCCGGTCTCCCTACACGGCCTCCCGGGGGACTCCGATCCAGCCCGCCGGAGCCAGGGACGCCAGGGGCGTCGTCGAGGTGTTCGAGCCCTTCGCGGACGGGCTTCTTGACATAGACGGATTTTCCCACCTGATTCTGTTGTACCATTTCCACATAAGTGGACCAGCCTCGCTCACGGTGCGGCCCTTCATGGACGACAGCGACCACGGCGTGTTCGCCACCCGGGCGCCGGCAAGGCCCAACCCCATAGGCCTGTCCATTGTCCGCCTGGCCGGGGTGGAGGGCAACCTGCTGCACGTGCTGGACGTGGACGTGCTGGACGGCACCCCTCTTCTCGACATCAAGCCCCACGTGGAAGAGTTTCACGTGCACGGAGGCGAGCGCATCGGATGGCTGGAGGGGCGGGTGGACCGGGTCGGACGAAAGCGGGACGACGGACGGTTCCGGGACCGGTGACCACCGTGCACCCGTGCCGCCACTCCGAGGTTGCATCGCGGGGTTCCTGGAAGTATATTAAGAGGACGTTGAAAAACTCGAAATTGGCAGCCTGTTCAATTGCCGATGAGATGCAAGGCGCGCGAATTCCGAGGAGATTGGCGCACTTGGCGTAGGCCCCATCGACGGGAAACGCGCCCCGACGCCGCAGATCGCGTTTTTCAACAGGCTGATAAGGGGAAGGTTTTCCCTGAACGGAGGTGGCACATGAAACCGCGCCTGATCGCCGTCTGCCTCGTCATAGCCGGCATGATCCTGGCAACGCCGGTCCTGGCGGCCCGGGCTCCCCACGAAATCGGGGGGCTTCGCCTGGGCGACGACATCGAAAACCATGCGGACCTGCTCCGGTCCGGGTCCGACTTGCCCATACGGTACTTCGAGTCCGTACGTGAAATGGAGGTAAAGGACACCCCGGGCTACAAGAGCGGAACGGTCTCGTACGGGAATTGCCGACACGAGGGTAAAATCCTGCGCATCAAGCTCAAGTACCTGGACTCCAGCAGACAGTTTTACGAAATGCTGCTCTCCCGTTACAAAAAACGGTTCGGCGAGCCGGACGTATGGAGGGGCGACGCGTTCGGCCTGATCCGGGCCTGGAAGTGGTCATTCACCGACCAAAAGGGCCATGACCTGAGCCTTGTCCTGCAGCACAATACCAAGGTGGATTACGAAACCATGGGCAACTCGGTCAAGCTCACGGACCGTACCATGTGGACCGAGGAATACGAATGCCATGAGCGACGGAATCCCGAGCCCCCGGACAAGCCGGTCACGGGAGAACCGGACTGGGAGAAATTTCTGCCGCAGCCATGAAGACGAAGCGGGCCACGGAAGGGCGATGGAGGAAGCTGGGCTGGTGGGGCGCGCGGATAACGGTGCCCGAGCATTGGGAACCGGCTCGCCTGGGCACCCGTTACCTCCTGTTGGAAGACGGCAGGGCCAATGTGTTCGAGGCCCGCTGGGAACCCGTGGGCAGGCGCACGGACCCCGAGGGCGTGCTGGACCGGCTCGCCAGGGCCCGCGGCATGACCAGAAGCCTGGTGCAGGAAAGGCTGAACCCCCGCTGGGCCATGGCCGTGAGGGCCTTCGACGCGGCCACCGGCTTTTCCTGGAGTTATGACGGCCAGTCAGGCAAGGGCGCCGTCCTGCTCTGCGGGCAATGCGGCCACATGATCCTGCTTCAGTTTCTGGGCGGCGCGAACGTGTCCGAGGAAACCGCGGCCCGGGTGTTGTCCTCCTTTACCGACCACGCCGGGGGCGACGCGGTCCCGTGGACCGTCTTCGACGTCTCCGCCCACATGCCGGCGGATTTCACCCTGCTGCGCCACAGGTTTCATCCGGGCCAGTTCGAAATGGTCTTCGCCCACGGCAGGGACACCTGGACCCTGCACCGATGGGGTCCGGCGGACGCCCTTCTGGCGGGCAGGGACCTGGTCGGCTGGTCAGGGGGAATCGTCCCCAGGTTGTGCGAGGTCCGGGGCGACCCGGCGACCCGCGATACGACGGCCAATTCCGTGGAATGGGAGGCATGTCCGGGCATGGACGCGTTCGACCAGTTGCGCGGACGCCTGTCTCTCAAGCCCACCCACTTCTGGTGCCATATCTGGCGCGTGCCCGAGAAAAACCGCATCCTGTGCGTCTCGTACACGGGCAAGGGGGCGCACGATCCGGCGCTCGCCGAAAGGATTTGTGACGGATATGCGGCGAGATGAAAACGCCCTGGATGTTTCCAGCCGGGACATGGCCCTGGATTGCACGCCGGTGAAAAACCGCCATGTGGACCAGGAGCGCACGGCCGAGGGCGTAATGCTGATCTACCCCGTCGAGGTCAAGCCCTGGGCAAGAAGACTCATGCGTCTTTTCGGCGCGGACGACAGGCCGGCGAACAAAAAACTGCAGCTTGACCCCCTGGGATCCCAGGTCTGGGACCTCATGGACGGCGAGGCCAGGGTCCGGGACATAGCCGCACGATTCGCCAAGTCCCGGAAGCTGCACAAGAAGGAAGCCGAGGTGGCCGTTTGCCAGTTCCTGCGCGACCTGGGACGCCGGGGCATCGTGGCCATGAAATGACGCTTCGAACAGGCGGGGCCGGGAGAAGCGGTAATGGCAAAAGCCGCGGCACGGCATGCCCCACGCCAATGTTCGGCCAACAATCGCCGTAACAGCCCGTTGAAAAACTAGGGATTTACAGCCTGTTCAAAAACGATGAGATGC
>JBKHBM010000131.1:0-12152 GCA_046542385.1 Desulfatibacillaceae bacterium | reverse complement strand
TTGACGAGAAATGAAGCGCAACGCCGCAGATCGCGTTTTTCAACAGGCTGCTATCGCCAGATGATGGACGGCTCGTCACGTTTGGTCAGGCGCTTGTAGGACAATTTGGGGTATCCCACCAGCATGCCTCCATTGGACACATGGCCTTCGGGCAGGTCCAGGGCCTCGGCCAGGGGCGGCCAGTTCCGGATTGCGGCCTGGAAGAACCCGGCCCAGCAGGCGCCCAGCTTGAGGCTGGGCGCGGCCAGCTCCAGGTAGGCCAGGGCGATGGTGCAGGACGTGGGGGCCATCTGGTCCGCCTTGGGCGCATGGGCCACCACCAGGCACGGCGCCCCCCGCATCACCGAGTCGAAACCGATCTCCCAGCCGGCCACCACCATGTCCATGTGCATGCTCCTGGCGAACTCGGGCTGTTTGTCCAGAAGGTACCGCATCCAGTCCACCACGAGGCCGCCGAATTCCTTGACCCTGGCCGCGTCGTTAACCACCAGCCACCGCACGTTCTGCCGGTTGTGCCCCGTGGGCGCGTACCTGGCCATGTTTATGAGCTGTTCCAGGACAGCCCTGTCCACCTGCTCTGCCTTGTAGTTGCGAATGGACCGCCTGGACCGGAACCAGTGCTCCACCTGTTGGGGGGAAAGCAGCAGGTCCTTTTGAATCGGCGGACAATCCTCGATCGGAATCTCCGAATGCCGCATGGCCCCCGTGGGGCAAACGGCCACGCAGTGGCCGCAACGGATGCACGCCTCTTCCGCGCCCTTTACGGGCACGGGTACCGCCTCCTTGTCCGGCTTGTACATCAGGACTATGGGGCACGCCATGCCGCAAATGCCGCAACGCTTGCAGGTGTTTTCATCAACGGTGAACAAAGCCTGTTCCGACATGCAATCCCTCCTCGACCCTTCGGGCTTCACTCCCCTTCGGGCTTGCCCGGCCCGGACCTCTCCGCGCCTGCATGGTTTGTGTTCGTCTGTTTGCCTCCATCAACTGGTTCCTTCCCTCCCTGGATGTCCGCCACCAGATCCTTGAGGATGGAACCGAAGTTTCGGCCGCTTTGCCTGGCCACCCTGTGCGCGTCGTCCACCAGTTGTTCGGCGCGTGCCCGCAGTTCCGCCTCCGGCGGACTGGAAGCCCCGCTTTTGTCATACTGCCTGCCGATGTACCGCATGGCGAGCCGCACTTCCTGTCTGCGAATAAAACCCATGCCGACCTAACCGTTGACCAGTTTCAGAAAATTGTCCCTGAGCACCCGCCTTTTGTCCGCTTCGGAAAGGTCCTGGCCCGTCACGACCTCCAGGCATTCGGAAAAATCGAATCTTCCGTTTGCATGATGAAAGTACGGCCCGTCCGTTCCGAACAGGCAGCGGGCCGGACCCGCCACTTCAAGGGCCATGGCCGCGATCCTCTGGTCCACGTAGGCGGTGCAGGCCAGATCCACGAACACGTTCCTCCCTCCGGAGGTCCGGGTGTAGTCGCACACCGCCGTCTGATAGGGAAGCCCGGCGTGGGCGTAGAGCACCTTCAACCCCGGCAGTTTTTCCGGCAGCAGCTTGAAGTCGCCGTATTCGCCGGCGCCCAGATGGATGAGCATGGGCAGACCCTTGTCCCGGCACAGGGCGGCCGTATCCATCAACTTTCGCACTGGGTACCTGTGCCAGAAAGGGTGCGCCTTCACCCCGATCATTCCCGGCACGGCCGAGCATCGCTCAATCTCCCGCAGCGGGTCGGATGGCCCTTCGGGATTCACGAATATCCAGCCCCACAGCCGGTCCGGGTGCTGTTCCACCGCCTCGAGCACGGGTTCGTTGTCCGGCTGGGATGCGATGTCGTAGAGTTTGCCGCCGATGTCCACCTGGTTCCCCTCCCTGGGCCAGGAGTTGTACAGGGCCCGCCACGCCCGACGCAGCGGACGTATCCGGCTGGTTATGCCCCGGCGGAACAGGCCGATGCCGATTTCCGCGAACTTCGTCCCCTCGATGTCCACGCACAGGGGAGGGATGACGGCGGTCCGCTCGATGCCATGTGCGTCCATGCTGGCGATGAGCCCGTCCAGGGGCACCACGTCGGGGTCGTGATGGAAATGGCAGTCGTACATGGCTCACTCCTTTGTCTCGGGTGAAACTGCTCACTGGAGCGGCGGGCATAAATGCGTATTCTCGATGACTCCGACGCCCGACGCGAAGGCCGCGATCAGGGACGCCGTCTTTTCCGGAGCCTCCTCCTGGGGCACGTGTCCGCACTCAGGGATGATGACCAGTTCCGCTCCCGGAATGTCTTGCCGAAGCCGGCAGCCGTTTTCCACGGGGATCCACCGGTCCTCCGCCCCCCAGATCAACAGGGTTTCGGCCCGGACGTCCTCGAGCCTTTCGTGAAACCCGCGTTCGCGCAGCTCCCGGATGCCCACCAGTACGGCGTCCTGAGCCTCCAGCCCCCCCGGGACGCGCAGCCGGTCGAAATAGGCGGTGACCCGCTCCGGGGTCACCAGGGAGTCGTCGTGAAACACCTGCAGCATGAAACCCTCCACCATGGGCGCGCAGAACGTCATCTTCATGAACTCCAGCCCCCCGGGCGATCCCGCGTTTCTGCCCAGCACGGACTCTGTTTTCTTCGGGTAGGCGGCCGGATCTATCAGCACGAGCCTGTCGAACCGCGATGGCTGCTCGAGGGAACACAATATGGCAATCATCCCGCCCAGGGAATTTCCCACGAACACGGGGCGGTCGATCCCCACCGCGTCCATGAACGCGATGACCTCCCTGGCCAGGGTTTCAGGCCCGTAATCCGCGCCCGGGGGCTTGTCCGACCAGCCGAACCCCTTCATGTCCAACGCCACCACGCGGTACCCCCGGCCGGCCAGGCGCGGGGCCACGTCCTCCCACGTGTATGTAGAGGAGGAGAAACCGTGGAGCAAAAAAATCGTGTCTTTCGCCCCTTCCCATTCCAGATAATGGTGGCTCACGCAGCCCACGGTCACGTAGCGGTCCACGCCCTGCTCCGGCGGGGGGTCGGGGACGTCGAAATTGCGGACCAGCGCGCCGCAGGCGGAGAGAATGAGGAACAGCGCCGACAGAAGTAAGAGACGTCTGAGTTCGCGCATGACAGCGGGCCTCCCGAATGGCTGTGAATGGATGAGAGCAACTGTTCGGTTTTAGACAAAGGCATACCCCAAAACAGGGGCACGGCGCAAGGTTCAACAGGCAAACGCCCCGAATCGGCGGCCGCCGCCCGGCTGAAATCCGTCGCGCGGGAGTCGCTATTCGGCATCGGGGCCGTCTTCCCCTCCGGCATCCTCCTCCTCTTCCCCGTCCTCGTTCTCCCCGGCGTCCACGCTCTCGCCGAAGTCCGGGTAGAAGTCCTCGTGGGAGGTGACGGGAGGACGCAGGAGCAGGTCGATGGCGGCGCGGGCGTCTCTGGCGACAGCGGGATGGGACTCGTCCAGGGACGCCACCTGGCGCAGATTTTCGACGGTGCGCAACACCAGCATGGCCAGGTCGCCCTCGGCCAGCGCCGCTACGGACACCGCCGTCTCCCAGCTTGCGCCGGACGCCCACACATGTACGGTGGCCGCGGCCCAGGTGCTAAGTGGCCGCACCGCGAAGCCCTCTTCCGTTTTCCTCCGGGCCAGGGGCGTGAGCGCCCGAATCATTTTCGCGAACGCCTTGACCATGTGCTTTGCCAGAAAGTCCTGGTCCGGGACCACGTCGTGCTCGCGGTCCAGCACAAAGGGAGCCAGAAGAGCCGCGAGCAGTGCCGGGTCGCCTTCCGGGAACAGGCCCTGGCGCAGGCATTCCGCGATCATCAGGGGCTGGTCCACCCGCAGCTGGGAGGCCCACAGCCCGTCCCCGGTCAGCCTGTCGTCCTCGCCCACGTACCCCTCGGCCTTCAGGAACCGGAGATGACGGACGAAGTCCTGCCAGAGCCACGCCTCGCCGCGTCCCGATCTCGCGGCCCGCTTCTTTGCCTTGGGCCCCTGCCTTTCCGCGAGAAACGTGGCAAAGGAGTTTTCCAGCAGCAGCCGGATGTCCGCGGGCTGGTGGGAGAGCAGAAGGTTGAGCGCCATGGAGAAGTTCACCCGAATGCGGGACAGCACCGGGGTCGCGCCCTCGGTCTGCAGGTCCCCGATGTGTTTGAGGTCCATGAACCTGCCCGGCAGCATGAGGGCGAAGCCTATGGCGTCCATGCCCCGGCGGCCCGCCCTGCCCGTCATCTGATGGTATTCGGTGGCGGACAGGGGCTCGAACTCCACCCCGTTGAATCGGTCCGAGTTGGACAGGACGATGGTTCGGGCCGGGAAGTTCACGCCCGCGGCCACCGTGGAAGTGGCGAAGACGGCGTCCAGAAGGCCCTTTGTCATCATCTCCTCCACTACCAGTTTCCACGCGGGCAACTGGCCGCTGTGGTGGGAGGCCACGGCGGAATGTTCGATGTACTTCCTCTGGCGGTGCCTTGCCAGGAATGGCTGGTCCTCCAGGATGTCGTTCAGGTGCTCCACCACCTCCCTCCGGCGCTCGCCGTCGCGGTCCAGGACGTTGGGGCACACGGAAAGCGCCTTGTCGCAGTCCGCGCGTGACTTGAGAAAGAAGATGGCGGGCAACAGGTTGTACTCCCGCAAGACGGCCAGCACGTCGCCCCACGGCGGCATTCCCTCCTTGAGCTTCAGCACGGGCGCATTGGGCGTGGTGACATAGTCGTACACCCGTTTTTCAAGCGGTCGCCCCTTATTCAGGCCCTTTTTGCTCACCAGGGGCATCAGCGTACCCTTCGGATGGAGAAACAGGGGATACAAAGGGACCGGGCGCCGGGTTTCCAGCACCACATTGCAGGGTCTGCCCCGGATGGAGGTGAGCCAGTCCGCGATTTCGTCAGCGTTGCCCACGGTGGCGGAAAGCAGAAGCAGGGGCACCCGGCCGGGAAGGTAGATCATGGTCTCCTCCCACACCACGCCCCGGTCCGGGTCCCCCAGGTAATGGGCCTCGTCCAGGATCACCAGGTCCGCGCCCAGGTCCGTGCCCTGGTGCATGCAGTCGTACATCTGGTTACGCAGGATCTCCGTGGTGCCCACGATCACCGGGGCATCCGTGTTCTCCTTTCGGTCCCCGGTCAGGATGCCCACGTTATCCGTGCCGAAACGCTCGCCGAACTCCACCAGCTTCGAATTGGACAGGGCCTTGAGGGGCGTGGCGTACCAGCTTCTACCACCCCTGGCCAGCACGTTCTCTATGGCCTGCTCCGCGATCCAGGTCTTGCCCGATCCCGTGGGCGCGGAAACCAGCACGTCCCCGTGCTCCAGAAGCTCCACGGCCCGCACCTGAAAGGGGTCGGGCACAAAGGGCTCGGGTTCGGGGACCCCTATGCGTCGGAACACGCTTTCCAGGCGCCGGTCCGCGGAAGGCGTGAACTTTCCTCTGGAGGAATCCTTGCCCCCCCTGCCCCGGCCACCTCCGGGGGGGCCGCTCCTGCCACCGGTTGCCGAGCTGCGCCTGTTGCCACTTCGGCCCCTGACATTGGGCCGCCCCTGGCTTCTGTCACTGTATCTGGCCATTCATGTCTCCTTGGTCGCGATCCGTGCCCGCCGGTGTAACGCGCCCCCGGCTCCACGTGCAAGGAAAATCGCGGGGACATCACGCGATCACTTGTCTCGGGGATTGAATTGGGGTATCAGTGTTAGCCGTGACGAAGTTCCGCACGCATTGCCACGGGCGCTCCAGGCCCGTTTTGGAGGGAGATCGCAAATCATGCACGACCACAAGCCGGAGGGACCCTTTGACGGGTATTCCGACCGATTCCTCGAACTGGCTTCGGACACCGATCATGCCGGCATTCCCGAGGACTACGACGCAACCGGGGGACAGACAGGACAGTGCGGGGACACCGTGTCCTTTTACCTCAAAACGAACGGCGACACCATCACCGAAGCCAGGTTCGCCATCGACGGATGCATGAACACCCTGGCCTGCGCCAACGCCGTCGTATTTCTCATAGGAGGCAGAACCATCGACGAGGCCTGGGAAGTGAACGAGCATACCATCGCGGAGGAACTGCACGGCATACCCGAAGACCACTTCCACTGCGCGGAACTGGCGGCCGGCGCGCTGTACAAGGCCCTTCGCAACCTGAATACGGTGCGCCGCGACCCGTGGAAAAAGCCGTACCAAAAGAAATGACGCACTGTTCCAAAAATCGACTGGACAAGCCGGACCATCGGTGCCATAAGGTTCCATTAACCATCGACCATTGAGCTGCCATCCAGAAGGTGCTCCGCTGTTCGCGGCCGCCCTGAAACACCGGTCATGCGCAGGGTTCCGCACCCGCCCGGCTTTTGCGCCCGAAATTCCGAACACCAGCAACACAGGAGTGGATCATGATCTCGACGTTGAAAAAGGGTTCGTATCGAGCCTTTCATAAGGCACTGAAAATCACCGCGGTAACCATCCCCTTTCCCGTACCGGTACTGCTGACCGGGCCCGGAAGCGTGAACGAGCTGGCCGAAAACATAAGGGCAAGGGGAATCGACAATGTCCTGGTGGTCACGGACAAGGTGTTGATGGGACTCAACCTCCTGGAGGGACTTCTGGCGTCCCTCGAGGAAAAGGACATCCGGTACACCATCTTCGACGACGTCCAGCCCAATCCCACCATCGAAAATGTCGAGGCAGGCGTCCGGATATACAAGCAAAACAACTGCAAGGGCCTTATCGGCTTTGGCGGGGGATCGCCCATCGACTGCGCCAAAATCATCGGCGCAAGGATCCGCAACCCCTTCCTGTCCGTGCGCATGATGAAGGGCCTGTTCCGCGTGCTGGTCCCGATCCCTCCGTTCTTCTGCGTACCCACGACGGCGGGCACGGGATCGGAAGCCACCGTCGCCGCCATCATCACGGATGCCGGGACCCACGAGAAATTCGCCATCAACGACATCAAACTGATACCGAAGATCGCCGTCCTGGACCCGGCCCTCATGGTCGGGCTCCCTCCCCACATAACCTCCACCACGGGCATGGACGCCCTGACTCACGCGGTAGAGGCATACATCGGTATAAACGGGACGGAATTTACCGATGAAAACGCGGAAAGGGCCGCAAAGCTGATCTTCAAGTACCTTGAAAGGGCGTACAACGACGGCTCGGACATGGAAGCCCGCACGAACCTGGCTCTGGCCTCCTATTACGCGGGCGCGGCGTTCACGCGGACCGCCGTCGGCTACGTCCATGCCATCGCCCATAACCTGGGGGGCCTGTACGGGGTGCCGCACGGCCTGGCCAACGCGGTGATCCTGCCCCATGTCCTGGAATTCAGCCGGGATGCCGCGAAGCACAACCTGGCGCGGCTCGCCGTGGCCGCCGGGATCGGCAAGGCAGGAGAATCCAACGACGCGCTTTCACGCAAATTCATAGACAGGGTGCGCGAACTGAACAAAAACATGAACATACCGGAGACGATAGGGGAACTCAGGGAGAACGACATTCCGCTGATCGCGAAACGAGCCCTGAAGGAGGCCCACCCCATGTATCCGGTGCCCAAAATCATGAGCCGCGAGGAGTGCGAGGCATTGGTCAGGAAGCTGCTCCCATAGCAGCCCGTCCGGTAACGCGCGCCGCCGCGCCGCACCGAATACGTGTCAGCAAGAACAGGGGGGCGGACCACGTTGTCGTGGCTACCGCCCCCCTTGATTATCCGAAAGGTCCTGTCGTGCGTATCAACCGCACGAGGTGTCGCCGCCGCAACCTCCGCAACCGCCTCCGGGCTGCACCTTGAGGTTGGACGCGACATGAAAGCCCATGGGCGTGAAATCGATCTTCACGGGCTTGATCTCTTCAAAGAAACCCTTGTCCACCACGAAAGTCAAACCGTCTTTTTCGAAAACCTCGTCCGATTCCTTTGACTCATCCAGAGCCAATGCAACAGAGGGGCCCGCTCAGCCGCCCTGGTTCAGGAATACGCGGATGGGAACCACTTCGGGTTGACTCTTGAAGTAGTCCTGAATCTTGTCGTAAGCAGCATCGGTGACTTCAAACATTTTTACACTCCTTGGCCGGGGCGACGCCCCTTACAGTATAATCAGGCCGACAGGCAACGCGCCATGTCGGCCTCAATGCCATTATGCTAGCCACAGGCGGCATCATTGTCAAGCGCGCTGTTCATCATTTATTCCAATGGAATGCATATAGTTTTCGTATACATCCAGGTCGCTCCCGCTGAACAGCACAAAGACCACCCGCTCCACCGCGCCGTGCTTTTCCAGTTCATCAGCCACGGTGTCCACGGCGATTTTGGCGGCCTCCTCGACGGGATAGCCGTAGACGCCGCAGCTAATGGCGGGAAAAGCTATGGATTTCAATCCGTTTTCTCTTGCAAGGCGCATGGAGTTCCGGTAGCAGGATTCCAGTAATCGGGCGTCTTCGGGCTTGCCGCCGTACACCGGCCCCACCGTGTGGATCACGTGGCTGGCGGGCAACCGGTATCCACCCGTGATCCGCGCCTCTCCGGTGGGACAGCCTCCCAGGGCCCTGCACTCCTCGAGAAGTTTCGGGCCGGCGGCGCGATGAATCGCGCCGTCCACGCCCCCGCCTCCCAGCAGGCTCTTGTTGGCCGCGTTGACGATAGCGTCCACTTCCATTCTGGTTATGTCTCCCTGTACCGCCTCGATACGGTCCAGTGTCTCGGGCTTCATGGCGTCGCCTCCATGGGGGATTCTGGCTGTGAACCCGGAAATGTCCATGTACGGACATTCCAATGCGCGGAGGTTCACAAATACCAGAATCGGAGTTCGGCGGCAACGGGACGAATGTCCCGGCCCCGGAGCATGCCTTCCCCGTCCCACCGCTCCGGCAGAGGACTATTCGCGGGCCAACCTCGCCAGAGGGAGGCGCGGCACACCAGTGGAGCCTCCGCCTGTCTTCCGTGCCTTTGCATGGATCGAACCCGCCAATAATCCTGGCGCGGCAGGTTGACTGCCCGCTGGATTGTGGTAGGCTGTGGCAGCCCGTTGAAAAACCCGGAGCTCGCAGCCTGTTTGAAACCTGAATCCGTGAGCGGATTCAGGTGAAAACAATGAGATGCAAGACGCGCGAATTCCGAGGAGGTTGGCGTACCTGGCCTACGCCGCACCGACGAAAAACGCGTCGCAACACCGCGGACCGCGTTTTCAACAGGCTGACAGGCCACTCCACGAGCATCGGACATTCCCCCGGAGGCCGATCCGGCAGGCCGCCCCCCGACCACACGACGGATATGGCATCGGAGCACCGACAAACCATGAGAAACACTGTCATCGCGGTTTTCATGATGGCCCTGCTGGCCTTTGCGCCGGCCTGCGCCATGGACCCGGGCAATGCGGCGGACAAAGCCGGCGACCGGGCCGGAGGCGCCCGCGGCGGGCCGACCGATTGTTTGAACAACGACGACTGTCCCAAGGGAAGCTACTGCGCGAAGCCCGAAGGTACCTGCGAGGGGCCTGGCTGGTGCACACAAAAGCCCCAGGCCTGCATCCAGGTATATGATCCTGTGTGCGGCTGTGACGGGAAAACGTATTCCAACCAGTGCGCGGCCGCGGCGGCGGGTGTCAACATCACCCGGCAGGGAGAGTGCGGCAGGTAGGCGGAGACTGGCCCATGCCGCGCGGTCATTGCCCGTTGCCCATGTCGCGCAGCTTTTCGAGATTTGCCCGGGCGGGTTCGTAGCCGGGTTCGACGGCCAGGGATTTACGAAAGTATTCCTCCGCCTTTTCCAGCAGGCCCGCTTCGGCGCTGGTCACGCCAAGCCCGTTCAACGCCGCGTGATTACGCGGCTCCCGCTCCAGAACCCGCCGGAAATGGTAGGCCGCCTCCACCATCCTGCCCTGGGACGTCATGGCCCTGGCTATGTGCAGATGGACGGGCGCGGCGAACTCCTCGGCCTCCAGGGCCATGTAGAACTGCGACACTGCCCGTTCGTACTCCCCCTTTTCCTCCAGCACGGTGCCCAGTCCGATATGGGCTTCAGCCAGGTCCGGTTTCCTTTTGAGCGCGGCGCGAAAAAACCGGGCCGCCATGTCCAACTCGCCCTTGGCCAGGAGAAGGTTGCCTATGTTGTTGGGTATCTCCGGAGGGCTTCTTTCTCCGTAGGCGCTGAACGCCTGCATGTACACAGTCAAGGCGTCGTCCAGCTCCCCTCTCCGGGTATGAATGCAGGCCAGCACCTCCACTCCCTTGGCGAAATCCGGCTTGCGTCTTATGGCTTCGGCCAGATGCCGAACCGCCTTGTCGTACTCGCCCCTGGAATTGTACAAAAGACCCAGGTTTCCGTGGGCCACGTAGTTGTCCGGGTCCCGCTCAAGCGCCCGCTGGAACACGGTTTCCGTATCCGCGTAGGCCCCGGTGTAATCCCAGGACGCAAAACACAGCAGCATCACGCAGGCGGCCATTGCCCCGGCAGCCACCCGGGCTTTCCACCCGGTCCATCTCCTCGCAAGGCGGACTGCTCCCCAGACCAGAATCAGGAAAAGCCCGGTCAACGACACATACGTGTAGCGGTCCGCCATGACGTGGGGGCCGACGACCACCAGGCCGGACATCGGCAGCAGAGCCAAAACGAACCACAGCCATCCGGCGAGAAACCACGGAAGATCGCGGCGTCGATGCACGGCGGCCCACGTTATTCCCGCCAGAACGGCCGCGGCGGCGCCCGCCTGCCACCAGGGAGGCACTTCGGGCATGGGGTAGGCTATGGACAGGTTCACCGGCACCAGTGTCCTCCAGACGTACAGAAAAAAGGCCAGGACCATGTTGCCCGCGCGCACCAGCAGGGAAAACGCGTCCGACGGAGCCAGGGCCCCCTCGGACCTCTGGGTGAAAAAGGTGGCCGCCCCGGCCACCACGGATATTCCGACCAGAGGGGCCTTTTCCAGCACCAGCGAACCAAATCCGGTACGCACCCCTCCCGTGGTGCCCGCCGCGTGGCCGAATCGCCCCAGGGGCCAGTAATCCAGTACCAGCAGGACAAGGGGCATGGTCACCACCGCGGGCGAACCCAGGACGCTCAGAAAGAAAAACAGCACTACCAGAGCCATGCTTCCGGGACCCGGGTTCCGGGCATGGCGGCCGTAGCTGAACAGCGCCGCCCACCAGAACACTCCGTAGACCAGGTGCTTGCGGCTGGCCACCCAGGCCACGGCTTCCACGTGCAGGGGGTGCACGGCAAACAACACGGCCACGGCCAGGCTCCTTTTGAGGGAACCGGTGAGCCTGAAAAAGGCCAGAAGCAGCAGTACCGCATTGGCGGCGTGCAGCAGGGCGTTGCTGAGGTGGTAACCTCCCGGGTTGGTCCCGTGGATCTCGCCGTCCACCAGAAAGGTTAGCCAGGTGAGCGGCACGAAATAGTTGCTTTCCCAGGTGCCGTAGGTGAATGACCAGAACAGGCCGCGAGCCGTAATCCCCTCGGAAACCACCGGGTTCCTGGTCACGTACAGAGGATCGTCGTACGCCAGCAGGTCGAACCCGACCGTCCTGGCATACAGGCAAAGGGAGGCCGCCGCCACCGCCAGACAGGCCAGAAAGACAGCGCGACGCGTATGTCCGGCGTCCGGCCCGCTCACAAGCCCCGCTCCCCGAAAACGGGCGTCGACAGGGACCGGATCCGCGGATGCCGACAACGGTCCGTTGAAAAACCCGGAATCCGCGGCCCGTTCAACAACGACAAAGCCCAACGCCACGGATCGCGTTTTTCAACAGGCTGGTGTGCGCGGGTCGTCATGTAAGGAAACTTCCTCCGCCGGTTTTTTCGCCTGAGCATGCGTACAACCCCGGCTCCGCGATGAAAGTGTCGAGGGACTTGTGACAATCCCCGTGAAGCAGGCCGTTCACATGCACTTGTGAAGAAGTCGGGATTCGGCCCGGGCTGAATCCCCCCGGGGCCGCACAGGGCGTCGATGCGAAAATATTTGAATTTTATCCAGATATTTCTTTCCTGTCAACAAGGGAACTTCGGTTGGAAACCTGTAATGCCCGCCCACGGTCAGACGCATGACACCGACCTGGCATCGAACACGGGACAAGTCGGCGAGGAGGACACGACCACGGCGGCCTCCGCCTCATTGCGATAGCCAGTGAGGCGGCCGACACAGTCACTCGTTCGATTGCGCCTCGTTATAACAGCCCGTTGAAAAACTCGGAATT